>NZ_DASYHB010000204.1:0-9112 GCF_035999185.1 Ensifer sp. | reverse complement strand
AAGCGGGACAATTCGCCTCTTGCCGCACGGGACACCCCTTCCTATTGTCGAAAGCGACAATGAAAACAGGAGTCCCGGTGTGGGCGTAGTGATACCGCTGGAAGACAGCAAAAACAAACAGGCGTCCGTAAAGCCGCTCGTCGACCTGACGGCGCCTGACATGGAGCGTGTCAACCAGCTCATCCTGTCGAAGGCCGGCTCCGACGTTCAGATGATTCCCGAGGTCGCCAACCACCTGATTTCTTCCGGCGGAAAACGCCTGCGTCCGATGCTGACGCTCGCGTCAGCCGCCCTCTTCGGCTACGAGGGCGATGCACATGTGAAGCTCGCCACCAGCGTCGAATTCATGCACACGGCAACGCTCCTGCACGACGACGTCGTGGACGAAAGCGACCTTCGCCGCGGCAAGTCCACCGCACGTACGATCTGGGGCAACCAGGCAAGCGTTCTCGTCGGCGACTTCCTGCTCGGCCAGGCATTCCGCATGATGGTCGATGTCGGCTCGCTCGACGCGCTCGACGTGCTTTCGACGGCCGCCTCCGTCATCGCCGAGGGCGAAGTGCTTCAGCTTTCGGTCGCCAAGAACATGGAGACGACCGAGGACGATTATCTTCAGGTCATCCGCGCCAAGACGGCAGCGCTCTTTGCCGCTGCCGCCGAAGTCGGGCCGATCGTCGCCCAGACCAGCAAGTCCGACCGCAACGCATTGAAATCCTATGGCATGAACCTCGGCCTCGCCTTCCAGCTCGTCGACGACGTGCTCGATTATGGCGGCTCGTCGAGCGACCTCGGCAAGAATGTCGGCGACGACTTCCGCGAAGGAAAGATTACCCTCCCGGTGATCCTGTCCTACCGTCGCGGCACGGCCGAAGACCGCGCCTTCTGGCGTGAAGCGATCGAAGGCGGCGACAGCAGCGACGCCAACCTCGACAAGGCGCTTGGCCTGATCAAACGCTATGGCGGCTTGAGCGATACCATCGCGCGCGCCCAACACTACGGCACGATTGCCCGCGATGCGCTTGCGCCCTTGCCGGCCTCGCCCTGGAAATCGGCACTGACAGAAGTCATCGATTTCTGCATCGACCGGGTCAGCTGACGGCGCGTTCGCCAGGCGAGGACAGGTGGCAGGATTTTCTTGCCGCATTGCGCCAAAAAAGCCATTCTGTTCCTCAAGAGTTGCACTGGGCAATATGTGGCTGACTCCGAAACAACCCTTAGTGGTGCGCAAGGCCGAGCGATCGGCACGAAAGGTTTGACATGCGGCAAATGACGATCCTCCGCCTCCTCAGCGGCGCTGCACTGCTGGCGCTTGCCGCGGTCAGCACCAGCTACCCGGCTTTTGCCGAGGAGAAGGCTGCCGCTGCCGAGGAAAGCGAACCGTTCGACATCAAGACGGTCAACACCTTTGCCGGCGCATTCCTTGCCGCCCGCACCGCCGATACGGATCGCGATTTCGCCTCGGCGACAGAACTCTACAAGATCGCGCTACAGTTCGAGCCCAACAACAACGACGTCAAACAACGGCTGATGATCACGCTTTTGATGGCGGGCCAGTTCGACGACGGCGCAAAAATTGCCGAGCAGCTCAAATCCGACCCGGCTGTCGAGCGCATCACCACGGTCATTCGTGCGATCGAAGCGATCCGCAAGCGCGAGTATCGCAACGCACAGAAGCTCCTGAACTACCAGGGACCCAACGATCTCGACCGGCTGATGAACGGCCTGCTTTCCGCCTGGGCCAAGTTCGGCCAGGGCAAGCCGAAGGAAGCATTGGCGCAGATCAAGGAACTTGACGGCCCGGAGTGGTTCCGGGTGTTCAAGAACTACCACGCAGGCGCGATCGCCGTTGCAGCAGGTGACAAGCAGACCGCACGCACCCGGCTGAACGACGCCATTCTCGACCGCGAGGGCGGTAGCGCCGCACCGGATACCTTCATGCGGGCGGTCGAGGCACTCGCCCGGTTCGAAGCGCGCGAAGGCAACAAGCAAAAAGCACTCGACACCATCGCCGTCGGTGAAAACATGGTCAACAACTACACGCCGCTCCAGGCGCTCAGGACCAGCATCGAGAACGGCGTACAGCAGGAACAGCAGGTCAAGAACGCCACCCAGGGCGCCGCCGCCGTGCTCTTTTCCATTGGTGCAGCGCTCAATCGCGAAGGCGCCGAAGATATCGTCTCGCTCTATCTCCAGACCGCGCGCCGGCTCGACCCCGATAGTGCCGATATCCTGGTCATGCTCGGCGGTATTGCCGAAAACCTGAAGAAGCCGAACGAAGCGATCGAGCTCTACAAGGCGATCCCCGAGACATCGCCGATGCGACGGGTCTCCGAACTGCAGCTGGGCCTGAGCCTCGCGAGCATCGGCAAGGTCGACGAGGCGAAGAAGCACCTGAAGGCGCTGATCGACGTCGATCCGAAGAACATCCGCAACTATCTCGCCTATGGCAGCGTTCTGTCCGACGCCAAGGACTACAAGGAGATGGGCGAGCTCTACGACCGTGCCGTCGAGCAGATCGGGTCGGTGCCGACCCGCAGCGACTGGACCGTCTTCTTCCAGCGCGGCATCGCCTACGAGCGCCAGAAGCTCTGGGACAAGGCCGAGCCGAACTTCCGCAAGGCACTGGAGCTCAACCCCGACCAGCCGCAGGTGCTGAACTATCTCGGCTACTCCTGGGTCGACATGAACATCAATCTCGACGAAGGCCTCGAGATGATCCGCAAGGCGGTCGAACTGAAGCCGGATGACGGCTACATCGTCGATTCGCTCGGTTGGGCCTATTTCCGCATGAACCGCTTCGACGAAGCCGTGGTGGAGCTGGAAAAAGCGGCCGAACTCATGGCCGGCGATCCGACGATCAACGACCACCTCGGCGACGCCTACTGGCGTGTGGGCCGCAAGCTGGAAGCCGTGTTCCAATGGACGCAGACGCTTGAGCTGAAGCCCGAAGAGGCCGAGATCCCCAAAATCAAGGCGAAGATCGAGAACGGCCTGCCGCCGCTGAAGGAAGAGGTTCCAGCCTCCGCCGACGCCAAGGAGACGACACCGAAAAAGGTGACCCCGGAAGCGCCCGCGCCGGACAAGAAGTCCTGACGATCCCATGTCGGAAGGCGACATTGCGGGCTTCGCACTGACGCGCGCGGCGCCTGCCAAGATCAATCTGGCGCTGCACGTCGTCGGCCAACGGGCCGACGGCCATCATCTTCTCGAAAGCCTCGTCACCTTTGCCGATCGCGGTGACCGCATCGCTCTTGCTGCTGCCGATGCAGACCGCTTCACCGTGTCAGGGCCCTTTGCCGCCGAACTGCCAATGGATGCCAGCACCCAGGGCGGCAACCTGGTTTTGAAGGCCCGCGACCTGCTGCGCGCGGAACTGCGTTTGCGTGAACCCGCCGCAGCGGGCCCCGTGCATCTGCATCTCGAAAAGAACCTGCCGCTCGCGTCGGGTATCGGCGGCGGCTCCGCCGATGCGGCAGCGGCGCTTCGTGGGCTTCTCGACCTTTGGGATGCACCGATCGAACCTGCGCGGCTTCTGGCCATTGCGCTAAGACTTGGGGCCGATGTGCCGATGTGCCTCAGCGGCACCCCTCTTCTGGCAAAGGGCATCGGCGAGGACATCACACCGCTCGATGACTTTCCGTCGCTCCCGATGGTGCTCGTCAATCCGATGGTCGCGGTCTCGACGCCCGTCGTCTTCCGGACGCTTGCGAACAAGACCAATCCGCAACTGGTGCTGCCGCACCGGGTGGAGGCACAGACCGACTGGCTCTCTGCCATGGCATCGATGCGCAACGACCTGCAGCCACCGGCCGAGACACTGGAACCGGTCATCGGAACCGTTTGCCAGAGCCTCATCGACACAGGTGCTACGCTCGTGCGGATGTCTGGCTCGGGCGCCACATGCTTTGGCATTTTCAAGAACGACGAAGGCGCCGAGCGTGCAGCGGACGCACTTTCTGCGGCACATCCCGGATGGTACGTTCTCGCCTGCAAGACGACAGGGAAAGGGGCATAGAATGGCCAACAGCAAAGAAGCACGCCCCTTTGTTCCGGTCGGCATCGCCATCCTTACGGTATCCGACACGCGCACGCTTGCCGACGACAAATCCGGCGACACGCTGGAGGCCCGAGTGCGCGATGCCGGACATCGGCTTGAGGCGCGTGCGATCGTTCCCGACGACAAGAAGACGATCCAGGATCAGGTGAAGGCCTGGACGCTCGATCCGGCAGTCGACGTGGTGATCACCACAGGCGGCACGGGATTTACCGGCCGGGACGTAACGCCCGAGGCGCTGGAACCACTCTTCGAAAAACGCATGGACGGGTTCTCCGAAGTGTTTCATCGGATTTCCTACGACAAGATCGGCACCTCGACCATTCAGTCACGTGCGACCGGCGGCGTTGCCAACGCCACCTTCATCTTTGTCCTGCCGGGCTCGCCCGGTGCCTGCCGCGATGCCTGGGACGGCATATTGAAACAGCAACTCGACTACCGGCACATGCCCTGCAACTTCGTTGAGATCATGCCCAGGCTCGACGAACATCTCAAACGCGGCTGATATCGGCAGCCATTCCGGCCCGGCCGACATGTTACCTTTGGAACTGACAGCTGCTTTTCGCGCCGCTAATTTCTGACCGTCAGCCAGCGAAGAGCAAACGCCGCACCATCCACTCTTCGCACTGCCAGAGACGCCTTTCCGCCTATGTCCCTAAGCGGGGAGAAATGTTGGATACGACGTGCAGCCAGAATGCTGCCCGGCAAGCAATCTTTCAAACAAGGTCATTTGAGAGCCACTTGGAGGTGCCGTCCCAGGACTGGCACCTTTTTTTGTCTGGCGATGCGCTCAGGAGCGAACCGTCGCCTGTCTGCCCTCAAACGCGACCCATGCCGGCACCAGCTCGGTCGACAGTCTGCGCACGGACCCTACATTCGTCATGTCCCCGAGGCAGCTGTTGCCGTGCGCCGCCGCAAGCGCATCGTGCTTGTGCAGGAGGAAGCCGGTCTCGAGCGGCTTCTTTCGCCGCGCAAGCCGACTGAGGAACGGCTTTCTGTGCATCCTGGAATGGGAGAAGCGTGCCGGGGTCCTGTTGAGCGAGACATATTCGGCGAGCTCGTCGACCCAACGACCGAGCGGACGGGCACCCGGCTCCAGCAACATCACCCACTCGCCGCGTGCAGAGCGAACCACCTCAGCCAAGTCCCAATCCTGGCAGAAGCGGCACCCGGCCGCGTCCGCGACGTGCGCCGAACCGTCCTTGGACCCATGATCAAGGATGATCACATCGCTGACGAGCCCCTCGACCGCACCGGCAACCAGCACCGAAAGCGTCTGCGCCAGCTCGGCTTCATTATCCCGTGTTTCCATGATGATGGTCAGCATGGTATCTCCTACCGCATCGAGGGCGGAATTGCTACATCCTGTCCTCCCGACGCCCGTAGCACGCCCCGCCACAAAACGCTCGCGGCTCGCATCACATTTTTGTTCTTGAATTGTTCTCGTATTCGCGATAGGAAAATAATCAGAACAAAACGGGATCAGATTTGTGATTCCGGGGAGCCTCCAATGACCGAGCTGTCTCAGATCAGGCAAGGCGCGCTCGCGCCCGCCAATACGGCAGATGTCGCCGAAGCGATGATGAGTGCGACCGGGCTCAGGATCGATGTCGATCGTCGCCGGGGACGCGGCGCCGGGCTCAACATGTCCGGCCGTTTCGAGCCGCGCACGCTGGAGGCATTCGATGACGGTTGGGAAAGTCTTGAGGATCTGCCGCCTTTCAAGACCGAAGTGCAGATCGAAAAGCCGCGTTCGGTAATCACCAGAAACGAATCGCCGGATATCTCCTTCGATCGTTCGATCAATCCCTATCGTGGCTGCGAGCACGGCTGCATCTACTGCTTCGCCCGACCGACCCACGCCTATATGGGTCTGTCCGCCGGGCTCGACTTCGAAGCGAAGCTCTTTGCCAAGCCGGATGCCCCACGGCTTCTGGAGCGTGAGCTGGCCCGGCCGGACTATAAGGTGAGGCCGATCGCCATCGGCACCAACACCGACCCCTACCAGCCGATCGAAAAGGAATGGCGCGTCATGCGCCAGATTCTCGAGGTGCTCAGGGACGCCAACCATCCGGTCATGATCGTCACCAAATCGGCGATGGTCACCCGCGACATCGACATCCTGGCGCCGATGGCCGAACAGGGCCTCGTTCGTGTCGGCATCTCGGTGACGACGCTCGACCGCAAGATGGCGCGGACGATGGAGCCGCGCGCCGCAACTCCTCCCAAGCGGCTGGAGGCGATGCGTGCGCTTGCCGAAGCCGGCATCCCGACCGGGGTCCTTGTTTCCCCGATTATCCCGGCGCTGAACGATCATGAGATCGAAAGGGTGCTCGAAGCGGCAAGGACGGCCGGAGCGACGGAGGCGAGCTACGTTCTGTTGCGACTGCCACTTGAGGTCAGCCCGCTCTTTCGCGATTGGCTGCTGCGCAATTACCCCGATCGCTACCGTCATGTCATGTCGCTCGTCCGCTCCATGCGCGGCGGCAAGGACTATGACGCTGAATTCGGCAAGCGGATGAAGGGGGCCGGTCCCTATGCCTGGCAGATCGGCCGGCGCTTCGACCTTGCCGTCAAGCGGCTCGGCTTCAACCCGACGCGGCGGCAGCTGCGCGACGACCTCTTCGTGCCGCCGCTCGGAATGGGGGTGCAGCTCTCGCTTCTTTAAAAGACCTCGACGGGATGCCGACCGGACCTGATCAGGGTCGGGAGCGGCCGGATGTCGGGCGTGCCAATGGCGTCGGCGATGGAAGGTCACCCCGATTGCAGGCAGGTCGGCACGAATGCCTGAGGTCTTATCGCAGTTCCGGTGCCCCGTTCGCCGTTCTGGGCACCGGCCATCCCCCGTCCGCCGCCGCACTCGGACCGGGGGGCTTGAAGAGAATCGGTCGATCATGCGAATTAGACTTATGTCTCGTAGATCGCCCGATTCTCCCCTTTTTCCCGATGTCATCGAAGCGCCCGACTTCAGTTTCGAGCTCTCGGCCAAGGGCGACGGTTTCTGGCCGGTAGCCGGCGCGGATGAAGCCGGGCGCGGGCCGCTCGCGGGGCCGGTCGTCGCTGCCGCCGTCATTCTCAATCCGGACGCAATCCCCGAGGGACTGGACGACAGCAAGAAACTGAGCGCGCAGGCGCGTGAGAAGCTGTTCGAGGAAATTCTCGCGACAGCCGATGTATCGATCGCTTCCGCGTCGGCTGGCACGATCGACGCCACCGATATCCGCAAGGCGAGCCTGGAAGCGATGCGTCGCGCGGTTGCCGGTCTGCCGTCTGCCGCACGTTTCGTGCTCGTCGACGGCCGTGACGTGCCTCCAGGCCTTACCTGCTACGCAAAAGCGGTGGTGAAGGGTGACGCCCGCTCGCTCTCGATCGCGGCCGCCTCGATCGTCGCCAAGGTCACGCGCGACCGGATGATGGCGCGCGCGGATCTTGCGCATCCCGGCTACGGCTTTGCGCTGCATGCGGGCTATGCGACGGTGACGCATCGCCGCGCCATTGAGGCTCAGGGCCCCTGCCCACTTCACCGCATGAGCTTCCGCCCCTTGCGCCAGGACTGAGCTCGCATGCAAGCGTGCCCATCGGTCTTGCGGTAAAGCAGTCGATCCATCGAAGACATGGTTGCAGCTGGACGGCGCGCCGCGTTGGAAGCGTCGGCGCCGAGGTGGCAGGCGTGCCGTCGCGCAGGAACACAGCGGCCGACGCCTTGTTGCATCAATCCAACACCCCGTGGGTTCGTCTTGCATCTGACCAGAACCGAACTGCTCGTTGCTAGCCGGAAGCTGGAAACGGCAGCCCGCGCACAACGGCTCCGGTCGACGCTCCAGCGGTCAGAACAACCGCGGCAATCATCAGTACATCCATGCATCCGAAAACAAAAAGCCCCGCACAGGGCGGGGCTCTTCAATCGGAATGTCCGAGTTCTTTAGTTCAGGCGTGCCTTGACTTCGCCAAGTGCCTTCTTGAACAGATCGCTCTGGGCGCCGGCGTCGGCCTTGGCGGCAACGACTTTCTCGGCGGCGGAGATCGCGAGATCAACGGCTGCCGAACGAACGGCGTTGATCGCGTCACTTTCAGCCTGCTTGATCTTCTGTTCCGACAGCGCGGTGCGGCGGGCGACGAATTCTTCCGTCTTCTGCTTGGCTTCGGCGGTCAGCATTTCGGCTTCGCGCTGGGCGGCAGCAACGATACCGGCAGCTTCCGCTTCGGCATCCTTGCGCTTGCGCTGGTATTCGGCAACGAGGGCCTGGGCTTCTTCGCGCAGGCGCTTGGCTTCCGCCAGCTCGTTGGTGATCTTGTCGGCACGGGCGTCAAGCGCCTTGCCCATCATGCCCGGAACCTTGAGGTAGGCAATCAGGACGAGGAACAGGATCAAGCCGACGAGGGCATAGAAGGTCGCATCAAGATGCATGGTTCAGTGCTCCTCAGTTACCGGCCGATGCCTTGACGGCAGCGACGATCTCAGCCTTGGTGACGGTGCCACCGATGAGCTGCTTGACGACCGCGGTCGCAGTTTCCTCGGCGATCGCGCCGACGTCTGCAAGTGCCTTGGTCTTGATGTCGGCGATGCGGTCTTCCGCAGCGGCGATCTTCTTGGAAAGATCGGCTTCGACAGCGTTGCGGTCAGCCAGAGCCTTGGACTTGGCGGCTTCGCGTGCACCGTCGGCAATCTGATGACCCTTGGCCTTGGCGGTTGCCAATTCCTGCTCATAGGATGCGATGGCGGCGTCAGCTTCGCCCTTCAGGCGCGACGCTTCGTCGAGATCCTGAGCGATCCGGTCGTGACGGGTTTCAAGAATTCCGCCGATGCGCGGAATGATGACCTTCGACATCAGGAGATAGAAGAGGCCAAAGGTGATCGCGAGCCAGAGCAGCTGCGATGCGAAATGGGTCGAATCAAAGGGCGGGAACACGCCGGAACCAGCCTCGCCTTCGTGGGCCACACCCGTTTCGGTGTGCACCTCACCGGCCGCAGCGGCATCGTGTGCTTCGGCGCCTTCAGTGGTGGTTGACTGCTGGGCATAGGCCGCGGTCACAAACATGCTCACCTCCAGGTGCACT
>NZ_DASYHB010000203.1:0-2415 GCF_035999185.1 Ensifer sp. | reverse complement strand
TGCGATATCTGGCCATCAGTGAATTGCGTGTGCAGTTGGAGCGAAGATACCCATGATCGGACTTGTGCTTGTCACCCATGGCAAGCTGGCTGAGGAATTTCGACTTGCGCTTGAGCATGTCGTCGGTCCGCAAAAAGCTATAGAGACCGTCTGCATCGGCCCCGAGGACGACATGGACCAGCGTCGGCAGGACATCCTCGACGCGGTGACCAATGTCGACGAAGGCCACGGCGTCATCATCCTGACCGACATGTTCGGCGGGACGCCCTCCAACCTCGCCATCTCCGTCATGCGCAGCGGCACGGTCGAAGTCATTGCCGGCGTCAACCTGCCGATGCTGATCAAGCTTGCCGGCGTGCGTGGCGAAAGCGACATGGACAAGGCGCTGGTCGAAGCGTCGGAAGCCGGACGGAAGTACATCAACGTCGCCAGCCGCGTCCTGAGTGGAAAGTAATGGATCATCGCCCCGACATGTCGCTGACGCGCGAACTCTTGATCATCAACAAGCGCGGCCTGCATGCGCGGGCATCGGCGAAGTTCGTGCAGACCGTCGAAGCCTATGACGCCGAGATCAGCGTGTCGAAAGACGGCATGACCGTCGGCGGAACCTCGATCATGGGACTGATGATGCTGGCGGCCAGCACCGGCTGCAGCATCTGTGTCACCGCCAGCGGCGCACAGGCCGAAGAAGCGATGAACGCGCTCGATGCGCTGGTCGCCGACAAGTTCGGCGAAGAAATCTGAACGACAATATAAAGATATAAAGACTTCTTTATATCGAGGTTGCCCTCCTTCCTGAATCCTGATAGATCGGTCGCACTCTCACCGCGTCGACAGGCGTGGGAGGCATAGTCGCGCCGCGAAACGGCCAAGGGCCGCGCGGCTTGAAGAGATCAGCCCGGAGAACTCCATGACCACCACTCAGGACTATATCGTCGCCGACATCGGTCTTGCCGATTTCGGACGCAAGGAAATTGCGATCGCTGAAACGGAAATGCCGGGCCTGATGGCCTGCCGCGAAGAGTTCGGCGCTGCAAAGCCGCTGAAGGGCGCGCGCATCACCGGCTCGCTGCACATGACCATCCAGACCGCCGTCCTCATCGAGACGCTGGTCGCACTCGGCGCCGACGTTCGCTGGGCATCCTGCAACATCTTCTCGACCCAGGACCACGCTGCCGCAGCGATCGCCGCAAGCGGCGTCCCGGTCTTCGCCGTCAAGGGCGAAACGCTTGAAGAATACTGGACCTACACGGACAAGATCTTCCAGTGGACCGACGGCGGCGTCTCCAACATGATCCTGGACGATGGCGGCGACGCCACCATGTACATCCTGCTCGGCGCCCGCGCCGAAGCCGGCGAAAACGTGCTCTCGAACCCGGGCTCCGAAGAAGAAGAAATCCTCTTCGCACAGATCAAGAAGCGCCTCGAGGCTTCGCCGGGCTTCTTCACCAAGCAGCGCGACGCCATCAAGGGCGTGACCGAAGAAACCACCACCGGCGTCAATCGTCTCTACCAGCTCCAGGCCAAGGGCCTGCTGCCGTTCCCGGCAATCAACGTCAACGATTCGGTCACCAAGTCGAAGTTCGACAACAAGTACGGCTGCAAGGAATCGCTGGTTGACGGCATTCGCCGCGGCACCGACGTGATGATGGCCGGCAAGGTTGCCGTCGTCTGCGGTTACGGCGACGTCGGCAAGGGCTCGGCAGCTTCGCTCTCGGGCGCCGGCGCCCGCGTCAAGGTCACCGAAGTCGACCCGATCTGCGCGCTGCAGGCTGCCATGGACGGCTTCGAAGTCGTTCAGCTCGAAGACGTTGTCTCCTCGGCCGACATCTTCATCACGACGACCGGCAACAAGGACGTCATCCGCATGGACCACATGCGCGAGATGAAGGACATGGCGATCGTCGGCAACATCGGCCACTTCGACAACGAGATCCAGGTCTCGGCGCTTCGTAACCTGAAGTGGACGAACATCAAGCCGCAGGTCGACATGATCGAGTTCCCGAAGGGCAACCGCATGATCCTTCTGTCGGAAGGTCGTCTGTTGAACCTCGGCAACGCCACCGGCCACCCATCCTTCGTGATGTCGGCATCGTTCTCCAACCAGGTGCTGGCTCAGATCGAGCTGTTCACCAAGGGCGCGAACTACAAGAACGAAGTCTACGTCCTGCCGAAGGCACTCGACGAGAAGGTTGCACGTCTGCACCTGAAGAAGCTCGGCGCCAAGCTCTCCGAGCTGTCGCAGGAACAGGCCGACTACATCGGCGTCGGTCAGCAGGGCCCGTTCAAGGCTGAGCACTACCGGTACTAATCCTTACCCGGGCAATCCACAACATCTTGTGGCCGCGTTCTTGACAAGAGAGCGCGGCCGCTTTTTTGGGCGCCTCCCTTCCCGACGATTCGACGAGGAAGTAT
>NZ_DASYHB010000146.1:0-15057 GCF_035999185.1 Ensifer sp. | reverse complement strand
GCGCTGCTTCTTCTGGGAAACGGCCGTGATGCGGGAAGGAACGATCTTGCCGCGCTCGGAAATGTAGCGCTGCAGCAGACGGATGTCCTTGTAGTCGATCCGCGGAGCGTTTGCGCCCGAGAAGGGGCAGGTCTTGCGGCGACGGTGGAACGGGCGGCGAACCGGAGCGGAAGAAACTTCAGCCATTGTCTTAATCTCCTAAAGCTTCTTGATTACGCGCGGTCTTCGCGCGGACGGCGCGGGCGATCTTCGCGGTCGCCACGGTCCGGACGCGGACCACGGTCGCCGAAGCTGCGCTCCGGACGGTCGCCATCGCGGCGCGGACGGTCGTCGCGGTCGCGCTTCTGCATCATGGCCGATGCGCCTTCTTCGTGCTTCTCAACAGCGATCGTCATGTAGCGCAGGACGTCTTCGTTGATGCGCATCTGACGCTCGATTTCGTGAACAGCCGCTGCCGGAGCGTCGATGTCCATGAGAACGTAGTGAGCCTTGCGGTTCTTCTTGATGCGGTAGGTGAGGGACTTCAGGCCCCAGTTCTCGACGCGACCGACCTTACCGCCGTTTGCTTCGAGCACGCCCTTGTACTGCTCGACGAGACCGTCGACCTGCTGCGGCGTGATGTCCTGGCGGGCCAGGAATACGTGTTCATAAAGAGCCATTGTGGCTTGCCTTTCTTGCGTTAATCAGCCCGGACCTCGGCGGCTAAGCCTCAACGACTGTTCTTAGTGGCTGACAGGCAGCCGGCAAGAAAGTGTTGTATCGAGACGGTCGAGAGCGGAGACACGGGAGGCCGGAAAGACTTGCAATCCTAACGGCTCCCCTCGAGGAAGCCGGCCCTCCGTTCAGCCACCAGCCAGAAGACCGGGCATTTCGAACAGCGCGCTTATACGCATTTTTCGACGGAAGGCAAGGCTTGGCGCATTTTTTCGCACCAAGCCTGGTTTCGGGCTGACCGGCCGCGACCGATCAGATCGGCATCGGATAGAGGCGGTGCAGGCGGCGGATCCCGTTGATGACGTCCTGCGACAGCTTGAGGTCGACCGCGCCGAGATCGGTCTTCAGCTGTTCCATCGATGTCGCGCCGATGATGACCGATGCCATGAACGGGCGCGCGAGGCAGAAGGCGATGGCCATCTGCGAGGGATCGATGCCATGTTCCCTGGCAAGTGCGACGTATCCGGCAACCGCTGGCTCCTGATGCGGCGTAAAACGGCCGCCGAGGTCGCCGTTGATCGCAAGCCGCGAGCCCTTGGGCTTGGCGCCGTCGAGGTACTTGCCGCTGAGGAGGCCTGCTGCAAGCGGGGAATAGGCAAGCAGGCCCACATCCTCGTGATGCGACAGTTCCGAGAGGTCGAGGTCATAGGCGCGATAAAGCAGGTTGTATTCGTTCTGGATCGACGCGACGCGCGGCAGGCCATGCTGCTCTGCCATGTTGATGAATTTCATCGTGCCCCAGGCGGTGTCGTTGGAAAGACCGACGGCGCGGACCTTGCCGGCCTTCACGAGGTCGCCGAGCTTGTCGAGAATCGCCTTGAGATCACCGGCGACATGCGCCTTGTCCTGCTTGGCCGGGTCGTAGGACCAGGCGTTGCGGAAATGATAGTGGCCGCGGTTCGGCCAGTGGATCTGGTAGAGATCGACATAATCGGTCTTCAGCCGCTTGAGGCTGGCGTCGATCGCCTGGTCGATACCCTCGGGTGTGGTCGGGCCGCCGTCGCGGATATAGGGGCGACCGGGACCGGCAACCTTGGTCGCAAGTACGACGTCGTCGCGTCGACCGCGCTTCGTCAGCCATTCGCCGATGATGCTCTCGGTGTTGCCGTAGGTCTCTGACGAAAGAGGCGTCGTCGGATAGAGTTCCGCCGTGTCGATGAAGTTCACGCCCTTTTCGAAGGCGTGGTCGAGCTGTTCGTGGGCTTCAGCCGTGGAGTTCTGCGAGCCCCATGTCATGGTGCCCAGGCAGATTTCCGAGACCTTGATGCCGGTGCGGCCTAGCGTGTTGTAACGCATGGATCGAGATTCCTCGTGAGAAGGCGCGTATCGACCGTGGGAGGGAGGGTGTCGCGCCGGGATGGGTGATGGCCGCCGCCCGCGCGATTGCGAGGATCAGGCCAGCCTTGGGCGGCAAACTTACGCCTTGATTGATGAAGATCAAGGGCAAAAGGCGTCGTTGACCCCGTCCGCCCGGGCCTCCAAGCTTGACTCGTCGTTCAGGAATGTGAATGGAGAGGAAACCAGAGCGGGACGTGTAAATAGTGTGTGTGCGGTTTTCCGCGCCCTTGCCCGCTCTAAGTCATCAGCACTGACCTTTATGATTTCGTCTCTGTTCGATCCGAAATCACAACGGTCCAGGGAAGGGACTATCCCATGAGCATTGCATTCACGTTTCCCGGCCAGGGCAGCCAGGCTGTCGGCATGGGCAAGGAACTGGCGGACGCATTTCCGGAAGCCGCCGCCGTCTTTGCCGAAGTCGACGAGGCGCTCGGCGAGAAGCTGTCAGAGATTATGTGGAATGGCCCGGAAGAGACATTGACGCTGACGGCAAACGCCCAGCCGGCGCTGATGGCCGTGTCGATGGCCGTCATCCGCGTGCTCGAGGCCAAGGGCCTCGATTTGAAGAGCAAGGTGTCCTTCGTCGCTGGCCACTCGCTCGGCGAATACTCGGCGCTCTGCGCGGCCGGCACCTTCTCTATTGCCGATACCGCGCGCCTCCTGCGCATCCGCGGCAACGCCATGCAGGCGGCGGTCCCGGTCGGTAAGGGCGCGATGGCGGCGATCATCGGTCTCGAGCATGCGGATGTCGAAGCCATCTGCGGCGAAGCCTCCGCACTCGGCTCCTGTCAGATCGCCAACGACAATGGTGGCGGCCAGCTGGTGATTTCCGGCGAGAAGGCGGCCGTCGAAAAGGCCGCAGCGCTTGCATCGGAAAAAGGCGCCAAGCGCGCCCTTATGCTGCCGGTCTCTGCGCCCTTCCATTCGAGCCTGATGGCGCCGGCGGCAGACGCGATGCGCGATGCGCTCGCCAAGGTCGAGAAGCGCAGCCCTATCGTTCCCGTGATCGCCAATGTGCTTGCTGCACCGGTCAGCGATGCGGACGAGATCGCCCGCCTTTTGGTGGAGCAGGTCACCGGCCAGGTTCGCTGGCGCGAAACCGTTGAGTGGTTCGCTGCCAACAATGTCACGACGCTTTATGAAATCGGTTCCGGCAAGGTCCTGACCGGGCTTGCCCGCCGGATCGACAAGACCGTCAACGGCGTCGCCGTCAACACGCCTGCCGATATCGATACTGCACTTGCCGCGCTGCTCGCCTGAGCGGCCGCCTCGTCGCACCAGTTACAAGGAACCAATCAGATGTTCGATCTTTCTGGCCGCAAGGCTCTCGTTACCGGCGCTTCCGGTGGTATCGGCGAGGAAATCGCCCGCATGCTGCATGCGCAGGGCGCAACTGTCGGCCTGCACGGCACCCGCGTCGAAAAGCTGGAGGCGCTTGCCAACGAGCTTGGTGAACGCGTGCAGCTTTTCCCTGCCAACCTTTCCGATCGCGCCGAGGTCAAGGCGCTTGGCGAAAAGGCGGAGGCTGAACTCGGCGGCGTCGATATTCTCGTCAACAATGCCGGGATCACCAAGGACGGCCTCTTCGTGCGCATGAGCGACGAAGATTGGGATGCCGTTCTCGAAGTGAACCTCACCGCTGTTTTCCGGCTGACGCGCGAACTCACCCATCCGATGATGCGTCGCCGCTTCGGCCGTATCGTCAACATCACGTCCATCGTCGGCGTCACGGGCAATCCCGGCCAGGCCAACTACTGCGCCTCCAAGGCCGGCATGATCGGTTTTTCCAAGTCGCTTGCCCAGGAAATCGCGACGCGCAACGTCACCGTCAACTGTGTAGCGCCCGGCTTTATCGAAAGCGCCATGACCGGCAAGCTGAACGACAAGCAGAAGGACGCGATCATGGGCGCGATCCCGATGAAGCGCATGGGCACCGGCGCCGAAATCGCCTCTGCGGTCGCCTATCTTGCTTCGAACGAGGCGGGCTACGTCACCGGCCAGACGATTCACGTCAACGGCGGCATGGCGATGATCTGACCCGGTGTCCGGGACGTGCAGGCGGCTCGCCGAGATTGTGCGGAGGGCAGCATTCAACGTCCCGGGCTACCGCCTGCCAAATGCCTGAAATTCAATGTTGAGCAAGCGAATGACAGGCATTTTCGGACTTTGCGACAGCGTTAAACCGTGTTAATCGGGCCATGACTGTTAGCAGTCGACCGGTCACGCCAGGCGTCCGGCAGCCTTGGCTGCCTTGGGTTTGCCGCAGTTCCGGTTGGATGGATTGCCGGGTGGGCCATCTTGGTCTATCAGGCTTACATAAGAGTACCGGTGCCGGAATAGGCGCCTACAGAAACGAAGGTCGAGGAACTCCGACATGAGCGATATCGCAGAACGCGTAAAGAAAATTGTTATTGATCATCTTGGCGTCGACGCCGAAAAGGTCAGCGAAGGCGCAAGCTTCATCGATGACCTCGGCGCGGACTCGCTCGACACCGTCGAACTGGTCATGGCTTTCGAAGAAGAATTCGGCGTTGAAATCCCGGACGACGCTGCTGACTCGATCTTGACCGTCGGCGACGCTGTCAAGTTCATCGAAAAGGCTCAGGCCTAATACCTTAAAGTGGCTTCGGCCGTGGACGGGCCGCGTAAAGCGGCCCGTTTCAGCCCAGGGAAGTGGGCTGTCCCGCGCTGAGCGGGGATTTCGATCAGCAAGCGTTTGCCGCAATTCCCTCTGATCGTGAATTTAGAACCTTAAATGGATGCCCGGATCGGGTTCGTTGCACGTGGTCCGATCCGGCGCTGAAACTGAAAAGTCAGGGTGGGTCGCGGACTATGAGACGTGTCGTTATCACCGGTACCGGCATGGTATCTCCCTTGGGTTGCGGAACTGAGGCGACGTGGGCGCGCCTGCTTGCGGGGCACAACGCTGCGCGCAAGGTTACCGAATTCGAGGTCGAGGACCTTCCCGCAAAGATCGCCTGCCGCATCCCCTTCGGGGACGGAACCGATGCGACCTTCAACGCCGACGACTGGATGGAGCCGAAGGAGCAGCGCAAGGTCGATCCCTTCATCGTCTATGCGATGGCCGCGGCCGACATGGCGCTGGCCGATGCAGGCTGGAAGCCGGAAACCAACGAGGATCAGATCGCAACGGGCGTCCTGATCGGTTCGGGCATCGGCGGCCTCGAAGGCATCGTCGAAGGCGGCTACACGCTGCGTGACAAGGGTCCGAGGCGCATTTCGCCCTTCTTCATTCCGGGCCGCCTCATCAACCTTGCCTCCGGCCAGGTGTCGATCCGCCACAAGCTGCGCGGTCCCAATCACTCTGTCGTCACCGCCTGTTCGACCGGCGCGCACGCGATCGGCGACGCGAGCCGCCTGATCATGCTTGGCGATGCCGACGTCATGGTCGCCGGTGGCGCGGAATCGCCGATCTGCCGGATCTCGCTCGCCGGATTTGCCGCCTGCAAGGCGCTGTCGACGCAGCACAATGACGACCCGCAGAAGGCCTCGCGTCCTTATGACATCGACCGTGACGGCTTCGTCATGGGCGAGGGTGCCGGTGTCGTCATCCTCGAAGAACTCGAGCACGCCAAGGCACGTGGCGCCAAGATCTATGCGGAAGTCGTCGGCTACGGCCTGTCCGGTGACGCCTTCCACATCACTGCCCCGTCGGAAGACGGCGACGGCGCCTACCGCTGCATGCAGATGGCGCTGAAGCGCGCCGGGCTGACGGCGGCCGATGTCGACTACATCAACGCCCACGGCACCTCGACGATGGCCGACACGATCGAGCTCGGCGCGGTCGAGCGTCTGGTTGGCGAGCATGCCCCGAAGATCTCGATGTCTTCGACCAAGTCTGCGATCGGCCATTTGCTCGGCGCTGCCGGCGCTGTCGAAGCGATTTTCTCGGCGCTCGCGATCCGTGACAACATCGCTCCGCCGACGCTCAACCTCGACAATCCATCCGTGGAAACGAAGATCGATCTCGTGCCGCATGTCGCGCGCAAGCGTGAGATCAACGTAGCGCTGTCGAACTCCTTCGGCTTCGGCGGCACGAACGCCTCGTTGGTCCTGCGTCGCTACACCGGCGCCTGATCCCGTCCTTAAATCCAATCAGCGCGTCGAGAACGATACTCGGCGCGCTGATCCAGTTTTTGCCGTATTGCTCGTTACAAGCATGTTTCGGGAGGAGGATGCGCTGCGGCGCCCGCCGACCGCTATATTCGCGCAAGGCATATCTGTCAGATTGCCAATTCGCTATTGCCTGGAGCCCCGGCTCGCACCCCGCGGCAACATGGGGGGCACTGGAAAACTCCAGACCAAAGTGTTGGGCGTCCGCCACGTTCCCTTGAACGGACGGCGATTCGACACATTTCTGTGGTTCCTACGTGCAATTGCGCCGGGCCGCAGATCTCTTGGTCAACAAGACTGCGGTTGTCGTCCGCCAGGGCGGCGCCGTTTTTATGAATTTGTCTTAAGCCTGCGACGGTCCAGTCCGAAATTCGCGCCGGAAGCAGGAAGAGAATGAGGCCGCGAATTTCGGGTTCGGGACAATCGTGAGCGACACAAACGACAACGGCGCGGCGCAATTCGGCCGCAGTGAAAACGCGAGCAACGGGCCGATCATTCCGAAATCGGCGAACGAGGCGTTGCGCCCGGAAA
Source organism: Ensifer sp. (assembly GCF_035999185.1). GTDB lineage: Bacteria > Pseudomonadota > Alphaproteobacteria > Rhizobiales > Rhizobiaceae > Ensifer. Next base: position 8,340 of record NZ_DASYHB010000146.1, on the reverse strand, counting down.
AAGTGCCGCAGCCACCGAAACGATCGCGCAAGGCCCGCAGCCAGGTCGTGATCTTTCTGAATTTCGTCATGACCGTCATCGTCTTCGCGGCACTTGCCGCGGCCGGCACGGTCTATTACGCGATGCATCAGTACGAAAAGCAGGGTCCGCTGCAGGCGAACCAGAACTTCATCGTCAGAGGCGGCGCTGGCATGAGCGAGATAGCCAGCGGACTTGAGCGCAGCAACATCATCACCGATGCGCGCGTCTTCCGCTTCGTCTCGGAAGCCTATCTCGACAACGAGACGCTGAAGGCGGGCGAATACGAGATCAAGGCCGGTTCCTCCATGCAGGAGGTCATGCAGCTTCTGAAATCCGGCAAGTCGATCCTCTATTCCGTTTCCCTGCCCGAAGGCCTGACCGTCAAGCAGATGTTCCACAAGCTCTCCGACGATCCGGTGCTGGTTGGCGACCTGCCGAAGGAATTGCCGCCCGAGGGTTCGCTGATGCCGGACACCTACAAGTTCACGCGTGGTACCAAGCGCGGCGAGATCGTCCAGCAGATGGTTGCGGCCCAGAAGGTCCTGGTCGGCCAGATCTGGGACAAGCGCGACCCCAACCTGCCGGTATCGACGGTAGAGGAACTGGTCACGCTCGCCTCGATCGTGGAAAAGGAAACCGGCCGCGCCGATGAGCGTCCGCGTGTCGCGTCCGTCTTCATCAACCGGCTCGACAAGGGCATGCGTCTTCAATCCGACCCGACGATCATCTACGGCATCTTCGGCGGTGACGGAAAGCCGGCGGACCGGCCGATCCTGAAGTCGGACATCGACAAGCAGACGCCGTACAACACCTACATCATCAAGGGCCTGCCGCCGACGCCGATTGCCAATCCCGGGCGCGCGGCGCTTGAGGCCGTGGCCAATCCGTCGCGCACGCCGGAGCTCTACTTCGTCGCCGACGGCACAGGTGGTCACGTCTTCGCCGAGACCCTCGACGAGCACAATGCCAATGTGAGGCGTTGGCGCAAGGTCGAGGCGGAGCGGGCCGCGGAAGCGGCGAAGGCTGCAGCCGACGGTGCGGCCACCGGATCGGATGCCATGACACCGCAGCCGCAATGATGCTGCCCACCCATGCGGCATAGCCGCGTGACGGGGCCTGTATTGTGGACTGACAAGTGACGGCGCGGATATCCCTTGCGGGATGCCGCGCCGTCGCCTTATTGCTTCTGCTGAAACCGCAACGGAGGTGACGATGCCGCTCCAATCGATGACCGGCTTTGCCCGGAAGGAAGGCAGCAGCGGCCGCCGCCGATGGGCCTGGGAGCTGCGCTCCGTCAACGGCAAGGGCCTTGATCTCCGGCTGCGCCTGCCGCAGGGGCTGGAACGCTTCGAGCCGGAGGTGCGCAAACTCGCCGGCGACTATTTCTCACGCGGTAACCTCCAGATCGGCCTGTCCGTCAGCGGCGGCGAGGCGGCTGTCGAGGCGGTGGTCAACCAGGCGGCCTTGACGGCCGTGTTGAACCTGCGCGAACAACTGGGAGAGCTCGTCGACCCGGCGCCTCTGAAGTTCGACACGCTTCTTTCGATCCGCGGCATCGTCGACTTCCGCGAGCCGGAGGAAAGTGAAGAGGAGCGCGCAGCGCTTGATGCCAACATCCTCGAAGGACTGAGGCTCGCGCTGTCCGATCTGCGCGCGATGCGTGAGGACGAGGGGGCTGCGCTCTGTCAGATCCTGCTCACCCAGGTCGAAAGCATTGAAGCACTGACCGCGACGGTCGAGGCCGATCCGTCGCGAAGTGCAACGTCGATCGCCGAGCGGCTTGCGCAGCAGGTGGCCATGGTGATGGACAACGGCTCCTCGCTCGATCGGGAGCGCCTTTATGCCGAAGTCGCGTTGCTGGCGACCAAGGCGGATCTGCGCGAAGAGATCGATCGGCTGGGCTCTCACATCGTTGCAGCACGCGAACTTCTGGCAAAGGGCGGCCCTGTCGGCCGCAAGCTCGATTTCCTCGCGCAGGAATTTAACCGCGAATCAAATACAATCTGTTCCAAGTCGAACGCAGCCGCAGTGTCTGCGGCCGGGATCGAGCTTAAGGTCGTCATCGACCAGTTCCGCGAACAGGTCCAGAATCTGGAGTAAGACATGACCCCGGCGACCCCTTCGCCCATCAAGATCGCCCGTCGTGGGCTGATGCTCGTTATTTCCTCGCCGTCCGGCGCCGGAAAATCGACCATTGCGCGCAATCTGCTCGAAGCCGATCCCGAGATGAGCATCTCGGTGAGCGTGACGACGCGCCAGCGCCGCCCGAGCGAGATCGATGGACGGCACTATCATTTCAAGACGATCCGTGAGTTCGAGGCACTGAGGGCAACGGACTCCCTGCTCGAATGGGCGGAAGTGCACGGCAATTTCTACGGCACCCCGCGTGACGCCGTCGAAGCGGCCATGGCCGCCGGCCGGGACATGCTTTTCGACATCGACTGGCAGGGAGCCCAGCAGCTTCAGGAGAAGATGGCAGGCGACGTCGTCTCCATCTTCATCCTGCCGCCGTCGATGGCCGAGCTGCAGTCACGCCTGCACCGCCGGGCCGAAGACAGCGAAGAGGTGATCGCCACGCGGCTCGCCAATTCTCGTGCCGAGATCGAACACTGGCGGGAGTACGATTACATCGTTCTCAACGACGATCTGGATCGCGCCTTTTCGTCCGTGCGGGCGATCGTCGAGGCCGAGCGGCTCCGTCGCGACCGGCGCCCCGGCCTGTTCGATTTCGTCAACGGTCTGCTGACGGAAAACCCGTTCTAAGCGCCGAAAGAAAAAATGGCTCCTTCGGGAGCCATTTTCGTATCGCGGCATTGTCGCCAGAGACCGGTCGCCAGCGGCGGGTGGCCTAAAGGCAGTTTGCCAGGCGGCAGAACTCGCCCACCGAAAGCGTCTCGGCGCGGCGTTGCGGGTCGATGTCGGCTTTTGCCAGAAGGGCTTCGCCGCCGAGCGGCTTCAGGCTCTGGCGCAGCATCTTCCGCCGCTGGCCGAAGGCCGCATGGGTCACCTTCTCGAGCGCGTTGACGGCGCAGGGGATGGGGTTTTCGATCGGCTCCAGATGGACCACAGACGACGTCACCTTCGGCGGTGGCGTGAAGGCCTGCGGCGGCACGTCGAAGGCCATCCGCGCCTGCGTACGCCAGCCGCAGAGCACACCGAGGCGCCCATAGTGGTCGTCGTCAGCCTCGGCGACGATCCTGAGGCCCACCTCGCGCTGGAACATCAGGGTCAGCGATTGCCAGAACGGCGGCCAGCGCTCGGGCAGCAGCCAGTTGACGAGCAGTTGCGTACCGACATTGTAGGGCAGGTTGGCAATGATCTTGACCGGGCCGCCATCAGCAAGCGCCTCGAAGTTGGTTTTCAGTGCGTCGCCCTCGATTACCTGCAGCCGGTCGGGATAGTGCGCGCCAATTTCGGCAAGCGCCGGCAGGCAGCGCGAATCCCGTTCGATCGCGATCACCTTCTTTGCGCCAAGCGCAAGGATGGCGCGCGTGAGACCGCCTGGCCCGGGTCCGACCTCGATGACCGTGACACCTTCGAGGGAGCCGGCGGTCCGGGCGATTTTCTGCGTCAGGTTGAGATCGAGCAGGAAGTTCTGGCCCAATGCCTTCTTGGCATCGAGACCGTGACGCTGGATCACGTCGCGCAAGGGGGGAAGACCGTCAAGGGCGGCCATCAGCGGCTGTCTCCTGGCTTGTTGGCCGAAAGCGTCGCGGCAAGATCGAGCGCCGCCCGCAGGCTGTCGTCACGGGCAATGCCTTTGCCGGCAAGGCTGAAGGCCGTGCCGTGATCAGGCGATGTGCGGATGAAGGGAAGGCCGAGGGTGACGTTGACACTGTCGTCGAAGCCGAGTGCCTTGGCCGGGATCAGAGCCTGGTCGTGATACATGCAGATCGCGACGTCGTAGGTCGCGCGCGCCCGATCATGGAACATCGTATCGGCGGGCAACGGCCCTGTGGCATCGATGCCTTCAGCGCGCAGTCGGTCAATGACGGGGCGGATGATGGCGTCGTCCTCGAGCCCGAGCGCGCCGTTTTCCCCGGCGTGCGGGTTCAGCCCGGCGATTGCTAGGCGCGGATGCTGGAGCCCGAAGCGGTTGCGCAGATCGGCCGCCGTTATCGCGCAGGTGCGGTAGACGAGATCCGGCGTCAACTGTTCCGGTACGTCCTTCAACGGGATGTGGATCGTGACGGGCACAGCACGCAGCTTCGGTCCGGCCAGCATCATGACCGGCAGAACGGGGTGCCCTGTCGCCTTTTCGGCAAGGTCTGCCAGGTATTCGGTATGGCCGGGAAAGCGGAAGCCGGCATCATAAAGGACCGCTTTGGCAATCGGATTGGTAACGACGGCAGAGGCCTGGCCGGCCAAGACGAGGCGGACCGCTTCGTCAATCGCGCCGATGACGGCGCTGGCGTTGGTCGTGTCAGCATCGCCGGCGGCGACCGGAGCAGGGCAGGCGAGCGGCAGCACCGGCAGCGCCGTGTCGAAGACAGAGTGCGCGCCCGAACAGTCCGTCTCCCGGATCGGCACCGTATAGCCCAACATAGATGCCCGTGCGGCGAGCACGGACGGATCGCCAATGAAGAGGAAGGGCGCCGTTGCGTGTTGGCGACGGCCAAGCCAGGCCGAAAGACTGATGTCCGGCCCGATACCGGCCGGGTCGCCCATGGTCAGGGCGAGGGGCCCGCCGGTTGGTTCGCGCATGTTTCCGTCGTGTTTACTTGTTGACGATTTGCGCCTTCTTGCGCAATTCCTCGAGGTACTTTTCGCTGTTGGGATCTTCGCCTTCAGCCTTCTTCTTGCCGATGTCTTCGGCACGGAAAACGATCTCGGCGGCCGTGTCGTCGTTGACTTCACGCTTCTTGCAGATCGCCAGGTACTCGACGCCCTTTTCGGTCACACGGGTCCCGGTCGTGCCATTTTCGCTGGCCTTCTCGATCAAGGGCTTCCACTCGTCCGGCAATTGCTGGGCGAGCATGCGGCCGAGGCTGCGGATCGACACGTCGCGATAGTTGGCGGCGAACGCCTTGGATGTTTCGCAGCCCGGGAATTGCGAACGCGAGGCGTTGGCCTCGGCTTGGCGCTTCGCGGTGATCGCGCCGCGCTTCTTTTCCGGAATGACGAAGATGACCTGCTGGAGGAAATACTCGGTCGTCACCGGCTTCTGGCCGCCGCCTTCCATCATGCGCTTGACGAGGTCGGCGCCCTGGAGCCGGTTCGAATTGCCAAAGCGGAAGTTGACGGCGCGTGGCCAGCTCATCTGCACGGCGATGTACTGTTTGAAATGATCGGGGCCGACGCCGGCCTGGTCGAGGATCTTGCCCAGTTGCTCGGGCGAAAGCTTGTTGCCTGCGGCAAAGCGGGCGTAGGCCGCATCGACTTCCTGTGTGCTGACCGACTGGCCGATGCGGGCGATCTCGGCGCGTTTCAGGACTTCGTCGATGAGTTGCTTCCTGGCTTCGTCAGCGCCACCCTTCTGTCGCTGCAGGCGCAGAAAAGCCACCCGCTTGGCAATGTCGCCCGAGGTGATCACCGTGTTGTTGACCGTTGCCTTGACCTGGCTTGCTGCCTGCGCCCCGGCGCACACGGCCATGCTCAGGGTTCCGGCCAGAGCCAGTGCCGAAAGCGTCCTCAAGATCGACATTTTCCCGCCCATTATCTTTTCCTGTTTTCCGGACAATCACCGTCGACAGGCTTTGCCAGCCTGCCGGCGTTGCGCCGTTGCCTTATCTTGTCGGAGGGAATGCATAATACATGCGGCCAAACGATGACAAGACCGTTTGACGGAACGATCTCAACGAATGGGCGAGCGTTGGCTCGCCCATTCGCCTGACAACATCAGTAATAGTCCAGCTCCTGGAACTTGGTGTCGCCAACATTGACGTCGCCAAGGGTGCGGAAGCTGATTCGGGCGCCGATCGACCAGTCGTTCGCCAGCGTGCTGTCGGTGTCGCGCTCCTGCTTGTAGACAATCGAGAACAGGGTGTCCTGGTCGTCATAGGTGATGCCGAAGCCGTTGCGCGAGATCACGTCCTTGTTGATGTCATAGGTGATCGCGCCGAAGACCGACCAATAGTCATGGAACTTGTAGGCGGCAGCGGTCTGGATTTCGTCCTGATCCGTCTGCGAGCCATAAATCGGCTGGGCTTCGATGCGCGTATAGGTCATCGCCGCCTGCCATGTCATCCCGAGATAACCGACGGTCGCATCGGCGCGGCGCAGGGCCAGGTCCTTTTCGTCGAGGCGGCCGGAAAGGCTCGCCATCAGGCCGGACGGCGCATCGATGCCAACCATTGCGACGTAGTCGGAACGCTTGGTCTCAAGGCCCGAGTTTGCGCCTGCCTTGACGAGGTCGTCGGTCGCAAACGAGTTCAGGCCGCCGAGATGGAAGGATTGACCAACGATGCCGCGCAGACCGTAACCGCTGTCGAACGTTCCCGTGTAGCGCATGCCGACATTGGCGCGGGTGCCGCCCTCGATCCGGTCGAAGCCCGAGAACTTGTCGCGGTCGAAGAGGTTCGTCGCGTCGAACACAAAGCTCTGGGCGTCTTCGTTCGGAAGGCCGCCGGCGTATTGCTCGTTGGTGCGCGCATAGAGCTGGGCGATCGGCTCAAGCACATGGCTACTGTTTTCGCCAACGAACAGGATCGGATAGCGAGCCTCGAGGCCGGCAGTCAGCATACGCCGTGTCGCGGCGTCACTGGTGTTGTAGTCGCCGGTATAGGCCGGACCGGGGTTGTCCATGTTCAACCCGATGGCGTCGCCGCGCGCAGCCAGAAGGGGAGTGAGGACCAGGCCGCCGGGAGCGATGAAGGTGCGTTTCCACTCGAGTTCGCCGGTCAGGCGATGGGACGTGCCTTCCAGGCCGCGGAAGCGCGTCACGCCCGGCAGGTCGTAGCGATCGAGCCGGTTGCGCTTGACGTTGGTGAAGTTCAGGGTGCCGGAAAGCTCGCCGCCGAGGACGGATTCAGGTGCCTTGTACGAATAGTCGAGAACCTGTGCCGTCGGCTGCTGGTTTTCAGCGATGCTGTTCGGATCCGCGTCCTGGATGTCGAAGTAGAAGGCGCGCAGGTCGAAATAGTTCCGCTTGCCGAGGCCGGTCAGGTACGCCTGGTTGATATAGGTCGTCCCGTCAAAATCCGACAGTTCGTAGGTCTTGGCGAAGTTGTTGTCCGATTGGACAAGCACGTTCCAGCCGAAGGTCCAGCGCGGGTTGATTTGGAACTCGCCCTTCGACGCCACCATGCCGCGCTCCTTCTCGAGCGCATCGACGGTGCCGGGGGTGAACGAGTTGCGGTCGAGCTGGCTGATGCCAGCGAAACGGAGCGTGTGAAGGCCGTTGTGGAAGCGTTGCCGGAACTCACCTTCGAGCAGGAAGCCCTGCTTGGAGAGCCCTGTCACGGTCGCCGTCGCATCCATATAGGGCGAAATCGCCCAGTAGTATGGGACGCCGACGCCGACGCCGAGCTTCTGTGCCGAGCGGAACTGCGGGAACAGGAAGCCGCTCTTGCGCTTCACTGTATGGTCAGGCAGCTCCATGACGGGAATATAGGCGATCGGCTTGCCGAAAAGCTCGAAACGGGCGTTCTCAAGCCGGATCGTTCGCGTGCGGCCATTCTGGATGACGCGCTGTGCCTTGATGTGCCAGAGCGAACGATGCTCCGGCTTGGTCGTGCATGGCGTGCAGGCCGTGTAAACGGCCTCGTTCAGAATGAATTCTTCCCCGTTCCGCCGCTCGCCACTCGTGGCGGCAAGCCGGGTCAGGTCGGTGGTTTCGATCCGCAGGGCATCGATAAAACCGTTACCGAAATCGTCGGTGACATCCATCTTGTCGGCATAGACGACATTGCCGCCCGGCTCGACCAGTTGGACTTCCCCGATTGCATGTATGCGGCCCGCCTTCTGGTCGTATTCGACCTGACGGGCCACCATCTTGTAGCCGCCGTAGTCGATCTGCACGTTACCGCGCACGATGACCTTGTCGGCGTCCTTGTTGTAGACGAGCTCATTGGCGGACAGAAGAAGCTTGGCATCTTCCGGCATGTTCGGACGCAGCGAATCGATACGCTCCGAAGTCTGCTGCGCCATCGCGGGCGCGCTCATTCCCATGGCAAGTGTCTGCAGCGCCACGCCTGCAAGCAGGGCGGCGTTGATCAGCCTGATACGTTTGCGGTTCATTACCGCCACTAGCCATCCTCCTGATTTAAAAGAATCGTCGAGCCCAGCGCCATCGCTACAACAACTGGCAACCAGGCTGCAACGAAAGGAGGCACAATGCCGCTGCTCCCGAATGCTTTGACAAGCACGGTGACGACATAA
>NZ_DASYHB010000067.1:0-6033 GCF_035999185.1 Ensifer sp. | reverse complement strand
GGATTCCGGAACCTTTGCCGCGCCACGAACCAGCGGATAGCCGGCATTGTGGAGCGCCATGTTGGTCTGCTTTTCGAAGGCGGCATTGGCTGCCTTGGCACCATCGCCAGCGGCGATCGCGTCATAGCTGTTGATGGTGGTATCGCCGACCTTAACCGTCGCAGCAGTGCCGGGAGCGGCCGTGGTCACGACGTCGTAGGGTACCGAGTTCTTCGTCAGGAACGACGTTGCGATATCGCACGAGGTCGTGAATTTCGCAGTTCCCGTCGGGTTGAACTGGAACTTGCAATCGTCGGGGGCTGCGGTCACGGTTGCACGAACCGTTGCCTGGGCCTGGGCGAGCGCCGGATTACCGGCCCAGGTCAGCGCCTTGAACAGCGGGAAGTAGGTGAGCATGGCGAGCAGCAGGCCAGCCATGATGATGGGCTTGCGGCCGATCTTGTCGGAGAGCCAACCGAAGAGCACGAAGAAGCCCGTGCCGAGAATGAGCGAGGCGGCGACCATGATGTTGGCCGACTGCGCATCCACCTTCAGCACGCCGGTCAGGAAGAACAGTGCGTAAAACTGGCCGGAATACCAGACGACGGCCTGGCCGACGACGGCGCCGAACAGCGCCAGAAGCGCAATCTTGGCGTTCCTCCATTGGCCAAAGGCTTCCTTCAGCGGCGCCTTCGAGGTTTTGCCCTCTTCCTTCATCTTCTTGAAGGCGGGGGATTCGTTCATCTTCAGGCGGATCCAGACGGAAATGCCGAGCAGCACGCACGACAGCAGGAACGGAATGCGCCAGCCCCAGGCAGCAAAGGCTTCCTTGCCGAGTGCAAATTGCACGAGCAGGATCACCACCAGCGACAGGAATAGACCGAGCGTCGCCGTCGTTTGAATCCACGAGGTGAAGTAGCCGCGGCGCCCATTCGGCGCATGTTCGGCGACATAGGTCGCAGCACCGCCATATTCACCACCGAGCGCCAGGCCCTGCAGCATGCGCAGCACGATGAGCAGGATCGGGGCGGCGATGCCGATCGAGGCGGCGCCGGGCAGGATACCGACCAGGAACGTCGAAAGACCCATGATCAGGATCGTGACCAGGAAGGTGTATTTGCGGCCGACGAGGTCACCGAGGCGACCGAAGACCAGGGCGCCGAACGGGCGAACCAGGAAGCCCGCGGCAAATGCCAGAAGCGCGAAGATGTTTCGCGTCGTTTCCGGATAGGAACTGAAGAAGGTCGCACCGATGTAAACGGCGAGCGAACCGTAAAGATAGAAATCGTACCATTCGAAGACGGTACCAAGCGACGAGGCGAAGATGACCTTCTTCTCCTCGCCGGTCATCGGACGCGTTTTTGCGTCGTCCGCTGTCGCGACATTTGCCATTTTGTTTATCCTCCACTCCAAAACAGCCTGTTGGAGCGCCCATTGGCTGGTCCGGCATTCCTCCCAAGAATGACCGGACGTGGTGCGCCTGATAGTGAGGATGTCAGAAAACAACCGTCGCAGGCAGAGATGCTTTCGGCTTATGACTTTCGTCTAATGCGGCGATCGACCGCGGGCGGTCTTCGGCAGACGTCGCCGAGCCGCTGTGTCTTGACTCTTCTTCAAAACCGCGTAAGAGCAGCGACGAACGAGGAAATCACCGCCATGCGACCGATCGGTCCAGCCATCGCTGCTTTGATCCTGCCGGCTCACGCCGCGGGACGGGATTGCGATTTCTCGTTCGCTTGCAAAACAACGGCCAAAACGACGACGAAAACCGTCTGACGTCTCTGGCCACCGCTCTCTCCCCGGTAAGGCCGGGGACAGGAACCTTCGCGGCAACACGCGCGGTTCCCCCTCCACCCGAAGAGGAGAGACAGAAAGAGAGCTTAGATCATGGGTTTCAAGATTGCAGTTGCAGGCGCTACCGGCAATGTCGGCCGGGAGATGCTGAATATCCTTTCGGAGCGCGGGTTTCCCGCTGACGAGGTGGTCGCCCTTGCTTCCGCCCGCTCCCAGGGCACGGAAGTTTCCTTCGGCGACAAGACGCTCAAGGTCAAGAACCTCGAAAACTACGATTTCTCCGACACCGATATCTGCCTGATGTCGGCCGGCGGCGCAGTTTCGCTGAAGTATTCGCCAAAGATCGGCCAGCAGGGCTGCGTCGTCATCGACAACTCTTCGGCTTGGCGCTACGACGCCGAAGTGCCGCTGATCGTTCCTGAAGTGAACCCGGACGCGATCGCGCAGTTCACCAAGAAGAACATCATCGCCAACCCGAATTGCTCGACGGCCCAGCTCGTGGTCGCCCTGAAGCCGCTGCATGACCACGCCAAGATCAAGCGCGTCGTCGTCTCGACCTACCAGTCGGTTTCCGGCGCCGGCAAGGACGGCATGGACGAACTCTTCAACCAGACCCGCGCGGTGTTCGTCGCCGATCCGATCGAATCGAAGAAGTTCACCAAGCGCATCGCCTTCAACGTCATTCCGCACATCGACGTGTTCATGGAAGACGGCTACACGAAGGAAGAGTGGAAGGTTTTGGCCGAAACCAAGAAGATGCTCGACCCGAAGATCAAGGTGACCTGCACGGCCGTGCGCGTTCCGGTCTTCATCGGCCACTCGGAATCGGTCAACATCGAGTTCGAAAACGAGATCACGGCTGACGAAGCGCGCGACATCCTGCGCGAAGCGCCGGGTTGCCTGGTCGTCGACAAGCACGAGAACGGCGGCTACGTGACGCCGTACGAATGCGCTGGCGAAGACGCGACCTACATCTCGCGTATCCGCGAAGATGCGACCGTCGAAAACGGCCTCAACCTTTGGGTCGTCTCCGACAACCTGCGCAAGGGCGCGGCGCTGAACGCAATCCAGATCGCCGAACTCCTGGTCAACCGCGGCCTCATCAAGCCGCGCAAGCAGGCAGCCTGAGCGAGACAGCTGGGCAGATCATTCCCGCCAGGTCCCCTTCGGCCCTGGCGGGTTTCCTGTTTCATGGGATACCGGCCGATACGGGATTCACGTGAAACCACGAAAATGTGACCGCCGTTTGCGGCAGGTGACATAGCCAGCGAAGGCTGGCATTTTTAAAAGCAAAGCGATTCGGGCTATGACGGGGTATTTCATGCACAGGGCAAAGTGCGTAGCGATGGGGCTTGCTGCCCTGATTTCAACGGCTGTTTTTCCGGCGGTGGCGTCGGCCGCGCAATGCGGCAACGACGGAAGCGGCTTTTCTGCCTGGGTGCAGAACTTCAAGCAGGAGGCTTCCGGCAACGGCATCAGCCCCGCGGTTCTCGAACGGGCACTTTCGAACGTCTCCTACAACAAGGCGACGATCCGTGCGGACCGCGGCCAGAAGAGCTTCAAGCTGTCGCTCGAGCAGTTCATGCAGAAGCGTGGCGGCCAGACGATCATCTCGCGCGGCAAGAAGATGAAGCAGCAGAACGCTGCGCTCTTTACAAGCATCGAGCGCCGCTATGGCGTGCCGGCCGGTCCGCTGATCGCGATCTGGGGCATGGAAACCGGCTTCGGTGGCTTCATGGGCAAGGAGCACACGCTCTCGGCCGTATCGACGCTCGCCTATGACTGCCGCCGCTCGGATTACTTCACCAACCAGCTCTATGCGGCCCTGCAACTCGTGCAGCGCGGCGACCTGAGCCCGGATGCACGCGGCGCTGCCCACGGCGAAATCGGGCAGACCCAGTTCCTGCCGGCCAACGTTCTGAAATACGGCGTTGACGGTGACGGAAACGGCCATGTCGACATGGTTCGCTCCAAGGCCGATGCGCTTGCGTCCACCGCCAACTTCCTGCGCGGCCATGGTTGGCAGCCGGGTGCCGGCTATCAGCAGGGCCAGGCGAATTTTGGCGCAATCCAGGGCTGGAACGCCGCAACGGTCTACCAGCAGGCGATCGCCATCATCGGCGCGGAAATCGACGGTCTTTAGGATTTGGCGCCTTCAGGCGCGACCTGTCGACAGCGATCTGTCAGAGGTCCGGTTCGAAAGAGCCGGGCCTTTTGTTTGTCGACGGGATCGTCTCGATCACATGCCCGGGCGCAGGAAATCGCCGGTCGCCGGATCCATGATCCAGAGTTCGCCGGTCGAAATGTCGAACCAGGCACCGTGCAGGTTGAGCTTGCCCTTGGCCTCGAGGATCTGAACGCAAGGGAAGGTCCGCAGATTGGCGAGCGAATTGCGGATCGACACCCGTTCGAGCGCACGCTGGCGCTCGGCTTGCGTCATGACGTCGTTGCTCTGGATCTGCTCGGCGGCCGGCTTCAGCAGATGCATCCAGCGACCGATGAAATCGCCGGGTGACAGCGGTTCGGCATCCGGATCGAGCGCCGCCTTGATGCCGCCACAGCGGCCGTGCCCCATGACCACGATGTCGCTGACGCGGAGCGACTGCACGGCAAATTCGAGTGCCGCCGACGTCGAGTGATAGTGCCCATCCGGTTCATAGGGCGGCATCAGGTTGGCGACGTTGCGCACGACGAAGAGCTCGCCCGGGCCGCTGTCGAAGATCGTTTCCGGCGCGGCGCGAGAATCGCAACAGGCAATCACCATCGTCTTCGGCTTTTGACCGGTTTCCGCCAGCGCCTTGTAGCGTTTCTGCTGCTCGCTGAAGCGACCGTTCATGAAATTGTGGTAGCCGTTCAGAAGATAGTCCGGAAAACGCTGCTGCTGCTTGTCCATCGATTGCTCCGCTCGTGCTTCAGGGCGGGATGGCCGGCATTCGCCCACCCACGCCTCCGTCATGAAAATGATCGCGATCTAAAATTCAATCCACGATGCCACAGGGGTGGCGGTCCGTGAACAGCTTCTTCATTTGCGCCGCATCTGATTCGGATGAACCAGGCGACGCATCTGCACCATCGCCATTGGCGTCGAAAGGCTCGATGCGTCCTGCTCGATGGTCAATTCATCCGCGCCGCGCTTGACGCTCCGCGCGATGATCTCAAATACGCTCGCCGTCGCCATCTGCAAGGCGCGCTCCTCTGAAAGTCCTTCAAGCAATCGGGCGAGAAAAACCGCCGTCAGCAGGTCGCCCGTTCCGTTTGGCGAATTCTCGACGAGCCGATGTTCGGCGAGCAGCGCGTGGTTGCCGGAAAGAAACAGGTTGCCGGTACCGCCGCTCATCATCGGCACGGCAGACGTCACCAGGACGCGGGCCGGGCCGAGGCCGAGAGCGGCATCGAGGATCTCGGTATTCGTTTCCAGCGTCGCGCCTGCAAGCCAGGCAAGCTCGAAGCGGTTCGGCGTCGCCAGGCTGGCGAGCGGCAGAAGCCGGTCGCGAATGGCAATCGCAGTCGGCTCGGGTACATAAAGACCTCCAGCGTCGCCGATCACCGGGTCACAGGCATAGGTCAGCTTGGGACTGCGCTCCCGCAGAGCCGACACCAACCGCGCGACACCCTCGGCCTGGGCTGCCGAACCGAGATAGCCTGACAGCACGGCACGCACTTCGCCCACCCAGGGCGCAGCAATGAGATCGTCGATCACCGCCTGAAAATCCGCATCGGAAATCGCAACGCGGGTCGAGCGTCCATGGCCGGGGTGCCAGGGGAGAATGACAGTCGGCAACGCCCAGACAGGATGCCCCAGCGTTTCCAACGCGAAGACCACGGCCCTGTTGCCGACCTTGCCGCGCACGACATGGCTCGAGATGACGATGACGGCGCCGGGCAGGGAGGGCATTTCGGGCATCGACCAGTCCAATCCTTAGATCTAAAACTCTGATCACCCGACTGTCACCGCCCTGTCAACAGGCGATGGCAGATAGGCTCCGTGCAAGCCGCTGGCGTTTTCGTGCTTTTTCATCGATTTTCGAGCAATTTTCGCGAAATTGCCTTCGATTTAAATGGATTTAAGCTGTTTTCACGTGAAATTCTCCAATTTCGGGCTCGATTTTGCCGAAATCAGCGTAAAAAGCGGTCGCCATTAGCCATGGTTCTGATAGGGTTTGGCCTATCATGAGTGGGAGAGACTTCATGGGCGTGAAATACAATCCGAAGCGGGACAGACACATCGACGCAGCGAAGGCGGCCGCCATCAAACTGGGC
>NZ_DASYHB010000066.1:0-8075 GCF_035999185.1 Ensifer sp. | reverse complement strand
TCGCATTACCCTCCGTTACAACCCGCGGACTCACTCCCGGCCGCAGGCCCCTCAAAACCGCGAATCACGCACCACCTCCTCAAGCAGCACCCCTCACGGCGCGGCCAGAGTGCGGTTGCAACGGGAGATCGTCAAGCCCCGGAAAACGCCGCAGACAGGGCGTTCCGATGGCGTCGCATTTCAAGGGATAAGGGTCAGGCGGCGGCGCTGCGGGGCGCCCGCTTCAGGAGCAGCAGAAGCACCAGGCAGACGATGGTGACTGGCCAGACGACGGCGTTCAAGGTGTCCCAGCCATAGGCCGTGAGCACCTTGCCCGAGGCGAAGGAGGATACGGCGACGGTGGTGAACAGGATGATGTCGTGGAAGGCCTGCACCTTGTCGGCTTCCTGCGGGCGATAGCTGCTGGCAACGATGGCCGTCGAGCCAATGAAGCCGAAGTTCCAGCCGAGGCCGAGCAGTACCAGGGCGCCCCAGAAATTCCAGAGCTCGATGCCCATATGGGCGACCGCGGCGCAGGCCATCAGGAGAAGCAGGCCGCAACCGACTATGCGTTCGGCACCGAAGCGGCTGATGAGCATGCCGGTCACGAAGCTCGGGGCGAACATTGCAAGCACATGCCATTGAATGCCGAGCGTCGCGAGATCGGTGGAAAAGCCGCAGCCTACCACCATGGCGACCGGCGCGCCGGTCATCATGAAGGTCATCAGCGCGTAGCTCGAAATCCCGCAGACCATGCCGGTGATAAAGCGCTGGCTGCGCACGATTTCGCCGAGCGGGCGCGCCACCTGGTCATGGTGACCACTGACCATCGCACCAGGCGAAGGCAGGCGCAGCGGTACAAAGAACAGGGCCGCGACGAGGCAAATCGGAATAAGAACGACAAAGGCTCCGGCAAAGGCAACCGGAGCGAAGAGATCGCCGGCGAAGATGACGATCTGTGGGCCGAGCACCGCCGAAACGATGCCGCCACCAAGGATCAACGAAATCGCCTTGGGCTTGTAGAACGAGGGGGAGGCATCGGCAGCCGCGAAACGAAGCTTCTGCGTGAAGCCGTTCGACGAGCCGAGCATGGCGAGCGCGAAGGCGAAAAGCCAGAAGCTCTCCCGGAAGAGCGCGACCGCGGCAAGGGCGGCGCCAACGGCCGCGATGCCCGTGCCAGTGATAAACGCATAGCGACGGCCGATCACGCGTGACAGCATCGCCACGAGAACGACGCCAAGCGCCATGCCGACATTGAAGGCCGTCAGCGGTGCGGTGGCCAACGACTTGTCGTCCGCCAGCATTTGATAGCCCGCGACACCGCCAATTGAAAAGCAGATAGGCCCGACGACACCGAGCACGGCCTGCGCGGCGGTCAGATGGAAAACGTTGCGGCGCGCTTCGCGAAGGGCGCCGCCCATGTCATCCGACGTCACCGCGACCATGATGCCTATTTCCTCGTTTCGCCACGCACCTGCTTGGCGATGCGGTCGAGGACGGCGTTGACCAGCTTGGGCTCGTCTTCGCTGAAGAAGGCCTTGGCGATCTCGACATATTCGGTGACGATCACTGGCACCGGCACATCCTTGCGTTCCAGCATCTCGAAAGTGCCCGCACGCAGAATGGCGCGCACGGTGGAATCGAGGCGCGAAAGCGCCCAGTCGTCCTGCAGAGCCGAGCCGATCAACGGGTCGAGCTTGCGCTGGTCGCGCACGACGCCGGATACGATCGAGCGGAACCAGGAAGCGTCCGCCTTCAGATAGGTGTCGCCGTCAACGTCCTGGCCGAGGCGGTGCGCCTCATACTCGGCAACCACTTCGAGCACGCCGGTGCCGCCAATATCCATCTGATAGAGCGCCTGCACCGCTGCGAGGCGCGCGGCGCCGCGCTGGTTGACTTGCTTCAGCGGTTGATCCGAGGGTGTCTTCGTCACTTTTCCGTGCCCAGTTTCTTCTTAAGTTCAATCATGGTGAGCGCTGCGCGTGCGGCAAACCCACCCTTGTCGCCTTCCGACCGGCGGGCGCGCGCCCAGGCCTGATCGTCATTCTCAACCGTCAAAATGCCATTGCCGATCGCGAGGCTCTCGCTGACGGCAAGATCCATGATCGCACGCGAGGATTCGTTCGCAACGATATCGAAATGATACGTCTCGCCGCGAATGACCATGCCAAGGGCTACGAAACCATCATACTCCGTGCCGCCCTCGTCCGCACCGTCCAGCGCCATGGCAATCGCCGGCGGGATTTCGAGCGCACCCGGAACCGTTACGATATCATAGGTCGCCCCGGCGGCGTCCAGCGCATGTTTCGCGCCGTCGAGCAGAGCGTCGGCCATATCGTCATAGAAGCGAGCTTCCACAATCAGAATGTGGGCAGCCGTGGTCTTCGCCATGGATCACCTGTCATTGAGAGTTCGCCGGATGCGACCGGCCGAGGCGCGGTCAAACCATGCCGCGCGTCGAATGGCAAGCAAATTCCACTGCAGACGGCCTTTTGCCGCGTCCAACGCCCTCAAGGCGCGCACTCGCTGCCACGCGCGTGCTCGGCGACAAGAAGGGCAATGCCCTTCCGTCCCCGTCGCATTCAGGGCGCCACCACGGCACGATCAACACCGGTTCACGGCTTGAGCGCGACGTGTCGTGAAACCGGCGGGCAATAGCGCTTCGGTGGTTTCATTATTGGATTGCAACACCAAGATGTATTCCTTTTACCACCGACGCGAAATTTAGCGATCGCAGGTTGACGACCGGGCCAACGCGCGACACGGATAGAAACGCGTCGGAGGAGCGACGCGAAGGAGGAACATTTGACCGACACGAAAAGACCGATCGTCAACCCCAGGGACCTCGCGCTCGACCACTGGACCAAGGGCTCGTTCTTCGAATCCCGCGACGCCGCCTTCGGTACTCTCCTTGGCCTGACGAACCTCGGGATCGGCTATGGAGAGGTGCCGCCAGGAAAATCCGGCTGCCCATTTCACAACCACCATGTCGAAGAAGAGCTATTCATCATCCTTGAGGGTGAAGGCACATACCGGTTCGGCAGCGAGCGTCATGCGGTCGGGCCTGGCGACATTTTGGGCGCGCCCGCCGGCGGGCCGGAGACGGCGCATCACCTGATCAACACGGGCAGCGTGCCGCTGAAGTACCTGTCGATCTCGACCAAGGCGGCAACCGATATTTGTGAATATCCGGATTCCGGCAAATTCCTCGCAAGGACGCGCGGCGCCAAGGGATTGAGCTTCGTCGGCCGACCGGAAAGCGCCGTCGATTACTGGGACGGCGAGCCCGGCGCCTGACTTCACCACAGTATAGGATCGAATATGCATAGCGTGCCTATCATCGAGACAGACCGCCTCATCCTGCGCCCCTATCGCCGCGACGATTTCCCCTCCTATGCTGCGCTCTTTGGCGACGGCGAGGTGACCCGATTTGTCGGCGGCGTGCCGTTCACGCGGGAACAGTCCTGGACACGATTCCTGCGTCAGGTCGGCATGTGGCATTACTTCGGCTTCGGCTTTTTTGCCATTCAGGATCGAGAAACCGGAGCCTTCCTTGGCGAAGCCGGTTTTCATGACGTGCATCGCGCCATCACGCCATCGCTTGAAGGCACGATGGAAACGGGATGGGCGTTGTCGCCAAAGGCGCATGGCCAGGGGCTTGCGACAGAGGCCGTCAGCGCAGCCCTCAAATGGGCCGATCGCCAGTTTCCCACACTGCGCAAGACCTGCATCATCGACGTCGGCAACCGTGCTTCCATCCGGGTCGCGGAAAAGCACGGCTTCAAGGAATTCTGGCGCACGACCTATCACGGCAACCACGTCATCATGTTTGAACGCCATCACAAGCCGGCGGCAGCAACGACGACGAACTGGATGCGCGCGCACGCCGAAACATGAACAATTTTTAATTGTTTTCCAGACCTTTGCGCCACGGAAACGGCCACATTCAAGCCCAGTTTCCTGGGCGTTGGCACGACGCGACCTCCCCCAAGACGAGAGCGAACGCCGACCAATTAGTCGAAACGGTCCAGCGCTTTTGCTGCGGAGAAAAGTCTTCCCGCAAACGAACCCTGCTGGCCTGCTGTGATCGCTGATCGTGTCCGGCCCCCGAGGCCCGCAAGGGTCCCGCGTTCGGGTATGTGGTCGGCTACGCTCTTCACGGCAACCAAAGGAGCATGACCATGAACCGCATAGCCAAGCTTTCCGTCATCGCTGCCCTGTCCGCTCTGTCCTTCGGCGGCGTCTCCTTCGCAGCGAGCGCCGCCATGAACTGGCCGGCTGACATTGACCGGACGGTGCGCGACTTCAAGGGCGACCACTTCACGGTCGTTGACGTCGATACGCTGAAGGAATCGAGCCAGACACGCACGATGATCACCGAAGCGACACCACAACAGCTTTCGTCCCTGCACGCAGCCGTTGAAGGCAACAAGCCGCTTGCCGCCAAGCTGAAGGCCCAAAATGTCGAAATGAACAACATCGCCGGCGCCGAACAGGCGGCGGATGGCAGCCTGACCTTCTACCTGCGTTAACCGCAACCACATACGTCCGGGAAGACGAGCCGCCTCAGCCGGGGCGGCTCACATTTGAAAGCGTCAACAGCGCCTATTCCGGCTTCGGCGCCGGAAACTCGGCCAACCGTGCCGCGTAGCGGGCCATGGTGTCGACTTCGAAGTTGACGAAATCTCCGGCCTTGCGTTCGCCCCAGGTCGTGACCTCCAGCGAGTGACGGATCAGGAGCACGTCGAACTCGGCGCCTTCGACCTTGTTGACGGTCAATGATGTGCCGTCGAGAGCAACCGACCCCTTCGGCGCGACGAACCGCGCCAGGTGCGTCGGTGCACGCAGGCGAAAGCGCACGGCATCGCCTTCCGGCTCCACCGAGAGGATTTCTGCCTTGTCGTCGATGTGCCCGGAGACGAGATGTCCCCCGAGCTCGTCGCCGATCTTGAGCGAACGCTCGAGGTTGATCCGCGTGCCCTTCGTCCAGCCCGCAATCGTCGTCAGCCGCAACGCTTCTTCCCAGGCCTCGACCTCGAACCAGCGCTCGTTGCTGCCCGCATCGGGAAGAGCGGTGACCGTCAGGCATACCCCGGAATGGGCGATGGAAGCGCCCATGTCGATCGTCTTCGGATCGTATTGCGTGGCGACACGCAACTTGATGCCTTCCTTCAGCGGGGTCACGCTATCGATCGTGCCAATGTCGGTAACAATGCCTGTGAACATCAGTTCTCTCTTTCGTATTCCTCGAACAGATCGTCGCCATACCGCGCTTCGGCAACACGCCTGAAGCCCGCGGGGATGGATTTCCGATCAAATGGGGATGCGATCCCGCTTTTGCCAATCGTCACGGGGCCCGTGTAAAGCTGGATCCGATCGACAAGACCCGCATCGAGAAAGGCGCGAGCCGCAACCGCTCCGCCTTCAACCATGAGCGAAGAGATGCCGCGCGACGCAAGTGCCGAAAGGAGATCGGCTATCGAACCCGCTTGGAGCACCTCGACACCGGCCGCTTCCAACGCCAACTTGCGTGCAGCCCCCTCGGCCGCGTCGCCCCCTGCCTCGTCCGATCCGCCGGAAATGACGATCACGGGAACCTCGCGCGCTGTGCGCACCAGTTTCGACGTGAGCGGCAGGTCAAGACGGCGATCAAGCACGATACGCACCGGTGACCGATCTTCGAGACCCGGCAACCGCACGGTCAATTCAGGATCATCTGCCGTTGCCGTACCGATCCCGACCAGGATCGCGTCCGTCTCGGATCTGAGCATCTGCACCTGTCCACGGGAAATGGGCCCGGTGATGCGCACCTGTCCTGCTCCCTTTCGGCCAATCATGCCATCAGCGGAAACCGCCAGTTTGAGAGTCACATAGGGGCGCCGGCTGACCTGGCGCATGAGGTAGGCTTCAAGCGCGGCATGCCCCTCTTCGGGCAGAACGCCGATATCGACGGTTATGCCGGCATCACGCAGGCGCGTGATACCGCGCCCGGCAACCCGCTCGTCCGGATCGAGGATCGAGACAACCACGCGGGCAACCCCGGATGCGACGAGAGCGTCGGCGCAGGGCGGTGTCTTGCCATGATGCGAGCAGGGCTCAAGCGTCACATAGGCGGTCGCTCCACTTGCCTTCTCACCGGCCTCAGTAAGCGCCTGGGTCTCGGCGTGCGGACGGCCACCTCGCGCCGTGACGGCGCGGCCGACGATGACGCCGTCCTTGACGATCAGGCAGGCGACGGAAGGGTTGGTCGACGTCTGGCCGAGATGCTGGCGGGCGAGCCTCAGAGCCGCGGCCATGAACCTCTCGTCTTCACGGGCGGGTTCTGCCATGGCTCTGTCCAGCTTTCGCCTATTCGCCCGGATCGCGCGCGATCTTGGCGCTGATCTCGGTGATGACCTTCTCGAAATCTTCGGCATGCGAGAAATCGCGGTAGACCGAAGCGTAGCGCACGAAGGCGACGTCATCGAGGCTCTTCAGCGCTTCGAGCACCTGCAAGCCGATTTCTTCCGAAGGAATTTCCGTTTCGCCTGAGCTTTCAAGGCGGCGAACGATGCCGGAAACCGCCCGCTCGATGCGATCGCGATCGACCGGGCGTTTCCTCAATGCGATCTCAAAGGAACGCAGAAGCTTGTCCCGGTCGAAAGGAACCTTCCGACCGGTTTTCTTGATGATCATGAGCTCACGCAGCTGCACCCGTTCGAAGGTCGTGAAACGACCTCCGCAATCCGGACAAATCCGGCGGCGGCGAATGGCATTTCCGTCCTCTGCCGGACGGCTGTCCTTCACCTGGCTGTCTTCAGATCCGCAATAGGGGCAGCGCATGAGCGACCGATCACATGTAGCCGTACATCGGGAAGCGGTCGGTCAGCTTGACGACCTTCTCGCGAACGCCGGCTTCGACGGCGGCATTGCCTTCGTCGGAGTTGGCGACCTTGAGGCCATCGAGGACTTCGACGATCCGCTCGCCGATTTCCTTGAACTCGGCTTCCTTGAAGCCGCGGGTCGTGCCAGCCGGCGTGCCGAGACGGACGCCCGAGGTGACGAACGGCTTTTCAGGGTCGAACGGGATGCCGTTCTTGTTGCAGGTGATGAAGGCACGGCCGAGGGCGGCTTCCGCGCGCTTGCCGGTTGCATTCTTCTTGCGCAGGTCGACGAGCATCAGGTGGTTGTCGGTGCCGCCGGAGACGATGTCGAGGCCGTTGGCCTTCAGCGTTTCGGCAAGCGTGCGCGCGTTCTTGACGACCTGGGCCGCATAGTCCTTGAACGACGGATCCAGCGCTTCGCCGAGGGCAACCGCCTTGGCAGCGATGACGTGCATCAGCGGACCGCCCTGGAGACCCGGGAAGACGGCGGAGTTGATCTTCTTGGCGATATCTTCGTCGTTGGTCAGGATCATGCCGCCGCGCGGGCCGCGGAGCGACTTGTGCGTCGTGGTTGTCGCAACGTGGCAATGCGGGAACGGCGACGGATGCTGGCCACCGGCAACGAGGCCGGCGATGTGGGCCATGTCGACCATCAGCCAGGCGCCGACTTCGTCGGCGATCTCGCGGAAGCGCTTCCAGTCCCAGATGCGGGAATAGGCGGTGCCGCCGGCGATGATCAGCTTCGGCTTGTGCTTGCGCGCCTGTTCGGCAACGTTGTCCATGTCGAGCAGGTGGTCGTCTTCACGCACACCGTAGGAAACGACGTTGAACCACTTGCCGGACATGTTGACCGGCGAGCCGTGCGTCAGGTGACCGCCCGAGTTGAGATCGAGGCCCATGAAGGTGTCGCCCGGCTGCAGCAGCGCCAGGAACACGGCCTGGTTCATCTGCGAACCGGAGTTCGGCTGAACGTTGGCGAAGTTGACGCCGAAGAGCTTCTTGGCGCGCTCGATCGCCAGTTCCTCGGCGATGTCGACGAACTGGCAGCCGCCGTAGTAGCGCTTGCCCGGGTAGCCCTCGGCATATTTGTTGGTCATGATCGAGCCCTGGGCTTCGAGCACGGCGCGGGAAACGATGTTCTCGGAGGCGATCAGCTCGATCTCGTGGCGCTGACGACCCAGCTCCTTCTCGATCGCACCGAAGATGTCCGGATCGCTGTCGGCCAGAGAGCGG
>NZ_DASYHB010000061.1:0-17427 GCF_035999185.1 Ensifer sp. | reverse complement strand
GGATTGCAACGAATCTACAGAAACGTGGTCAACAAACCCTTTACCATGAAATTGTGGTGGCGTCTTCGGCTGCAGAAAATGTCAAGCCTTGGTCGTGGAGTTCGCATATGCATTTGTTTCGTCGGTTCATGCTGTGTTCAGCTGACGGCATAGAGATTGCGGCTCCATTACGGACCGCTGTATGGTTCCGGACGGATTGACGTCCAGGATCATTCGGCAAGACTTATGAGTGAAATCCTTTCAAGGAGGTATCGATGACCGACAAGCGTAAAGTCCGCAAAGCCGTGTTCCCGGTCGCAGGACTGGGCACACGTTTCCTGCCGGCCACCAAGGCCGTGCCGAAGGAAATGCTGACGGTGGTGGACAAGCCGGTCATTCAATATGTGGTCGATGAGGCGCTCGAAGCCGGTATCGAACATCTGATCTTCGTCACTGGCCGCAGCAAGGCGGTCATCGAGGACTATTTCGACATCCAGGTCGAACTCGACCAGACGCTGCGCGAGCGCAACAAGAAGATCGAGATCGAGCTGCTCGACCGCATCCTGCCGAAGGCGGGAACGACCAGCTTCACCCGCCAGCAGGCGCCGCTTGGCCTTGGCCACGCCGTCTGGTGCGCCCGCGATCTCGTCGGCAACGAGCCGTTCGCGCTGCTCTTGCCCGACATGATCATGAAGGGCGAGAAGGGCTGCCTGAAGGGCATGGTCGAGCTCTATGAGCAGAGCGGCGGCAACGTTATCGCCGTTGAGGAATGCGCGCCGGACCAGGCGCACAAGTACGGTATCGTTGGCGTTGGCGACAAGGTCGGCGAAGGTTTCAAGATCACCAAGATGGTCGAGAAGCCGGCACCGGGTACGGCGCCGTCCAACTTCTTCATCAACGGCCGCTACATCCTTCAGCCCGAGATCTTCCCGATCCTCGAAAAGCAGGAGCGCGGCGCCGGCAACGAGATCCAACTGACCGACGGCATGCTGAAGCTCTCCGACAACCAGCAGTTCGCCGCCTATC
Source organism: Ensifer sp. (assembly GCF_035999185.1). Taxonomy (GTDB): domain Bacteria; phylum Pseudomonadota; class Alphaproteobacteria; order Rhizobiales; family Rhizobiaceae; genus Ensifer. The sequence continues at coordinate 16,422 of NZ_DASYHB010000061.1, read as the reverse complement.
ACTTCCGCGGCGAAACCTATGACTGTGGCGCCAAGGACGGCTTCATCCTGGCGAACGTCGCCTTCGCGCTCGAGCGCGGCGACATCCGCCCGACGGTTGAAGGTCCGCTGAAGAGCCTGCTCGGTGGCCTGAAGTAATCGCTTTCTTCTCAAAGGCACGAAAGGCCGCGTCCGTTGGACGCGGCCTTTTTCGTGCGTGAAAGAAGCTTGCCGTCAGCGACGGAGCGTAAGGCCGACGCCGACACGGGTGATGTCCGTCGTGTTGCCACGGTCGCGGGTTGTGCGCTCGTAACTCACGTCACCGGTGAGTGCCAGGTAGCGGTTGATGTCATAGGTCAGGCCGGCGCCGGTGCGCCAGGTGGTTTCGTCCGACGAGCGGGCGTCCGAGGGGTAGTTGCGCAGCGTCAAGTTGTTCGTCAGCCGCGCAACCAGATCCGAGCGCATCTGATGGGTGATGATGTTGGTGAAGTTGTAGTCGATCGAGCCCGCGTCACCCGGCGTCGTCGACGGATTGAGGTCTGTCGAAACGGCGAAGAGCACATCGGTGCCACGCTGCGGTGACCAGTTCAGGCGACCGTCGACCGAGAGGCCGCTGAGATCGCCAAGCCGGCCGTCCTCGAAATTGTAGGTCTCATATCCAAGGCCGAGCTCGCCATAGAGTTTCTCGCCGAGGTCGAGCTCGATACCACCACGGCCGGCATAGGTCTGGTAGGAGCGCTCAAAGCCGAGCGGATCCGTGCGCAGGTCGTAAAGCGACTTGCCGACGGAGCCTTCGATAAACGGGATCAGCGCTGGTGACAGCTCGTAACCGACCCGGGCGGTCAAGGTTCCGGTGTTGCGGTTGCGGTATTTGACCGAGAGGTTCGTGCCGTTCTCCAACTCGACGTCGCCATAGGTGCGGCGATCGAAATCGATGCCGACCGAACCGCGGATCAGGCCGAAGTCGCGCTCGATAGCGGCGCCGAGGCGATAGGTGTTGACGGCGGACTGATCCTTGGCATTGGAGATCGCGTTCGGGTCGTCGGCGTCTTCGCGCTCGAAGCTGTAGCCGGCGCGCAGGCGCGCGACCGTCTCGTCCCAGAGATCGAGACGCAGTTCAGCATCGACATTGGCGCGCGGTTCTTCCTCGCCTTCGCCGGAGATGTTGTTTTGCAGGACGCCTTCGCCGGTGACGGTCAGCTGGTGACGCGACCAGTCGGAGGTGAGCGTGCCTCGTATTCCGGTTTCGAGATAGCCACGGTTCGTCTTGGTGTCGCCGTCCTTGCGCCATTCGTGGTTGATCGTCTCGCTGACGCTCGGCCGCAGCGTGAATGTGCCGATGCGGATGCCCGGCGCGCGGTCGTATTCGGGGTTGTAGGCGCGCAGCCGCAGGCCGTCGATCGTCGGCTCGCGCTGGTTCTGGCGGAGGTAATCCTCGTTCGAGGCGGGCGTCAGGTCGTCGCTGCTGACGGCGCCGGTGACCTGCGGATCGGTGATCGCGGGCGTCGTGGCCGGTGTCGTGGTTGGCGCGGCCGTCGGCGTCGTGCCCGTGCCAGCGACAACGCCATAGGTGGTTGTCGGCGCCGGTGCCGTCTGGGCGCTCAGCGGAGCGGGGACCAATAGAGCGGTGCCGGCCAAAAGCAGCGCCAGCAACGTCGAACGCCGCGCGTCTCCCCTGGTCGAGCGAAATGAGCCTGGCACCATATGCCGTTTGTCCACGAGCCTGATTGCAATCCTTTCGCAATCGTAAAGCGACGTGGTTAAGCAATCGTTTCCAGCTTGAAAAAACGTCGTGGCAGCAGCCGCTTATTGTCAGGCGCTTTCGACGGTCAGGTTGCGCCCGTGGGTGGAAACGACGCGCACCCGTGCACCGACGGGTAGGTCCGGTCCCTCGACGATCCAGAACGTGTCGTCCAGACGGATACGCCCTCGGCCTTCGGCGATCGGCTTTTCCAGCACGGCGGTGCGACCGACCAGGCTTTCGGCGCGCTGGTTCAGCAGCGGCTCGTCCGTCGTTTCGGACGAGGAGAGAACAAAGCGGCGGCCAAGCAAAACAGTGGCCACCGACAACAGGGCAAAGAGCACGAGCTGGACCTGCCACGTCCAGAGGCCGACGTCCCACAGCAAAAGCGAGAGGATGCCGACAATGAGTGCGGCAAGGCCGATCCAGATCAGGAACACGCCCGGAGCGACGAGTTCGGCTGCGAGAAGCACGAAGCCCAGAACCCACCAGCTCCAGGGCCCGAGCTCTTGAATGGCGCTTTTGATCATCGCCTATTTTCCTTGCGAAGGATCTGCCGATACCGCGGGCGTGGTGCGCGGCGTCGATTGCCGCGGACGGGCTGCCGAGGCGGCTGCGCCATCGCTGAAGACTTCCTTGGCAATCGCACCGATGCCGCCGAGCGAACCGATCAGGGCGGAGGCTTCCATCGGCATTAGGATAACCTTCTGGTTATTGGCGGTGCCGATCGCGGCGAGCGCTTCGGTATACTTCTGGGCAACGAAGTAGTTGATCGCCTGTACGTCGCCGGACGCGATGGCATCGGAGACCATCCTTGTCGCCTTGGCTTCGGCTTCCGCCAGGCGTTCGCGCGCTTCGGCGTCGCGAAACGCCGCTTCGCGCTGGCCTTCGGCCTGCAGGATCGCCGACTGCTTGGCGCCTTCGGCACGCAGGATCTGCGCGTTTCTCGATCCTTCCGCCTCCAGAACCTGGGCGCGTTTTTCGCGCTCGGCTTTCATCTGGCGGGCCATGGCGTCGACGAGATCCTTCGGCGGTGCGATGTCCTTGATCTCGACACGGGTGATCTTGATGCCCCAGGGATTGGCCGCTTCGTCAACGACGTGCAGCAGCCTGTCGTTGATCGTGTCGCGGTTGGAGAGCAGCTCGTCGAGGTCCATCGAGCCCATGACGGAGCGGATGTTGGTCATCGTCAGGTTGAGGATGGCGTTTTCGAGATTGGCGACCTGATAGGCCGCCTGTGCCGCGTTCAGCACCTGATAAAAGGCGACGGCATCCGCCGAGACGCTGGCGTTGTCCTTGGTGATGACTTCCTGGGTCGGAACGTCGAGCACCTGCTCCATCACGTTCATCTTCGCGCCGATGCGGTCGATGAAGGGAACGATCAGGTTCAGGCCCGGTTCCAGCGTTTTCGTGTAACGACCGAAGCGCTCGATGGTGTAGCGGTAGCCCTGCGGTACCGTCTTGATCCCCATGAAGAGGACCAGGATGATGAGAACCACAAAACCAATGACGACGATATCCATTCCGCCCAAGACATACCCCCTTAAATTGTAAGCGCGACCTGAGGCTGCACTCTAGCGCATTCCGTTTCCCTTCGGAATCGGTTTCCGCGGATTGCGCGTAGTTTCAAAACGTTAGAATGGCGCAGACGTGAGTTGACGCTGGCGCTTCTCGTTCATCCAGAGGTGGTGATTGCCTACCCGTTTTCAAGCGGGTGCTGCAAAGAACAGCTTCAGAGCCAGCCGGCCAGTTCGCGGCGCACGACGTGTTTAAGCACGGCCATGCCTTCGGCACTGTCGTTGAGACAGGGGATGTGAGCGAATTTCTCGCCGCCATTGTGGTGGAAGCTCTCGGCCGCCTGCTCGGCGATCTCCTCCAGCGTTTCCAGACAGTCGGAAACGAAGCCGGGGTTGAGGACGGCGATGCGCTTGACGCCGTCCTGCGCGAGCTTCTCGACCGTCTTGTCGGTGTATGGCTGAAGCCATTCCTCGGGGCCGAAGCGCGACTGGAACGTCACCTGCAGCTTCTCCTTCGACCAGCCGAGCTTTTCGCGCAGCAGGCGCGCTGTCTTCTGGCACTGGCAGTAGTAGGGGTCGCCCTTGTCGAAATAGCTCTTCGGGATGCCGTGGAAGGAGGTCAGAACCACTTCCGGCTCCCAGTCGAGCGTCGCCAGGTGACGCGTAATCGAAGTCGCCAGCGCGTCGATATAGACGGGGTCGTCGTGGTAGGGCGGAACGGTGCGCAGCGCCGGCTGCCAGCGCATTTTCAGGAGCGCCTCGAAGGCCTTGTCGTTGACGGTCGCCGTGGTGGCGGCTGCATATTGCGGATAGAGCGGGAAGACGAGGATGCGTTCGCATCCGGCCTTCTGCAGCGCTTCCATGCGCGAGGCGATCGAGGGCTGGCCGTAGCGCATGCCCCAATCGACGATCACGTTGGGCTGGTCGGCGAAGGTCTCGGCCATCAGCTTGGCCTGGTTGCGGGTGTAGGTCCGAAGGTAGCTCTCGTTCAGATCCTTGTTCCAGATCATCTCATAGGCCTTGCCGACCTTGCCGGGGCGGGTGTTGAGCACGATGCCGAAAAGGATCGGATACCAGAACAGCCGCGACCACTCGATCACCCGGCGGTCGGTCAGGAATTCCTTCAGGTAGCGGCGCATCGAGGTGTAGTCGGTGCCGTCGGGCGTGCCCAGATTGACCAGGAGAACGCCGACCTTTCCGGATTTGATGGAAGGGTGGTTGGCGGGGGTGGACGTGGCAAGCTGTTCGGTCATCTCGGTCCTCGTCGGCCCCGTTCAATCGGGGCACTGCCTTCGGTTTCAAATCCTTCTAAAAAGAAAAGCCGGCGCGGGGAAGCCCGCGCCGGCTCTGAAAGTAGAGGCAAATTGTCTTACTTTGCCGGAATCTCCAGTTCCGTGCCGACATGCAGGTGGCGCGGCGCCGGCTTTCCGTTGGCTTCGGAGATCTTGGCCCAGAGCGCTCCATCGCCGTAGAACGACTTGGCAAGATCCCAGAGCGTGTCGCCCTTGGCGATCACGTGCTTCTGCGGACCGGAAGCCGGGGTGGTGGCTGCGGCCCCCGCAGCCGGCTGGGTCGCCGTAGCGTCTGCGGCCGGCTTTGCTTCCGCTGCCGGTTCTGCTGTCGAAGCGCCTGCGGTCGAAGCGACCTCGGTGATGCGGCCATCGGTGTAGGGCTTGAACGGCTGATGGGCTGCAAGGTAGTCGGCGAGCACGGTTTCGAGGCCCGGACCGTAGTCGTAGGCGTTTTCGCCCTTTGCCTTGAAGACGCTGTAGCCGTCACCGCCGTTGCGCATGTAGTTGTTGGTGACGAGCGAGTAGGTCTTGGCCGGATCGAGCGCCACGTAGCCTTCGCCTTCCTTCACCTCGACCTTGACGACGCGGCTGCCGACCGGCTTCGACTTGTCGAAGGAGAACTTCATGCCCGCCACCTGCGGGAAGCGGCCGCCGGCTTCCTCAAGCTTGCTGAGGCCGTTTTCCAGCGCCTCGCGGATGCCGTCGCCCTTGATCTGGAAGGTCGCCACCGTGTTCTGGAACGGCAGCACGGTGATGGCTTCGCCCATCGAAACGTCGCCGGCGTCGATGGAAGCACGCAGGCCGCCGCCGTTGGTGATGGCGATCGTCACGCCCTGACCCTTGACGCGATCAAGCATGGCGTCAGCGACGAGGCTGCCCATCTCGCATTCCTTGGCGCGGCAATTTTCACGCTTGCCGTCGATGGGCGCTTCGGTCTTGGCGATGATCTTGTTGCGCAGTTCCTCGATCGGCTTGCCGAGTTCGGCGACACGTGCCAGCACGGCCTCATCCGGCTTGACCGAGCTGTCGACCAGGATCGGATCGCCCTTGGCAGCCTTGACGACGCCCTTGTCGTCGAAGGTCACGACGAGATCGCCGAGATACTTGGAGTAGGAACCCGCCTGGACGACCGGGACCTTGTAGCCGCCGGGATTGTCGACCATCGTCGGATAGGGGCCTTCGGCCTTTTCGTCGGTGTTCGACAGCAGGCTGTGCGAGTGACCGCCAACGACGACGTCGACGTCGGGGATCTTGGCGATTGCCGCCAGATCGCGCGGGTAGCCGACGTGGGTCAGCGCAATGATCTTGTCGACGCCCTGCTTCTTCAGCTCCTCGACCGCAGCGGTCGTGGTCGAGACATCGTCGCCGATCAGGATATCCGGGCCGGGGGAGGAGAGTTCCGGCGTGTCGTTGGCAACGGCGCCGACGATGCCGATCTTCTGTCCGCCGACGTCGAGCACGATCGACGGCTTGATGCGGTCGCCGATCTTCGACTTGAAGCTCGGGAGCACGTTGGCGGTAACGACCGGGAAGGCGATCTTGTCGAGGAAGCCGGCCAGGCCGTCTTCGCTCTCGTCGAATTCATGGTTGCCGACGGTCATGGCGTCGAACTTCATCAGGTTGAGGAACTCGGCCTCGGCCAGGCCCTTGTAGGTGGTGAAGAACAGCGAGCCCTGGAAGTTGTCGCCGGCGTTCAGGAGCAGCGTGTTCTTGCCGGAGAGTTCCTGGCGCTTCTGGTCGATCAGAGCCTTCAGGCGGGCGACGCCGCCGAAGCACTCGTTCTTGCCTTCCTCTTCCGCCGAGCAGGTCGAATCGAACTTGTTGATCGATTCGATGCGCGAATGCAGGTCGTTGATGTGCAGGATGTTCAATTCATAATCGGCGAAGGCTGCGCCCGAGGAAAGGGCAAGGATGGACGCGGTCATCAGGCCGGTCCGCACGTGTCTGATCATGATGTTCTCCTGTTTTGCCTGTTTTCGTCCGACCGTCTCCGGAGCCGTCAGACGGATCCGGTCCCCACGATCGGGGTGGCTTTGCCGGGGCGGATGTTTTCATCACTTGGAGGCGACTTCAAGCGCTAAAACCATGCCCGGGTTGTCGGGTTTACCGTTAAGGTTAAGTCGCGGCCCGCAAACGAAAAAAGCCTCCTGGCGGAGGCTTTCGTAGTTGCTTGTTTTCTGTTTTAGCCGCGACGCGCGAGCGAGAACTGCGCACCGGCGTCGGTGGTGCAGTTCAGCTGGTTCTGCGTGACGAGCGCACAGTTGACCTTGGACTGCGTGTTGCGCACCAGCGAGGTCATGTTGATCTCGACGAGCGTCGGGCTCGACTTGGTGTAGTTGCCCGAGGCGAGCAGCTGGTTGGTGTCGGTCGTGCGGGTCGAGAACGTGCCGCCCGCAAAGGTGGAGACAATGCCGTTCGGATCGACCCAGGAGCCTTCGATGCCGCTTGCCTGTTGCACGGGCGGGCCGCCCCCATCGTAGACCCGGGGCGACGACTGGCAGGAGGCCAGGGCGGCCGCGGTTGCGAGTAGGGTCAGAGCTGCGACTGGCTTCATAGGCGATTTCCCCCGCGTTGGGCCGAGCGGATTGTTTCAATCCGGCTGACCATGCCGCGATCATGAGTTGAAAGCAAGAGCAGCACGGTGCTGCCTCGGGCTTTTCCGTTACGGGCAAAAAAGCCCGGGGCACGCTTGCGCCCCGGGCCGGATGATGTGTCGTGTCAGAAGCTTAGCGAACGAGGATGTTCTTGAACTGCCACGGATCCTTGGTGTCGATGTCCTCCGGGAAGAGGCCCGGGCGGCCGTCGAGCGGGGTCCAGTCCGTGTAGTGACCTTCGACCGGGCCGAGGTACTGCAGCTGCACTTCGAGGCACCGCTTGTAGTCCATTTCGTCGGCTTCGACGATGCCGGACTTCGGGTTCTCGATGGCCCAGACCATGCCGGCGAGAACCGCGGAGGTTACCTGCAGGCCGGTGGCGTTCTGGTAAGGAGCGATGCGGCGGGTTTCCTCGAGCGACAGGCGCGAACCGAACCAATAGGCGTTCTTGTCGTGGCCATAGAGCAGCACGCCAAGTTCGTCGACGCCGTCGACCAGTTCCTTTTCGTCAAGGACGTGGTGCACCGGCTGGGCGTTGCCGCCGTTGCCGAACATCTCGTGCAGCGACAGAACGGCGTCGTTGGCCGGATGGTAGGCGTAGTGGCAGGTCGGGCGGTAGCTTACTTCGCCGTCCTTGTCGCGAACGGTGAAGAAGTCCGAGATCGAGATCGCTTCGTTGTGGGTGACGAGGAAGCCGTACTGCGGACCCGGCGTCGGGCACCAGGTGCGCACGCGGGTGTTGGCGCCCGGCTGCTCCAGGTAGATCGCCGCCTTGCAGCCCTTCTTGTGCTTCTTGGCGTTCTTCGGCATCCAGTTCTCGTGGGTGCCCCAGCCGAGTTCAGCCGGCTGCAGACCTTCCGAGATAAAGCCTTCGACCGACCAGGTGTTCCAGAAGGTGTTGAACGGCTTCGGGTTCTTGGTGCGCTGGGTGTCGCGCTCGGCGATGTGAACGCCCTTGACGCCGACCTTCTTCATCAGCTTCGCCCAGCCTTCGCGGTCGTCCTGATGCGGTTCGTCGTACTTCACGCCGAGGTCGTTGGCGAGGTTCAGGAGGCCCTGCTTGACGAACCAGGACACCATGCCCGGGTTGGCGCCGCAGGTGGAAACCGCGGTCGTGCCGCCCGGGTTCTTTTCCTTTTCCTTGCGCACGGTTTCGCGCAGCGCGTAGTTGGTGCGCTCGGAATTGTCCATTTCGGCGTCAAAGTAAAAGCCGAGCCACGGCTCTACGACCGTGTCGATGTAGAGAACGTCGAGCTTGCGGCACAGCTTCATCAGGTCGAGCGAGCCGGTATCGACCGACAGGTTGACGCAGAAGCCCTGGCCTTCACCTTCGGTCAGGAGCGGCTTCAGCAGTTCCTTGTAGTTGTCCTTCGTCACATGAGCGCGGACGTGACGTACGCCGTGACGCTCGAAAATCTCGTTGTCGCCGGCATCTTCACGGGGTTCGACCACGATCAACCGGTTCTTGTCGTATTTGAAGTGGCGCTCGATCAGCGGCAAGGTGCCGCGACCGATCGAGCCGAAACCGATCATGACGACCGGACCGGTGATCTCGCCGTAAACCGGATAGGTGGTATCTGCCATTTTTGTCTTACTCCTGAGAAAACTTCCCTGTGACGGTGGATAACGAAGCATGAGGAAGCGGCTGGCGCCGCTGTTCCAGCTCGATGGGTGTGCCGCAGCGGCTCTTGGTGCCCATTGGGCACGCGGGCGCTGTAGAGCATAGATTGCTGTCACAATAAAGAGCCGGAAGGTCAACCGCTATTTGAGGGCGTGCTTAACCGGCGATCGAAATCAGGGCTGACACCAGCGAGTCGCGCTTGCTGACGAGCCCCTTGTATGCCGCTTGTGGCAAAGTCAGGCTGCGCAACTGTTCGACAAAGGAAAGCGCCAGGGCGGCGGCGTCGGGGCGGGTCCTCAGCAGCGACAGCGGGTCGGAATAGATGCGGATGGTGAAGACGAGCGCGCCGGTCTCCGGCAGCTTGCGCAAGGTCTGCCGTTCGATGCGGATGAAGGTGCGCTCCTCCGTAAGCGCAATCGCTTCGGCGGCGACGCCCTCGGATTTCGATTTCGGCAGGTGCAGTCCGCCATCGACATTGACCGCCCAGTTGAAGCGCTCGACGAAGCGACCGGGCGGCAGATTGTCGAACATGCGGGCGATCAGCTCGGCGTTGCGGGTCCCATGCTCGAAGCCCGGGACCGGCGTGTGGATTTCGTCCATGGTGCGGCCGTATTTTTCGCCGAGCGACCAGGAGGAAGGGAAGGCGACATAACCGGCCTTGAGACGCCAGCCGTCGTCGTCCCTTATCATGATCACCAGATCGTCCTGAACGAGGGAGCCGGCAATGACGAGCGGAGCGTCGCCCTCAAGCGCCACACGCTCGCCGCCGACGACCATGGTGTTGCCGTCGCGTCGGTAGATCTCGGGAAATCGCGCTGCGAGGTGGTCGGAGAGAACGGCGAGCAGTTCGCGTTGCGCGTCTTCGCTGCCGTCGGCCGCGGCGAAGACTGTGCTGCGCGCTTGTCTCAGTAGGCGCTTTTTTTCGTCCAGATAATGCTTCAGCTGTTCGTCAGGCTCGATCCAGCGATCGGGATCAAGCTGGGCAAGGCCAATCGTGAAGGGTTTGGAGGAACCGTCGTAGGGCGTATGCTTCATGCTGAGCGGCCGCTCCGGGCTGTGATTTAACCATATTCCCTATCGTTTCGCACGGTGCACCGCTTGTCACAAGCGCTTCGTGCTATAGCTTCGTAGGAAGCACCCGCTTCGCGCCATGATTGATAGTTGTACGACCCGGAGGCGTGACAGACCGTGAACGGTAGTCATCTCAAGGCCCTTGCGGCCCTTCAGAGTAAAACACCCGTGCTGATCGCGCTTTACGATCAGCATGATCGATTGCGTTTTGCCAATCCGGCGTTCCGCGCCGCTTACCATGTCGGCCCGGAAGAGAGCCCCACGTGGGAAGAAATCATGCGCCGGAACCACGCTGCCGGTCACGGAACGATCCTGAAGACAGAAGACATCGATGCCTGGATCGCCTCGACGATGCACCGGCGCGGCAAGGTTCCGTTCCGCGCCATGGAAACGGACCTGCATGACGGTCGCTGGATGTGGATGACGGAGACGGTGGATGCGGATGGTTGCATGCTGTGCATCGCCGTGGATGTCACGACGATCCATGCGGAAGAACGCGAACTCAGGCAGGACCGCGACTTCGCGCTTCGGGCAGCTCAGGTCGATGAACTGACGAGCGTTCCCAACCGCCGCTACACGATGGGGCGGCTCACCGAGTTTGTCGCCAATTGCGCTGAAAATCCGCATATGTGGGGTTGCGTGGCAATCATCGACATCGACTACTTCAAGGCGATCAACGATCGCCATGGACATCAGCGCGGCGACGAGGTGCTGCTCGACTTTGCGCGCCAGATGCAGGAGTTCGTGCGCCGCTCGGATTGCTTCGGCCGGATCGGCGGCGAGGAGTTCATGCTCATCCTGCCGGATACCACCATCAGCGAGGGTAACCGTATTCTCGACCGCCTGCTCGAACGGGTCAGGAGTTCCCGGCCGCTCGAGAACATTCCGGAGTTCTTCTACACCTGCTCTGTCGGCGTTGCGGAGTATCGCGACGGCGATTCGGTCACCGACCTCTATGCGCGAGCCGACCAGGCGCTCTATCTTGCCAAGCGCGATGGCAGGGATCGCGTCAGACGCTACACGCTGCCGGGATCAGACCAGGAGGTTCACCCGGATCAGGCCCCGTAACGAATTGCCGACATAAAGGTTACCGCCGGCCATATCAGCTGGCGAGAGCCGTGCCACGCGTGCGCGCCGCTGGCAGATCAGTTCGGTACGAAGCACGCCGGCAAGCAGTCCGCAGGCAATCGGCGGCGTCTTCAGGACGCCACTGCCGTCATCGAGGAAAACCGAGGTGATCGTGCCCTCGCAAACCTCGCCCTTTTCGTTGAGCAGAAGAACCTCGTCGGCCTCTCCAGCCGCGAACTCGGCCCGCGCCGCTTCATAGATCATCCGCCGGCTGGTCTTGTAGCGCAGCAGCGGATCGCGGGAATCAAGGCGCGTTTTGGCGATCCGCACCTGCCAGAGCGTATCGGCAGGAAGGGGCACGAAGGGCGCGGTCTTGACGTCGATGCGACCGTCGGGGAAGAGCTCGAGACGAACGCGCAGTGCCTCCCCGGCACTCAGGCCCGCGTTTGCCACCGCATCCACCAATGCCGTTTCGGCAGTTTCCGCGCCCGGAATTGCCAGCCGCCGGGCCGAGCGCTTCAACCGGGCGAGATGCAGACGCAACCGAACGAAACCATTGTCACGCTCGTAGCGCAGGGTCTCTATCAGCGAAAAATCCGTCATTGCGCGATCTCGTCATCGCCGAGCGCGATATTATCGTCGCCGACGGCGAAGCGAGCTTTCAACAGGCATTCGTCGTACTCGGATTGGGCATTGCTATCGAAGACGATACCGCCGCCGACATTGAAAACCGCCTCGCCATTGTCAAACAGCGAGATCGTCCGGATTGCCACGCTGAAGCGCATCACGCCGTTCGGTGCGATGAAGCCGATGGCGCCGCAATAGGCGTCGCGCGGACCGTCTTCCAGGTCGTGCAGGATTTCCATGGCCCGGATCTTCGGCGCGCCGGTAATCGAACCGCAAGGGAAAAGGGCCGCGAAGATGTCGGTGAGGCCGATCCCGGGCAGGAGCTTGGCGCGGACGTGGCTTACCATCTGATGCACCGTCGGATAGGTCTCGATCTCGAAGAGCTTGGGCACGTCGAGCGTGCCGACTTCGGTGATGCGCGAGATGTCGTTGCGCAGGAGATCGACGATCATCCGGTTTTCGGCTTGCGTCTTTTCATCGGCGCGCATGGCGGCGATGATCTCGGCGTCTTCCGCGGCCGTCGCGCCGCGCTTGGCCGTGCCCTTCATCGGATGCGTTTCGATCCAGCCGTCGGTGTCGACGCGGAAGAACAGTTCCGGCGAGCGCGAGAGCAGGACCGGACCGTCGAGCGCCACCAGCGCACCGTATTTCACCGGTTGGCGGTCGATCAGCGACCAGAAGGCGGCGCGTGGGTCGCCGGACCAGCGGGCGCGGATCGGCATCGTCAGGTTGGCCTGATAGCAATCGCCCTGCCGCAGGTGCTGGTGGAGGCGATCGAAGCGCGTGCGGTAGGTGTCGAAATCCCAGCCGGCGCGCGGTTCGCTCAGAAAGGGCTCGTTCTCCGTTCGGCGCTGCGGCTCCGAAAGCGGGTGGTCTTCCAGGGGCGCGTCGAAGATGCCGAAAGACATCAACGGCGTCTCGCGCCCTTCCTCGGCAAAGCCTGCAAGCTTTTCCTCGAAGAGATGGCCGGCTTCATAGGCCATGAAACCGGCAATCCATTTGCCTGACCTGTGGGCACGCTCGAGTTCCGAAAGTCCGCGGGCGAATTCGGCTTTCGTGCGGGCCGTGATGACGCGGGAAGGTTCAGCGAAAACCGTGGTGCGGTTTTCGCTGTCGTCCCGGAAAAGCACATAGGGTGCGGTATTGCTCATATAGTCGTCTTGCCGATCGCGGTGCGATCCGGTTGCCCGGACCGGATCAGGCCTTATCAAGCGCTTCGAGTTCGTCGATGAGCCCTTCGATCATCGACAGTCCCTGTGCCCAGAACGACGGGTCGGTGGCGTCGAGGCCGAAGGGGGCGAGCAGCTCGGAGTGATGCTTGGTGCCACCGGCCTTGAGAAGCTCGAAGTACTTCTCCTGGAAGCCTTTTTCGGCATTCTGATAGACGGCATAGAGCGAGTTTACCAGGCAGTCGCCGAAGGCATAGGCGTAGACATAGAACGGCGAGTGGATGAAGTGAGGGATATAGGCCCAATAGGTCTCGTAGCCCTCCGAAATGCGGATCGCCGGGCCGAGGCTCTCGTTTTGAACCGACAGCCACAACGTGCCGATATCGTCGGCGGTCAGCTCGCCTTCCTTGCGGGCGGTGTGCACCTTGCGCTCGAACTCGTAGAAGGCGATCTGGCGCACGACCGTGTTGATCATGTCCTCGACCTTCTGGGAGAGCATGGCCTTGCGCTCGCGCTTGTCCTTCGTCTGGTCGAGCAGGGCGCGGAAGGTCAGCATCTCGCCGAAGACGGACGCGGTTTCTGCCAGCGTCAGCGGGGTCGAGGCCATCAGCGCGCCCTGGCCGCCGGCAAGCACCTGGTGCACGCCGTGGCCGAGCTCGTGGGCGAGCGTCATGACGTCGCGCGGCTTGCCCATGTAATTGACGAGGACGTAAGGGTGAGCCGACGGCACCGTTGGATGGGCGAAGGCGCCCGGTGCCTTGCCGGGGCGCACCGGTGCGTCGATCCAGCGTTCGTCAAAGAAGCGGCGGGCGATCGCCGCCATCTCCGGATCGAAGGCATTGTAGGCCGAAAGCACGGTTTCCTTGGCCTCGTTCCACGAGATCAACGCGTTCGGCGTTTCGGGCAGCGGCGCGTTGCGGTCCCAGAAATCCATGGCGTCCATGCCGAGCCACTTTGCCTTCATTGCGTAGTAGCGATGCGACAGCCGTGGATAGGCCGATTTGACGGCTTCAGCCAGGGCGTCGACGACCTCGCGTTCGACGCGGTTGGCCAGGTGTCGGCTGTCGGCGATATCTTCAAAGCCGCGCCAGCGGTCGGAGATTTCCTTGTCCTTGGCAAGCGTGTTGGTGATCAGCGTGAAAGTGCGGATGTTGGCCTTGAAGGTTTCGGCAAGCGCCATCGCCGCCTTCTTGCGAACGGTGCTGGAGGGGTCCTGCAAGAGGTTCAAAGCGACTTCGAGGGGCACTGTCTCGCCGTCGATGTTGAAGGTCAGGCTTGCCATCGTCTCATCGAAAAGACGGTTGAAAGCAGCCGCACCGGTCATCGACTTTTCAAGGAAGAGCTGCTCCAGCTTGTCGTCGAGCTGGTAGGGCTTGTCCTTGCGCAGGTCTGTGAGCCACGGCTTGTAGTGGGCGGCAAGCGCGTCGTCTTCCAGCGCCTTGTCGAGGATCGCGTCGTCGATCCGGTTCAGCTCCAGCGAGAAGAACAGGAGATGCGCCGACATGTCGGTGAGCTTCGACTGCACGTCGCCGTAGAGCTTGCCGTTCTCGGGCTTCGAGGTATCCGAAAAGTAAGTGAGGCCCGCAAAGGAGGCGAGACGGCCCATGACGTCTTCAAGCGCTTCGAACTCGCGGACGGCGGCGCCGATGCCATCGTCGCCGCTCTTTGCCGCGGCCTCAGACAGCTTGCCCTTCCACTTGGTCTCGAACGCGAGTGCGTCGGCCTCGGCCTTCTTCATATCGTTGCGAAATGCATCCGAAGTGGCAGAGGGATAGAGGTCCTCCAGCCGCCAGGACGGCAGGTCGCCGAGATCCACAGCGGCGGCGCCATGGCTCTGGCCGGCGGCCGCGCGGATAACGAGTTGCTCAGGGGCGAAGGGGCGGAAGGTCATCGTCGGATTTCTCTCGTTCGTGACAGGAAGAGGCAAGCGGTATGGGATCCATTGCTATCGCCGGCAATGGATAAAATGCAAGCATTTCTCAAAACATGATGTTCAGCCCTTTATGGCACAGATGCCTGACGTGATTTGGCACATGAGGTTGGCCAAAGTGTACCGCGTGTCCAGAGCAGGAGGCTTTCGTGACATCACATATTCTGGTCATTGATGACGATCCGGTGCAGCGCCGGTTGCTGACGAACATGATCGAGCGCCTCGGTCATGTGGCGCATCTCGCCGACAACGGTCGCAGCGGGTTGGAGCTGCTCGAGCGCAAGGGGGGGATGATCAACGTCATCCTTCTCGATCTGCTGATGCCGGAAATGAACGGCCATGGCTTCCTCGAAGCGCTGGCTGAGCGCGGCGTCGACACGCCCGTCATCGTCCAGACCGGACAGGGCGGCATCGAGACGGTGGTGCACGCGATGCAGGCGGGCGCCTTCGACTTCCTGGTGAAGCCCGTCTCGCCCGAGCGGCTGTCGGTGGCGATCGGCAACGCGCTGAAGATGGCGAGCCGTGACGGCAAGGTCAAAACCTCGCGTCGTCCACGCGGCGGCGCCGTCGGTTTCGAGGACATCGTTTCGGCGAGCCCGGCGATGATCCGGGTGATCGATCTGGCACGCCGGGCCGCACAGTCCAACATTCCGATCGTGCTTGAGGGCGAATCCGGCGTCGGCAAGGAAATGGTGGCGCGTGCCATCCAGTCGGCAAGCGACCGGACCGGCAAGCCCTTTATCACTGTCAACTGTGGCGCCATCCCGCACAATCTGGTCGAGAGCATTCTTTTCGGCCATGAGAAGGGTGCATTTACCGGGGCGACCGAAAAGCACACCGGCAAGTTCGTGGACGCCGACGGCGGCACGCTGTTCCTCGACGAGATCGGCGACCTGCCGCTTGAGGTCCAGGTGAAGCTCTTGCGTGCCGTGCAGCAGGGCGAGATCGAAACGATCGGCGCGCGCCATCCGCAGAAGGTCAATGTCCGGCTGATCTCGGCCACCAACAAGGACCTGATCAACGAGGTGCGCGAAGGGCGCTTCCGCGAGGACCTTTATTATCGCCTCAATGTTTTCCCGATCACCATTCCGGCGCTGCGCCGGCGCAAGGAGGACATCCCGGTGCTGGTGCGCTCCTTCGTCGAGCGCTTCGCCGCCGAGCAACGACTAAACCAGCCGCTCAACGTCTCCTCCGGCGCGCTCGCGCTTCTGACCGCCTATGACTGGCCGGGCAACATCCGCCAGCTCGAAAATGCGATCTTCCGCGCCGTCGTGCTTGCCGAGGGCAACGAACTGACGGTCAAGGACTTTCCGCAGATCGCGACCCAGATCCCAGGCTACGTCGTTTCCGACCGTGTCGGCTTCTCCTGGGGCGAGGCTGGTCCCGAGCGTGCAGCGGCAAACGAGCACGTGTCGAACGTCTATCCCGATTTCGCCAGTGCCGCGAAAACGATGGAGGGCGAGGCCCCGCACGACCCGCGGCTCGACAATGCGATCGCCAGCGTCGACGAGGGTGGCGATGTGCGCAAGCTCGCCGAAGTGGAAGAGGAACTGATTCGTTTCGCGCTAAAATTCTACCGCGGCCAGATGAGCCAGGTGGCGCGCAAGCTCGGAATCGGCCGCTCGACCCTTTACCGCAAGCTCAAGGACTATGGCATCGATCCCGACAACCCCTTGAGAGAGGCGGCTTAAAATCGACGCATTCACTCTTCATTAGCCGTGTTATTCCGTCACCGCCGTTTAGACCTTGTTAGTGAAGTGTTCACTATATTATAAGGGGCGGTGACGACTGTGGCATATTTGCCATGCTGTCAC
>NZ_DASYHB010000076.1:0-40120 GCF_035999185.1 Ensifer sp. | reverse complement strand
AAAGGCAAAGACCTACGAAATCGGCACCCACTACGAAGGCGATGCCCTGAGTGGCGAGTTGACCGCCTTCTTCATCGATTTCGACCAGGAACTCTATCTGAGCCGCAACATCGTCGGCGAGGGGCTGTGGACCGATCTCGGTGCCACCAAGCACCAGGGCATCGAAGCGGCGGCCCGCTATGATCTGGGCAGCCTCAGCAACACGCTCGACGGCCTGTCGCTCTATGCGAACTACACCTATACCGAGGCCACCTACGAGGCCGGCCCCTTCGCGGGCCGGGACCTTCCATTCTATTCGCGTCATTTCGGCACGATAGGTGCAAGCTACCGCTACGAGGACTGGGTGCTCAACGCCGATCTGTCGGCGCAGTCGAACCAGCGGTCGCCCGGAAACGCGGTCGAGGGCGCGCCCTATGTGGAGGAAGAGGATGCGACCGGTCGTCTCGGCGACATCCCGGGATACGGAACGGTGAACCTGCGTTTGGCCTATCAGCCTGAAGACAGGGAAAACGCTCCCAAACTTGCGTTCGGTGTCAAAAACCTTCTCGACAAGGAATACTTTACGCGCTCGACTGACAACAATGGTGGCAAGTTCGTCGGACAGCCGCGCACCTTCTTCGTCAATGCGTCGATCGCGTTCTGATCAACAGCTTGCGCCGGTCCGGCGCAGCAAGAACAACATGGAACCGGATAGACCCATGAGCAGACTGACCCGCCGATCATTCAGCCTCGCCGTCGTGATTGCGGCCTTTGCCGGTGCCTCCTTCGCAAAGGCCGAGGACGGGCCACGCACGATCGAGCACCGGCTCGGCACCACGGAGCTTCGCGGCAAGCCGCAAAGGGTCGTTGCCCTCGAGTTTTCCTTTGTCCAGGCGCTCGATGCGCTCGGTGTCGCGCCGGCTGGCATTGCCGACGACAACCAGACGAAGCGTATCGAACAACTGCTCGGCAAGACGATCGACTACGCTTCCGTCGGCACCCGCCTCGAACCCAATCTCGAACTGATCAGCAATCTTGCGCCGGATCTGATCATTGCCGACGAGATCAGGCATTCGGCGATCTATCAGCAGCTTGGTTCCATCGCCCCGACCATCGTGCTCAACAGTTGGGAAGGGGACTACGAGACGATCAAGGCATCGGTCGTCACCATTGCCGATGCGCTCGGCGACAGGGCCCGAGGCGAACAGGCACTCGCAGAGCATGAGGCGCGGATTGCCGCCCTCGTTGCCCGGATTCCGAAGGGTGAAGAGCGGCGGATCCTGCTTGCCGTCGCCACGCCGGATGCCATGAGCCTGCACACCTCTGCCTCCTTCACCGGTTCGGTATTCAAGGCCATGGGACTGACACCCGCGATTGAAACGAGCGATCCGGTTGAAAGCGGCGCAGGCCTGGAGCGACTTGTCTCGGTCGCTCCCGATATTCTGCTGGTCGCCACCGATCCGGGCGGAACTGTGCTCGACCAGTGGCAGGACAACGCCGTCTGGAATGCCATCCCGGCCGTCAGGAACAAGATGGTCTTCGAGGTTGGTCGCAATCAGTTTTCCCGTTTCCGTGGCCTCAAAACTGCGGAGATGATCGCCGGTGAAGTTCTTGCCAAAGTCTATGATGCCAAATGAGCGCCGCCCGGTAATGATGGAGAACGAATGACGGATCGTGCGCGCCATCCCGTTCTGATCGGGGCGCTTTGTTTTCTGCTCCTGGTTGGCGTGCTGATCGCCGGTGTATCGTTCGGCGCATCCGGCCTTTCGGTCGGCAATGCGTTGCGGCTGTTGGCGGTGCCGGATACGTCGCCCGAAAGCGCGCTCGTCTGGGAGGTCCGGCTGCCGCGCGTCGTTCTGGCAATGCTCGTTGGGGCAAACCTTGCAATTGCCGGGGTCCTGATCCAGACGCTGACCCGCAACCCACTCGCCTCGCCGCAGACCTTCGGCATCAATGCCGGCGCGTCGCTGGCCATCGTCGCTTGTCTCATCGCCTTTCCTTCGCTCAAAGGTGCGGGCACCGTCGGGCCCGCCTTTGCCGGTGCCGCGGCGGTCGGGCTCGCCATGTGGGCGCTGTCTGTATCCGGCGTGATGAACGAATTGAAGCTGGCGCTTGCCGGCGTCTCCATCCAGCTCGTGCTATCGGCTCTGGTGCAGGCGATCCTGATCGCCAACAATGCCGCACAGGACATCGTCTACTGGCTCGCGGGCTCCTTGACCGCCGCGCAATGGCCGAAGGTCTGGCTGATCCTGCCGTTCACCCTCATCGGCGGCGGGCTCGCGCTTGCCGGTGCCCGTCACTTCGGCGTTCTCGCCCTCGATCAGACGACGGGTCTCTCGCTCGGGCAGAATGCCCGGTACACCGGTGGCTTAGCGGCCATCCTGATCGTTGTGCTCGCGGGATCGGCTGTTGCGGTATGCGGGCCGATCGGTTTCATCGGGCTCCTCGTTCCCCATATCGTTCGCCGGCTTGCAGGCGGGGATCTCGCGGTTGTCCTTGTGCTTTCCGCCATCGTCGGACCGCTCCTGCTCGGCACGGCCGATCTCTTCGGTCGCATCGTTGTCTTTCCCGCCGAAATGCCTGTCGGCGTCGTAACCGCGCTCATCGGGGCGCCGGCGTTTCTCGCCATTCTTTATGGCCGGAGAGCCAGATGAAGCATGCGCGCGAACACCACGAGGATCGGCGTGCTCTCGTCGTCGGTGGGGCTATGCTGCTGTTGCTCGGTCTGGTCTCGCTCTTCGGCATCATGATCGGTGCGATCAATTTGAGCGTCGGCGAGGTTCTTTCAGCTTTCGGTGGCGGCAAGAATGCCTTCATCGTCATGGAGTACCGGCTGCCGCGCGTTGCAATCAGCATCCTGGCAGGGGCCGCCTTCGGTCTTGCCGGGGTCTTTCTCCAGGGCGCGCTGCGCAACCCGCTCGCCTCTCCCGACGTCGTCGGCATCACCAAATGGGCGGGGCTCGGCGCCTTTTCCGCGGGGCTGATGACCCCTCCGGCCTGGTCTGCATGGGCGATCCCGCTTGGTGTGATGGCGGGTGCCCTTTTCGGGGCGCTGGCCTTGCTTGCGATCGGTCGGAGGTTTGGCGGCAGCACGACGGCGCTTGCGCTCACGGGCGTCGCTCTCGGCATGTTCGCGCAGGCGCTGATCCAGTATGTCATGGTTCTCTTCCCCAGCCGGGCCGACCAGTCGATGGTCTGGCTGGCCGGCAGCGTCTATGGCAGCACCGGGGCGGATGTCGCCGCACTTTCACTCTGGCTTCTTTTCTGCCTGCCAGTGGTCGTGATTGCGGCCCGAAGGCTTGATGCCGGTGGCTTCGGCGACGACACATTGACGAGTATCGGACTTGCGCCGTCCTGGCTTCGCGGCGGCTTGATCGTCGTCTCGGTTCTGCTCACCGGCGGCGCGGTTGCAGCCGTCGGCAGCATGGGTTTCCTCGGGCTGCTCGCGCCTCATGCTGCCCGCCTGATGGTTGGCCCGCGCAGCCGGCACCTGGTGCCCGTAAGCGCAGTTCTCGGCGCGCTCGCACTGTCGATCGCCGATCTGGCCGGGCGCGTCGTTGCGCTTCCGAACGAGATACCGGCCGGCATCGTCGCAGCCGTCATCGGTGGGCCATACCTCGTCTTCCTGCTGTTCAAGGAAAAGAGCCGAAATGACTGAGCACCATCCAGCCCGGCTCTACTGCCGGAACCTCACGGTCGGCTACGGCCAGACGAAGGTCCTTAGGGATGTCGACGTCACCATCCCGGACGGCCGGATCACGGCACTGATTGGTGCGAACGGCAGCGGTAAGTCGACGCTCCTGCGCACGCTCGCCCGCATCATCCGTCCTTCGGCTGGAGCGGTTTATCTCGACGGCCAGCCGATCGCGGCGCTGCCAAACCGAACGATCGCGCGAACGCTGGCGCTGCTGCCGCAAAACCCGGTGTCGCCTGACGGCCTTACCGTGCGGCAGCTCTGCCGCTTCGGCCGTCACCCGCACCGCAATCTCCTGTCCAGGCTCTCGGGGCGCGACGAGGAGATTATCGAGCAGGCCTTGGCCGTGACCGATCTCCTGCCGATGGCCAATACGGACCTATCGCGGCTTTCGGGTGGCCAGCGCCAGCGCGCATGGATCACCATGGCACTCGTCCAGGAAACGCCGCTCCTTCTGCTCGATGAGCCGACGACTTATCTCGATATCGCGCACCAGTTGGAGGTGCTTGAGGTTCTAAGGTCGCTGAACAGGAACCAGGGACGCACGATTGTCATGGTCGTGCATGATCTCAATCACGCGGCTCTTTATGCCGACCACATCATTTCGCTCGTCGACGGTGGTATTCATGCCGCCGGGCCGTCGGCGGAACTGTTGCGGCCCGATTTGATCAGGACGGTGTTCGGGGTCGAGTCGTTGGTCATTCCCCACCCGGTACACGGTGGTCCGCTGTGCGTTCCACTCGCACGACATGGCGCAGGTTAGAGTTCTTCGGCGTCGGCGGAACCCAGACGGACCGAACGCCGGCCACGCGGCTGCGGAACGTTGCGGTTGGGTCGACAAGGGGGCATCCTGCACCCTGCCTGAGGCGCGGATGCAGCCAGAACGCCATTGCCGCTCGGGTCTCACACGTTAAACCAGGCAGCGGCCGCGAGGAACACAAGCCCGACGCCAGCGACCCGGAACCAATGGTTGTGCGTCGTTTGACTCAGTAGTCCGGGCGAGCCCGGCTTGCCACTTAAATAGCGATCAGTGACGTCGCTATCGGCATAAGCGATGTCCTCATCGTCCCAGCCGTAGCCGGTTGATACCCGGGGGGGCCAGCTTGCTTGGAGGTTGGTCTCCTCAATCTGCCTGAGACTTTGCTCCTGCATGGCCTTGAGAACCTCCGCCCTTGGCTCGGTCGTTTCGATTATCCTCACTTCCGCAAGTTCCGCGGCGTCCAGAATCGCCTGACGAGTATGGATTCGCCCTCCAGTGCGGTAGAGCCTGACAAATTGTCGATTAAGCTCCGCCTCGCTCAGGTCGCCGAACAGAAGAATTGGATCATCGGCATTCTGATGTGGCCACGCGACCACGTGGAAATATCGCTGCTGCTTCATCGGTTGCTCTCCATTGTCAGATGGAGCGAACGAACCTGGGGCCTGCCAGCTGTTGCTGAGGTTCCGGCAAACGCGCCGAGAGGGCACCCAGAGTTCTGCGTCGAGGTAACGACATGAAGCTAGTGTCCTCCAAAACCAACTGGGCGGCAATTGTCAGGTCTTGCCGCAGTATGCTGATCGGAAGTCTCCTATAGCCGTCGGCCCGAAGTGGCCCGCTTCAGACGGGTTGCGTGCGACAGGCGCTACCCGTCAGGTGCCTGGTCAGGTTAGCCATCGGACGGCGATCTGAAGCCTTCGATGAGGCTGATCGCAACGGGTCGCCCCCTCTCCCAGGGGGCTCGTTCGCTCGATAGATTTTTTCTATTGATCAATCGACCCTGCGGCCTTGATGCCTTGCCTGCCTCCGGCATAGATGAGCGCATGAGCACGAACTTCCGCCTTGTGGTATCCTGCGGCAAGGACACCGTGGGGGACTATGCGATGTTTCTCGTGTTGGTTCTGATCCTTGCTCTCATTGCGTATCCGTTGCGGGCCGCCGCAGGGTCTCCGGACGTCGATTTGGAACTCGTCCTAGCGGTCGACACGTCGGGCTCCATGGACATCGGGGAGGCGCGCGTACAGCGCCTCGGCTATCTGGAAGCGCTCCGACACCCGGACTTCATCAAAGTCGTCAAAGGCAGGTATCTGGGCCGCATTGCCATCGGCTATTTTGAATGGGCGGGGCGGGTGGAGGAAACGTCGGTCGTCGCCTGGCAGGTGATCGAAGACGCCGAGGACGTTGAAGCCTTTGCCGCCAAGCTCGAAGCCCGCCCGATTGGCACGCGACATGGTACCTCGATCTCGAGCGCTATCCGTTTTGGCACGAACCTCATCGAAACCAACGCCTATTCCGGTGCGCGTCGCATCCTCGATGTTTCCGGTGACGGCTACAACAACACGGGACTGCCAATGGCAGTCGCCCGCGATGACGCTCTGGCGCGTGGGATCGTGATCAATGGTTTGGTGATACTGATCAGGCCCACCGATTCAACCGTTCCGCTCGACCAATATTACGCGGAATGTGTCATCGGCGGCCCTGGCTCCTTTATGATTCCGGTGCGCAAGCCCAAGGACTTTGCGAGCGCCGTGCGACGGAAGCTGTTCCTCGAAGTGAGTGGGCTGACGACTGGCTGGACTCCGCAGCTGGCGGTCGTGCGCCCCTCAGTCGATTGCTTGGTCGGAGAGAAATATCCGAGCTTTCTTGAACCGGCATTCCGGAATTGAATCGTTCACTGTCCATCCGCCACTGCGGCAACCGCAGCACTGAATGCCGCATAGCTACCGGGCCCCGCCAGAAAAGTTTCCAGGGACAGCGAGCCGACGGTGCGCGCGCGAGCGTGCGCCATTTCCTCTTGAGAAAAAGGGGCGGCATCATGCCGCCCCTTTGGTTTCAGACCTGGGCCTGTCCACCGTCGGCGAAAAGTTCCGCGCCGTTGACGAAGCTCGCGTCATCAGAGGCGAGGAACAGCGCTGCCTTGGCGATTTCTTCCGGCTCGCCGACGCGGCCAAGCGGGATGCGCGACGCGAGGTAGTCGAGCAGGCCTTGCTGTTGAGCCTTGTCGTCACTCACGAGTTCGACCAGGCCGGGCGTACGGGTGGCACCGGGCGAGACGACGTTGACGCGAATGCCCGTCTCCTTCAGATCGAGCGCCCAGGAGCGGGCAAGGTTGCGTACCGCAGCCTTCGAGGCCGAGTAAACGGAGAAGGCGGCCGTGCCTTCGGTGCCGGCGGTCGAGCCGGTGAGCACAACCGACGAGCCCTTGCCAAGCAGCGGCAGAGCCTTCTGGACAGTGAAGATCACCGCCTTCACGTTACGCCCGAACGTATCGTCGATCTGCTCTTCCGTGATTTGGCCGAGCGGCAGCATCGTGCCGCCACCGGCGTTGACGAAGAGCACATCGAGGCGCCCCTGCTCGTCCTTCACCTGGGCGAACAGCCTGTCGAGGTCCTCGTTTTTGCTGGAGTCTGCCTGAACGCCGATAACTCCGTGGCCGATCTCGGCGACGGCCTTGTCGAGCACATCCTTGCGCCGGCCGGTAATATAGACCCGAGCACCTTCGGCAGCGAATAGCTTTGCAGTTGCAAGGCCGATACCGCTGGTGGCTCCGGTCACGATTGCGATTTTGTTTGAAAGTCTGTTGCTCATGGCAGTCTCCTGTGTTTTTGGGCGCGCGCACGGGCTCAGCCCTTGCGCGCTTGGGCTGTGATCATATCGAAAGCTGTTCGGTGTAGGCGGCGTTGGCTTTTGGTAGGCCGCCTCGTCGCCGTCTGATGGGGAAGAAGTTAGTCCGTCAGCGGCCGGGAGAGAAGTTGCCCGGCATGGAGACATTATCCATCAGGATGGATGATGGAACGCCGCTGCCGTCCAGTCGGCGCGCGTCAAAGGCTGCGAAGAGCTGTACCGCCCATTCCGTGAACGCCCGCAGTCTTGGGTTCTCGAACCGGTCCGGCGGGTAGACAAGATGCAGAACGTGATTTTCCGGCTTCCACTCAGACAGCATCTCGACGAGCGTCCCATCGACGAAGTGCGGTCTGGCCAAGAAGCCGAATGTTTGCCCGATCCCAAGCCCGGACAAGAGCGCTGTCAGATGTGCCGTACTCTCGTTCACGGCAATTCCGCTGGACGCGTTGATCTCCAGTCGCTCCGCACCGCGAACGAACCGTAGCGGAAAACGTCTGCCGGAGGTGGCGGAGAAGTAGCTGACAACCTGGTGACTGGCGACTTCGTCCGGGTGCCGCGGCGCCTCCAGTCCTTGCAGATAGGAAGGCGCAGCGCAGACGACGTAGTCGAACTCGCACAGGCGACGTGCCTTGAGCGACGAGTCCGCCAGTGCTCCCCCGCGGATGACGCAGTCTATGCCTTCGCCGATCAAGTCAGTCGCACGATCGCTGACACCGAGGAGCAGTTCAATGTCGGGGTATTGGCGTCGGAAATCGTCGAGTGCCGGGATGAGAATTCTGTTGGCGAGCACGGAGCCGATATCGACCCTTAGTCGGCCCCTTGGTGTGCTGCGCGAGCCTTTTACCGTTCCATCCATGTCGTCGAGGTCGGCGAGCAACCGCAACGCCCGCTCATGATAGGCAATGCCTTCCTTGGTCATCGCCACCGAACGCGTCGTGCGCTCGACCAGCTTGGTGCCGAGATGAGCCTCGAGATCTTGAACCATCTTGCTGACCGACGACCGTGGCAGGTTCATCGAATCTGCCGCCTTGGCGAAAGATTCCGCTTCGGCAACCCGGACGAATGTGCGTATGGCAAGGAGTTGATCCAACGGGGGCCTGCTTGACTTTGTGTTGACCGCGACGCTCAAGACGTCGACGAGAACAATATAGACAATCAACTTCCGCGGCTATGCAGGTTCCAGCACAGAGCGGTATGGTCTCGAGCTTTCTGAAGCGCTCATGGCACGACGAGGCAGATGTCACGACCTAATACGCGCGGACTGGCCAGAACGCAGAGATGGCGAGAGATGGCAGTCGACGTTCAGGACCAGGAGGCGTGTTGTCCTCCTCGGGTCGTCTTCGTCGAGCCGTCGCGGGCGTGTTGGGTCACGGTTCACGTGCGGGCCGGTCTGTAGTGCCCCACTACCACTCAATTGAACTACCGTCGTAGGCGAAGAAGTGACCTGTGTCGTTTGGTTGCAATTGGCCCAAGAGCCCAAGCATGGCGCGCGCGCTTTCATCTGGCGCCATCCTGTTGCGACCTGCGGCGTAACCATCCGTCAGTTGCGTCGCAACGGTACCGGGATGAAGTGTAACGACCGCCGCTTTCGGGTGGGTGCGGCCTATCTCGACCGAAGCGGTGCGCACGATCTGGTTCAAGGCTGCCTTCGAGGCTCGGTAGGAAATCCAGCCCCCCAGGCGGTTGTCTCCGATCGAGCCGAGACGTGCGGACAGGAATGCCATCACGGCTGGTTCTTGGCGGCAGAGCTTTGCAGAAAAGTGTTTGAGCACCAGCGCCGTGCCGAGCGCATTGAGCGCGAACTGCTGCATCATGGCGTCCGGAGTGATCTGCTTCAATGACTTTTCCGGTCCGACGCCGTCAATGGTCAACCCGCCGGTCGCGCAGAAGATCAAATGGAGCTCGCCGGAGGTCCTCTCCGCCGCTTCGGCAACGCTTTCTTCATTCGTCACGTCGAACCCATCGATCCGGCGCGAAAGCCGGACGAGCTCAAGGCAATAGGGATCACTGTGGAGCTCATCGGCAACTGCGCTGCCGATACCGCCGCTCGCTCCAATCACCAGCGCCCGATAGGCGTGTGGGCGGAATACGTGCGCCATTCTCTGTAGCCCTCCTGCAGAACGAGCGCGATTTCAGGGCCCAACGGGTGCCCGGAGGAACGCCCAATCTTCGTGCAGTCTATCGCAACGGGCGAGGTACGACGAAATCGCGTTCGTCAGCTGTTCCGCGCGTTTGACGTTTTCAGGGTCGGCCAGAAGGAATGCAGACAACAGGGCATCGAACAGCACCACTACCGGTACGTTGTTCTCCGATATGACAGGGTGATTGGCGCAGGCAGACAAATTGGTTGCTTGCAGACATGAGGTCAGTCGTCGATCCGGAACCCGACTTTCATGACCACCTGATAGTGGGCGACTTCACCATCCTTGATGTGCCCCCTGATTTGTTCGACTTCGAACCACTCGAGGTTTCTCATCGTCTTTGAGGCCCGCGCGATAGCGGTCTCTATCGCGTCTGTGACGGAGGTTTTCGAACTTCCGACAAGCTCGACCTTCTTGTAGACATGGTCACTCATGCGATCCTCCAGTTTACGGTGAGAGAAAGCAGTACGGTGTATCCAGGCGCGGTCTGCGTGTTCTAGTGACGCCTGGATTTTGACCTCGATTGACGATCCGCAAAATGCAGATCCTTGTCAAACCCGCGCCTGTCGTCAGGAAGTCTTGGAAGACGATCACCTCAATCGCGATGATGGTTTCAAATGAGTGGTATCAGGCCGCCAGGTGGATCGCTTGTGTTCTAAGGAACTCGACGAGTTGGCGTTTCGTAAGTAATTCCAAAACATTAGATGCACAGCTCCAACGGGTGAATTGCGGTGTTCGGAGGCAGCTGTAACCTAAGAGGGTGCGATTTCAGCTGGCAACGACCCCTGCTGCGGCCGCATTGTAGTCCAATTGGGGCAGCGGTTCGTAAGACCGGGCCCCTTTTTTCACCTCTGCGATTGCGCTCCAATGGGTACCTCGACCCGTGACTGGTGTCGTCAACAGTGGGACGTTCGATTTCGACTATTGAGCGGCCGCAGAGAATTTTATAAGACAGCTGTTGCCGGAGGAGAAGGAAAGCGCTCCGACACGGGCCTGGCGCAACGCGTTCTCTGACCTCGAGGCGCGTGCCATGGACATAGCTATCGTCCCGGTCACCGACATTCCACCGCGCTTCCATAGCGTGCCTCTCTACGAAGAAGACTTCGTCATCGCCATGCGAGCCGGCCATTCCTTTGCCCGCGATGCGACACTGCGCCGCTACGTGGAAATGCGGCACCTGGTCGTTTCACTGACGGGAGACCCTAGAGGTTTCGTTGATACATCACTTGACCAGCAGGCGCAGAGCAGGCGCACCGCGTTGACGGTGCCAAATTTCATGCTCGCGCTCGCAATTGCAGCTGGGAGCGACCTGCTCGTTGCCGTACCTCGACGCTTCGCTGCAATTTACGCTCCGCGTTTTGGCCTGCTGACGGTTGATGCTCCGTTGCCATTGCCCCGCTTCAAGCTGAGTGCGGTTGCGCCACGAGCAGCGACGATGGATCCCGGCCTGAGTTGGCTGCTCGGGGTGCTTTTGTCGGCCTGCGAGTTTCAGCAGCCGCCTTGATCGACCCGGAGGGTTCCTGTCGTTAACGACAAGTACGCAACATCGCCGTCTCCTCCGGAGATGTCACCGTCAGGTCGGAAACGCGATGCCTCGTGTTATTCAACAGTTGCTGGGGGAGGCACTTCGCCACCGTCGTCGTGCGCGATTGCCTCACCGAGCGGGGTTGCCGTGATGGCCTTGATCTGCTGAGCCAGGTCCGCAAGCTTTCCCGCAATGTCCTGCAGGTCTGCAAGCGCGTTCGTGCCATCGCAAGTGTCTTCGACGCTACGTTCGTCCACGTGTTCGTCCTCCGTCAACTTGGGTGGTCAGTATATTTCCACTCGGAAATATATGGCTATGGCGCAAGGCGCGTGGTTTGCGCGCAGGACAACCAAACTCATGACCGGCAGAATCTGGAGTGTTTACCGCTAAGCTCATCGTTTTTTGCTGGGCGAAGAAGTTTCGCGAAGTAATCTGGTCGAGGCTATGGGACGGGTGATGGCAGTGTTTGTGAGTGCGTGCTAAATGACTTGAATGTACGTGCCTAAGCGGCAATGTCGCGGTGATCGTCCCAACGAAATCTGAGAGGCTCGATGGAAGGGGAAAGAGAGCGTACGTTCGTGGTCGAGCTCACCGACGCGGAGACCACGGACTCCGGGATCTTCACATGGGACATAACCCAGGACCTCGTCTATGGAGATTCAGCCTTGGCCGAGCTCTTCGGCCTCGTCTCTGAAGAGACGAACCAGGGTTTGCCGTTGAAGCTTTATCTTGATCGAGTCCATCCAAACGACCGACCTCGCTTGGCCAGAACGATCACTCAAACGATAGTCGGCGGCCGAGCGCAGCAGTCCTTCTACCGCGTCAAGACAAGGGGTGAAGTCTACGTTTCGGTGGTTGCGTTTGGAAGGTGTTTCCGTGATCGCAATGGCACACCGGTGCTTTACTCCGGCATGGTCGTCCTTGAAAGCGCAACCTCGACAAACGACAACCGATGGCATTGACCGCAGTAACGGCCGCATAAATGCCCCGCGGTTCTTGACCTTTGTATTGGCGCCGAGCCTTCAAGCGACTTTGCTCGGGAGAAACTGACACGAATTGTTACTCCAACTTGTGGGTTAACCCGGCATTAGATCTCCCTGTTGTGTCTTGTGGATGTTCTCTACACGCTCAAGACGTTCAGATTTCTAGGAATTCGCTTTCAGGCCCCGCAGGGGTCTGTCCCACGACGTATGGAATGAGGAAGATCCACGTTTCACATCGGGCGCGTTCCCCATTAGACCACCCACACCTACCGTTCTGACTGGAGGGATGTTAGTTTCAGAGACCGAACTCTGGGGGGCCGTCATGATCGCATTCAATGTCGTCCGTTTCAAAGTCAAGCCGGGCATGGATGCCGCTTTCCTTGCCGCACATCAGGGCATTGCGGAGAGCTGGTCAGGCCTTCGTCACGCCAACATTATCCAGACTGGAGAGGGACGTTACTGCATCATCGCTGAGTGGGAGAGCATGGAGGCGCTGGCAGCGAGCCGGCCTCAGATGATCGCTACGCTTGACAGCTTTCGTGAGACGCTTGAGGACCTCGGTGGAG
This sequence comes from Ensifer sp., assembly GCF_035999185.1. Classification (GTDB taxonomy): domain Bacteria; phylum Pseudomonadota; class Alphaproteobacteria; order Rhizobiales; family Rhizobiaceae; genus Ensifer. Next base: position 27,631 of record NZ_DASYHB010000076.1, on the reverse strand, counting down.
GCATGGGTGTAACTGACCCCTTCGCAGGGCCTGTCGTCTTGTCACCGAAGTAGAGTGTTGGCTCGACCCCGAGAGAACCTCAAGGCCATCATCGGGTGGCGCGCCCATTCATTCGCGCACGAACCTACTATCGCACCATGTGCCTTTGCTGGGCCCGCCCGTACGCCCGGTCAGTTTTGCGCGCCCCTGCTGCCAAAGAAGTTGGTGGCTGGTGCGAAGCTGCGATTAGCTGCGCACCTATCTGCGTCGCCTGCTCGCTGTTCAGTCTGAACTGGAGTGCGGATATGTTGGCGAGATCTGGATCGACGCTGAATTCGCTTCTCAGCAAAGTGCCGCCTGTTTCCTCGATCGCAATCTGCCAACCGACGACCGTTGAAGCCTTTACGTTGCCGTGAATATCAATGTTCCAAGCGTTCATGAGCGTGCAACCTCGTTGGTGAGCAAGTTTGTGGCGGTCGGCGGGCGGACCCTATGGGACGCATTGTTCCCTTGCCGAAGACGCCCACGTCGTAAAGTGCCCGTCCGACGACCTGGAATGCTACGGTAACGATCGTGGCCGCAAGTGTGAGTGCCGCGCCAAGACGTGCAACTTTCATGCGGCGTTGCCGCACGCCGCTCCAGTCGTATGCCATCGATACACCTTCTGAACCGTGGTTTGAGGATGTTCCGCTTTTGTCGGCAAAACCGTAACCCGTGGGCGGGGTTACGGTTCTGAGTTGCCGCGATACGCTGGAATTGGGTCGGCGACTGATTAAAGTCTGCTACGTGATGGTTAATTTAGGGTTTACTAAAAATGCATCGCGTCCTTCCAGCGACGTTTCCCGTGCCCAACTCGACTTCATATCCGCTGCTGGCGCCACTTCACGCGTCGGCATCGCTCGTGGCTGGTCTTGAGGGCGGCTACATGCCGGGGCAACCAACGTGGATCGCAATCGTTCCTCACGACCCGCGTCGATGAGGAAATCGGGCGAAACCGTTCGCTCCTTGAAGCCAGCCAGCTTCTCCACACTCGACATCGCTATTCGCTAGAAGTTTAACGACTGAGTTAACTGTTATGGATCGCCAACGTTCTAGGTTTCCGCCCGCTGGGGTGGATTTTCCGAAAGGGAACAGATGTTAGCTAAGGTTCAGTCGTCACTGGCACTCAAGTTGTTTTTCGCTTCCTTCATAAGCACCCACCTTCCGCTCGTGGTTGCACTCGCCTATTACGTTCAAAACCAACATCTCGATCCGAAGACGACGATCGTCCTGCTGCTGGCTGCAACAGTAGCAGGTACTGCCCTTTGCCTGGGCACTCTTTGGCAACTCCTGCATCCGCTCAAGCAACTGCGTATCGCGATACTCCAGTACCGGAACGCGCAAATCGCAAGCGCCCTGCGCTCAACGCGCAGAGACGAAATTGGCCTGATCACAAACGCGTTTTCCGCTCTTACGGAGGAGCTGTCGCGGACGATCTCGAAGCTTGAACACCAAGCGACATCGGACCCGATGACGGGTCTTCGCAACAGGCGCTGGTTGATCGATAACGCCTCCGCGGCGCTTGCCCGCGCCAAACGCGAAGGAACCGGCCTCTCCGCAATCGTGATGGATCTCGATCACTTCAAGGCGATCAATGACCGTTTTGGGCATGATGCCGGCGACCGGGCGCTAACCGCTGCCGGCGCGGTGGTTCTTTCCTGCATCCGCCCGTATGATCTTGCGGCACGTATCGGAGGCGAAGAGTTTGCCATTCTGCTCCCCGGTTGCGATCAGGCGTGCGCGACGGAGATCGCGAACCGGATAAGATCACAGCTTGCAGGGATTTCGATCCTGCCCAGCGGGGCGCAATTGACCGCAAGCTTCGGGGTTTATGAGGCGGAACCGGAGACCGATAGCCTCTCCAAGATCTTGAAACACGCGGACACGAACCTCTATCAGGCAAAACGCGCCGGTCGGAACCGGGTCATTGGATCTCAAGCGAATCAGCCCGATGCATCTCTGAGGCCTGCGCACGAAAGGATCAAATCGACGCGAGACGCTTGACCACTTCCGCTGCGACCGTTCTTCTAGGAGTATTCCTAGGGTTGACGACGAGCACGGTTGGTCAATGAGCGAGATCCAGAACAAATCTGTAGCACTTCTAACGCAGATCGAAGGGGCTCTCGCTCACTAGTCGCCGGCCGACCGGGCCCGATCCTTCCTTGAGAAATCTCTGGACCTCTATTTCGCGCTCGGCGGCAGTTCCGATGGGGCCGTTGAGATTCTGACGCAGCGGCGGGCCGACGCGCGAACGCGGGTTGAATCGGCAGTCGCCAACGTGATGATCGAGCTCGCCGCCGCGAGCCAGCTCAGCGACATTGACATGATCCAGGCGGCTTACAACCGCCTCCATGTCGAACTCAATGCCCCGCGTCCAGACAAATAGATCGGCTTGTCGCATTTGGCTTCGGGTCCATCTTTGCGAGACGATTGACGCCGCCGGTTCGACCTGCTTCAGACTACTGGCGCACAGATTGCCCTTTCACGGCGATGGCGAAAGGACAGCGGTTGCGAGCACTTCCAGGCGTATTCCGTCGGAAAGAAGATCAGCTACGACGGTGGCACGGACTGGGTAGGGTGCCGAAAAGAACTGCCGATAGACTCGATTCATGCCGGCTGCGTCCGCCTTGTCCGTGAGATAGGCCTGAATCTGCACGACATCGGCGAGCGTTCCGCCGGCCGCTTCGAGCGCCTGCTTCAGGTTCAGGAAGACCCGGCGGGCCTGTGTCTCGATGTCACCCGTGATCAGTTCGCCGGTCGCCGGGTCCTTTGCAATGTGCGCGGAGCGCACCACGCGCCCCGCCTTGACTGTGGCACTCAAAGGCGCCTTTGAAGGCGCGATACCGGTTTCGACTTTCTCAAACATGATCAGCACCTTAAGCGCTGTCGCCGAGAACGGCGTGGGCAAGGATTTCAATGCGAAGGCCTTCGGCGAGAAGCTCCTTCACGACCACGGTCGCACGCACCGGATAGGGCTCTTTGAAGAACTCCGCGTAGACCTTGTTCATGCCTGGGGCGTCCGATCTTTCAGTGAGGAAGACCTGAACCTGCACAACATCGGCCAGCGTGCCGCCCGCGGCACGGATCGCGATGTCGAGATTTCCGAGCGTGCGGCGAGTCTGGGTTTCGATATCGCCGGTTACAAGATCGCCGTTGACAGGGTCTTCAGAAATATGGACCGACCAGACGAGATTTCCGGCCCGCACGACCTCGCTGACTGGCGCGTCGCAGGGGTCTGATCCGGTATCGATGGCTTCAAACATTCTGTTCTCCAAGAAAATATGGCGGCTCATTCGGGACGCGCGTCGAAGCGGGTCACGAACTTCGTGTTGAGGTAGCCGTCGAAGGTTTCAATTCCGCCTTCGCTACCATAGCCGCTATCGTTGATGCCACCGAAAGGCGTTTCGGGTAGCGCCAGGCCGAAGTGATTGATGCTGACCATCCCGGCGGCAAGTGCTTGCGCGGTGTGCTGGGCTCGACTGCTCGACGCGGTGAACACGTAGGAAGCAAGGCCAAAGGGAAGACTGTTGGCACGGCGTATCACGTCGTCGAAACCGGAAAACGGCGTGACGATTGCAATTGGACCGAAGGGCTCCTCGTTCATCAATTTCAGGGCATCAGACCCGCCGGCGACGACCGTTGGCGCATAGAAGTAGCCGGTATTGCCGATGCGGTTGCCGCCGGTCACGATCTCGGCTCCGCGGGCGTGTGCATCCTCTACGAAACCTTCCATCGCCGTCACCCGCCGGGCGTGGCAAAGCGGCCCCATCTGCACGCCCTCGTCGAAGCCACTCCCAACCTTCGTTGCGGTGACCTTTTCGCTGAAGCGCGAGAGGAAACGGTCATAGGCTTTCGCCTGCACGTAGAACCGGGTCGGCGAAACGCAGACCTGCCCGGCATTGCGGATCTTCTGGGCGGCGAGCGCGTCGGCGGCAGCGTCAACATCGGCGTCGTCGAAGATGATCGCAGGAGCGTGGCCGCCAAGCTCCATCGTAGAGCGCTTCATATGGCGGCCTGCAAGCGAAGCGAGCAGCTTGCCCACTTCGACGGATCCCGTAAACGAGATCTTCTTCACCGCGGGCGCCGAAAGCAGCGTTTCGGAAATATGCGAAGACGATCCCCAGACGATGTTGAGGCAGCCGTCCGGCAGACCCGCCTCCTGCATCAGCCGGCCGATCGCGACGGTGGAGGAGGGGGATTCCGCCGGCCCCTTCAGGATGATCGTGCAGCCGCTCGCAAGCGCCGCCACGACCTTGCGAAGCGCCTGGCTGAACGGAAAGTTCCAGGGGGTAAACGCGATGCAGACACCGACGGGCTCGCGCGTGACTGCCTGCTGTACACGTGGATCGCGCGAAGGGACAAGGCGACCATAGATGCGCCGCGCCTCCTCCGCATGCCAATCGGCATGGTCGGCCGCAAATCGGATCTCGCCGATTGCTTCCGCCAGAGGCTTGCCCTGGTCGAGCACCATGCTGCGGCCGATGTCTTCGGCATGCTTGCGGGCGAGATCGGCGAAACGGCGCAGAATCTGTCCGCGGTCAAGCGGGGAGCGTTCCCTCCAGCTTTCGAATGCGCGCTGCGCGGAGGCGACGGCGGCCGAGAGGTCAGCATCGGAGGCGCATGGCAAATAGCCGATGACCGCGCCACTGGCGGGATCGATGACCGTGTCCCGCCGCTCAGTCTCATAGACCCAACGGCCATCGATCAGCATACCGAGCCGCTCATAGGAATGTGCCCGGGCGGTGGACATGGCGATCTCCGACATCACGCGACGTAGCCCTGGCTGCGCGCCCACGAAAGCGTATCATCCAGGGCAAGCTGCATGCGGGCCATGAGATCGTCGATCTGCTTCTCGGTGATGATCATGGCGGGGCAGAGGCTCACCATGTCGCCAAGGCCACGGGTGAGCACGCCCCGTTCTGTTGCGAACTTGCCGGCATGGTTGGCGACCTGCCAGGCGGCCGGAAAGTTCTCTTTCGTTGCCTTGTCTTTGACGAATTCAAGACCGGCCACAAGTCCGACGCCGCGGGCTTCACCGATCAGCGGGTGTTCGCCGAGGTTGGCGATGCCTTCCTGAAAGCGCGGGCTGACGGCGCGCACGTGAGAGACGATGTCAGTCTCCTGATAGATCGTAAGGGCCTCCAGCGCGACAGCCGCCGCAACCGGATGACCGCCATAGGTGTAGCCGTGCGAAAATGTGCCGATCTTGCGGCTCTGGTCTACGAGCACATCCGCGATCTTCTCGTTGATCATCAGTGCGGAGATCGGCATGTAGGCTGCCGAAAGCTGCTTTGCGCAACTGATCATGTCCGGTTTCAGCCCGTAGGTTTCTGACCCGAACATGTTGCCGGTGCGCCCAAAACCACAGATGACTTCGTCCGCGACGAGAAGGATGTCGTACTTGTTCAGAACTGCCTGAAGCTTCTCGAAATAGGTCCTTGGCGGTGTGATCACGCCACCGGATACCATGACCGGTTCGGCGAAGAAGGCCGCCACCGTGCCCGGTCCCTCCTCAAGGATCATTTGCTCGAGGTTGCCGACCAGCCTCGTTGCGAAGTCTTCCTCGCCCTCACCGGGTTCGGCAAACCGCCAGTAGTGCGGGCAGTCCGTGTGCAGGATATTGGCAATCGGCAGATCGAAATCGCGATGATTGAACGGCAGGCCGGTGAGGCTTGCGGTCGCGACCGTCACACCGTGATAGGCCTTGCGGCGCGAAATGATCTTCTTCTTCTCAGGCCGTCCAACCGCGTTGTTGTAGTACCAGACAAGCTTGATCGCCGTGTCGTTCGCCTCGGAACCGGAACCGGCAAAGAAGACCTTCGACATCGGTACCGGCGCCATTTCGAGCAGTTTTTCTGCGAGGCGGATACCCGGCTCCGTCGATTTGTGGGCGAAGGAATGATAGAAAGGCATTGTCTTTAACTGCCGCGTCGCCGCTTCCACCAATCGCGGTTCACTGAACCCGAGCCCGGCGCAGAAGAGGCCGGCAAGACCTTCGATGTAACGCTTTCCCTGATCATCGACGACGTAGATCCCCTCACCACCGGTAATGACATGCGGCCCAACCTCCTGGTGAACCGCTAGATTGGTGTAGGGATGGACGAGGCTTTGCCGATCCAGGGCGTGGAGGGAGTTGGGACGGTCGTTCATGGCAGGCTCCAGGGTATGCTTGATTGCGCTTTGCGATTGTCAGGCGATGACGTGCACGTCTTCGCTGCGCCAGGTGACGTGGCACTCGGAAGCGCCGTCGAGCCGTCGTGCATCGACGCCGGGCACGCGCATGCGGATCGCCTGCGCGCCGAGCTTGCCGATGACCAGAAGGTTGTCACCGTAGTTGATGGTGCTGTCGATCTTCATCGCCTGGCGGCTTGGGTCCGCTCCATCGGCAAGGCGGATCATTTCGGGCCGCAATAGCAATTCGGCTTTGCTGTTGCGGTCACTGCCTGCAGCCTTGGTGTCGACGACCCCAACTGACGTCTCGTAGCGGCCATCGCCAAGAGAGGAAGCGGCAATGATGTTGCTGTCGCCGATGAAGGAGGCGACGAAGCGTGTCTTCGGCGCGAAATAGATCTCATTCGGCGTGCCGACCTGTTCGATGCGTCCCTCGTTGAAGACGGCGATCCGGTCCGACATCGTCATGGCTTCGGACTGGTCGTGGGTGACATAGACCATGGTAACGCCGAGGTCGCGGTGGATGCGCTTCAACTCCACCTGCATGTGCTCGCGAAGCGCCTTGTCGAGCGCGCCGAGCGGTTCGTCGAGAAGGATGATATCGGGTTCAAAGACGAGCGCACGGGCTAGCGCCACACGTTGTTGCTGTCCGCCGGATAGTTCCGAGGGAACGCGTTTCTCGAAGCCCTGGAGGCCTACCTTCGCCAGTGCCTCCCGCGACCGCCGTTCTTTCTCGACCTTTTCCACGCCGCGCATGCGCAAGGGGAAGGCGACGTTGTCGGCGACCGTCATGTGCGGGAAGAGGGCGTAGTTCTGGAAGACCATGCCGATATTGCGCTTGTGCGGCGGCAGCTTGTCGATGGCGCGTTCGCCGAGACGGATTTCGCCACTCGTCGGATGCTGGAAGCCGGCAATCATCATCAGCGTCGTGGTCTTGCCGGAGCCGGAGGGACCAAGGAAGGAAACGAACTCGCCGGCCTTGATGTCGAGCGACACGTTGTCGGCGGCCATATGCTTGCCGTCGTAGCTCTTGTTGACGTTGCGAAGTGTGAGAGAACGGGCGTTCATGGCTGTGCTCCTTGATCAGGATGCCGCCGCAGCGGTGTTGGTGGCGCCGTTTTCGAGCGGCTGACGTGTGGTCCCGGACCGGCGGCGCACAAATTGCGGCGCAAGCCAGACGCAGACGCCAGCCAGAACGAGCAGGAACAGGAAAGAGGACGCAGCCGAGATCGTCGGATCTGCCTCCTGGCGGACCGCATTGAACATCTGGCGCGGCAAGGTCGCCCTGTCGCGGCCGGAGATGAAGAGCGCGATCACGGCTTCGTCGAAGGAAGCGATGAAGGCGAAGAGGCCGGCAACGGTGAAGGCTGGGCGCAGGATCGGGAAGGTGACCAGCCGGAATGTCGTGAAAGGCGACGCGCCAAGGTTCATGGCGGCCCGCTCGACGGACCGGTCGAACCCTTTGAGTGCCGCCGTCAGGATCAGTGTCGCCATCGGCATGGCGATACAGCTATGGGCGAGGACGACGCCAAGGTAGCTCTGAACGAGGCGCAACTGGCCGAAGTACATGTAGTAGCCAAGCGCCATGACGATGGTCGGCACGATCATCGGCAGCATGATCAGGAGATTGAATAGTCCACGGCCGAAGAAGATATGCCGAACCAGTGCGAAGGATGCGGGGATGGCAAGGCAGAGCGTCACGAGTACCGTTCCAAGACCGATGATGACGCTGTTGATGAGCGGCTCAGTCCAGTTGGGGTCCGAGAAGAAGTTGATGTAGTTGGCAAGCGTGTAGCCGGGTGGCGGAAAGGTCAGAGACGCAGCCGAGCTGAACGACATCGGGATGACGATGAACATCGGTGCTGCGACAAAAAAGGCGATGAGGAGCGCAAGCGCGCGCACGAACGGGTTCATCGGTCACCTCCTGCCCACAGCCGGTCAAGGCCGAAGAAGCGGTTGTAGAGAGCGTAGACGGCAAGCGTCAGGCCGAGCAACACGATCGAGATTGCCGAGCCAAGCCCGAAGTCGAGCGTCTGTTCGATCTGGTCGCCAATGATACCGGCGATCATCTGGTCGCGCGGGCTGCCAAGCAGCACGGGCATCACGTAGAAGCCGAGGCAGGAGATGAAGACGAGCGTGCAGCCGTTGACGATGCCGGGTGCAGAAAGCGGTAGATAGACGGTGAGGAAGGCCCGCCGCGGGCTGGCGCCCAGGCTTTCCGCAGCACGGACGTAGAGAGGATCGATGCGCTTCATCACCGAGTAGAGCGACATGGTCATGAACGGAATGAGCGCATGGGTCATGGCAAGCGTTGCGCTGAAGGTGGTGAAGAGGAGCTTGGGCGCCGGGTCGAAGCCGAGCCAGGACAGCAGCGCCGTGACCGGCCCCTGGTTGCCGAGGATGACCATCCAGGCATAGGTGCGCACGAGATAGCTCGTCCAGAAAGAAAGGGCGACAACTGTCAGAAGGAAGGTCGCAAAACGCTTCGATCCGTTGGCAGCGGCATAGGCGAGCGGATAGGCGAAAAGGAGTGCAAGGGCGGTGACCAGGAAGGCGGTCCTGAAGGTCTGATAGAGCACCGACGCAAACAGGCTCGAATGCAGAAGCCGTCCGAAGTTCTGCAGGCCGACCACCGGCTGCGAGATGCTCATCCAGCCGACATAGGCAAGCGGCACCAGGAAGAACACCGCAAGGAAGACCGCTGCCGGGGCCATCAGCGGTATCGGCCCCTCCGCAATGGGCGAAAACGATCTCTGCTTCATGTCAATGCTCCCTCAGTACCCTGATCGGGGAACCCCGATCTTCATGCCGGTGGCGTCGGGACGCCCCGGGCGATGCACCTGTTTTAAGATCCTCCCGGTTCCGCTTCTCGCCGAACCGGGAGGCTTGCATCAAAGGCCGACCCAGCTCTCGAAGCGGCTGCTCAGTTCGTCGATCTGCGCCGTCAGCTTGGCGCCATCGAGCATGACGGCGCGGGCGAGGTGATCGGGATAGGTCGGCATGGTCTTTGCCACTTCAGGCGGGATGAAATCGAACGATTTCGGGTTCATCGGGCCGTTCTGGTCGGCGATGCAGAACTTCGCGAGGCCTTCAGCGTTCTGGCCGATATGGCTAATCAGCTTGAAGCCGTTTTCGGCACGCGGGCTATCCTTGGCGACGATCCAGCACGCCTGGTCGACAATCGACTGATCCCAGACGATCTCGATCGGTTCCTTGGAAGCCTTCTTGGCGCCGGCGGCATCACTGTCCCAAAGGCCGGCCATGTCGACCTCGCCGTCGGTCAGGATTTGGCGGGCCTGCGGGCCTGCCGTCCACCAGACACGCACGTTGTCCTTGACCTTGTCGAGCGAGGCGAAGGCACGGTCGAGATCATAGGGGAACAGTTGGTCGGGGGAAACGCCATCGGCGAGCAGCGCGATAGCGAGAACACGGGCGGCGTGGCGTTGCAGGCTGCGGTTGCCCGGGAATTTCTCGACGTTGAAGAAGTCAGCCCAGTTTTTCAGGCCGTCCGGATACTTCGTCTTGTTGAACGCGAGCTGCGTGGCGAAGCCATGGGTCGAGAGCCCGTTTTCATAAATGGCGCCCTGCCAAAGCTTGGACGCGTCGACATGGTCGCTGAGCGTTTCCAAAAGGCCGGCTGCATTCGCACGGGCGACGTCGGCGACGCCCAGCGTCGTGACGTCGAACTCAAAGACGCCGGTCGTCTTCTGCGCGGCGAGCTTGGCGAACGAGATCGGCGAAACCGTGCGGATCTCGATGCCGGTGTCGGCCGTGAAGGGATCGAAGAGGAACTTCTTGACGGACGCTTCCCAGTCGCCGCCCCAGGTGTTGACGTAAAGCACGTTGTCCGCAGCACTTGCGCGGCGCACGAAGGGTGAGGCGAGCATGGCGGCCCCGAAAAGGCCGGCACCGAGCACTGCGCGTCGCGACACCGGTATTGCCGATGCTTTTTTGAACGTGTCCATTCGTTGTTCTCCTTAGTCGAACGGTCGTTGATTGCTGTTCCCCGTGGCCGCTCGCGAGCCTGGCGGCGGCCCTTCTTGCTTGGGAATTTCGTTTCCGTAATCGGTCAGTCGGCGCGGAAGACCTCGCCGTAGAGACGTAGCCAGTTGTCCCTCAGGATCTTGTTCGCCTCTTCCTGATTGAAACCGACCCGAAGGAGTGCCGGCGCCACGTCCTGAAGGTTTTCCGGTTTCAGCAGCCATTCCGGCTTTGGCACGGCTCCCGGCGTTGCCGCCGAACCCGCGCCGTACTGAACGGATCGTGTCCAGCGGCCCTTTCGCATCCAGTCGTAGTCACGCTGGGTGTGGTTGTGGGAAATGTCGGTGCCGATGCCGACGTGGTCGATGCCGGCGATATCGACCGTGCGCGCCACCATCTCGCACCAGCCGTCGACCGTGGCGCATGCGCTGTCGGGCGTGATGTTGCGGTAAGCAACGCAGCCGATGACGCCACCCCGCGCGGCAAGCGCCTTGATGACGCGGTCGGACTTGTTGCGCTTGTGCGCAAAAAGCGATGCGGCGTTGGCATGAGTAATGGCCACCGGCTTTTGCGACCATTCGATCGCGTCCAGAGTCGTCTTGTCGCCGACATGCGACAGATCGACCAGCATGCCGACCCGGTTCATTTCGCGCACGACGTCCTTGCCGAACCGGGCGAGGCCGCTGTCATTCTCTTCGTAGCAGGAGCCCCCGAGTTCGTTCTGGTTGTTGTAGGTGAGCTGGACGACGCGCACGCCAAGTTCGGCGAAGAACTCCACATAGGCGATGCGGTCTTCAAAGAGATTGGAGTTCTGGTAGCCGAGCACGACAGCGAGCTTGCCCTCACGCTCGGCGCGTTCGATATCGGCGGCGGTGCGGGCGATCAGGATAATGTCGGCGTTTTCACGCTCCATGTCGCGCCAGCGGGCAAGGGAATCGAGTGATTCCATCGTCCCCTCCCAGAAGCCGAGCGTTGGCGTTACGGCGCTGTAGCCGCCGCGTTTCAAGGCTTCGAAAGATGAGCGGTCAAAGTGGCCGCATTGCAGAGCATCGATGATCATGGTCATTCCGTTCAGTGTTTGGCGGAAGCAGCGCTCTTGGGCGCGTCGGCCAGAAGCAGGGAAAAATCGGTCTCGTCTTCGTCCTGGCGGCCGATGACCTTGCCGTCGGCCTCGACGATGATCGGGCCGGCATGGCGACGCGAAAGATAGCTGTCGGGCGCAAGGGCTTCCGCCGAGCGATGATAGAGTTCCCACCAAGTCGCTGCGTCGACGGCAACGCCATTGCGGCGGATCTTGTCGAGAAGGGCGATTTCATCGGGATCAGTCGCTTGTGTGACGGCGATAGCCGCGCGGTCGACGCCGACGGCGACCGTTGCCTTCAGGCCGAAGCGCTGGGCGAGTGCCTCGATGACCCTGAGTTCGCCGATGTCTGCAGCGTTTCGCACGGTGACAATGCCGCTACCCCCTTTCTTCATGTTCTCGACCGCCAGTTCGAGCGCGGCATCGGCGGCAACCCAGGCGTGCTGACCGCTACAGTCGATGACGAGGTCGCCCGATCCGTTCAGTGACAGCGCCTTTGGCGTGGCCTTGCTGATCGTCTCGAGTGTGGCGGTCAGGCGCGAAAAGCCGCCGAGGCCGAGGGCCGCCGAGTAGACGGCGCAATCGCGAAGTGCCGGCACGAGGCCGCTTTCGACGCGCGTGACCTGGAGGAGGCGCTCGAACACCATTCGCATCTCGCGCAGGCTGACGGTCATGGAGTTCGGAAGGTTGGACTGGCAGGTGCTCACAGGTTTGGCTCCGCAGGATAGAACCACAGTGCGTCGGCGTTTCCAGAGGCGATGTCTTCGGGAAGAGGCGCGCCATGGAAGAGGACGCCGCGCAGGTTGCGGTCGAGGAAGTCGCGTGTCTTGTCGATGCCGTGAATGCCGACATTGAGAAGGCGGGTGATATGGGCTGGTGTGAACGAACCGCTCATGATGTCGGCGTGCGGCGAATGCAGGCTGGTGCCGGCAAGCGCCTGGACGCGGGTGACGATCGCGCGGTGTTGCGGATGGGCGAACAGGAAGCGAGCCGTGCTGAGGTTGGGGTCGGCCGCCGAAAGGTCGCGATCAAGCGCCACCACGAGACGTGGCAGGTCGAGACCGAGATTGACGACATCTCCGCCGACCTCCGCTGCAAGTCCGCGACGCGGTTCCTCCGCGGTCACTGACTTGTACCAGACGTAGCGCTCGGCGGGCGGCACGTCGAGGTTAAGATTGAACGCCCAGACATAGTCGTTGCGAACCAGGTCTCGCAGCCGGTGGACCGGCATTTCCGGGCGCCCCGTCAATTCCTCGTCGATAACCAGGCCCTCGACCAGGGCGTCGGCCTCATCGGGCACGAGTTCGATCAGCAGCGAATGAAGAGTTTCCATCGCCTCCGCGTGGACGCGGCCCTCAAGCGAGGCCGCGAGTTGTGCGAAGGGTTCGGCCTCGAGGCGGTTGCCGGCCTGCCAGCGTTGCAGAAGGTCGGCGACAGCGCGCCGGATGGTCTGCAGCTCTTCAGCGAGCACGTCGGAGCGCGTGAAGTTCTCGTAGGCCGCACGGTCCTGACTGCGGAACGTGATCGCCTTGTCGACGAGGGCAAGAAGCTTGGCAATCTCAGAACCTTCGTCGTCGGGAAGCACCGCCTTGGCTCGTGCGATGGCCTCTTCGCGAATGAAGAGCCAGCGTTCGATCAGCCGCGGATGGTTGTTGACGAACAACATCAGGCCGAGTGCCGAGCCGTTGCCGACGCCGAGGAAGCAGCGAAGATCCTTGGCCATGTCGGGCGCCTGCGACGAGCCGAGGCGGACAAGATGCTGCAGCAGGTCCTGGGCAAAGACGCGCATCATGTAAGCGCACAGCATTTGCGCGGCGAGCGACCAGCGCAGTGGGTGATCTTTTTCGAAGGCAAGGAAGGTCTTGGTTCCGAATGTGCCGTTGCCGTCGAGACCTGTGTTGCGCATGAGGTAGCAGGTCTGCGCCAGCTCAGCGACGTCCGGCTGCCTTCCTGTCGTCAGCGCCTGGCGTGCGCTCTCGAAGAAACGGCCGCTGCGGTTGGAACGGCACCAGATGAGCGTGCCGGGGGTTGCGCGCCCTTCGTAGAGCTTGGGAAGTTCAGTGCGCGTCGCCTCGAAATCGGCCCGGCTCATATCGCCTTCGACCAGCGCGCCCATCATGTCCCAGGCCCGGCCAATGATGCGGCCCGTGCGGCCGTGGGGTGAGGGCTCAAAGGAATAGACAGGGAAGCTGAAGCGCCAGCCGCCTATGTCGATGCGGTATTCAGCGACACCGTTGCCCTTCTCATCGATCTCGAAGCGCTTGCACTGGATTTGCCAGCGACCGCGGATTGCCTGGCTGAGCAACGCGCGCGATGCGCTGACACGCGACGGCTGGATCGCGGCCAGGCGTTCGGGCGCCATCATTTCTCCGGCTGAACGCATCAGCCGCGCGATGCGGTGGGCGTCCGACTCCGACGCAGGTCTTCTAAGGGCAGTCATTTATTGGTCTCCTCGCATGCGTCCAGAGCTCGCCGCCGCTGCCGCGATGACGATCCCAGCGCATTTTTCAGTGTCAAAACCTTGGAACGGGCCAGAAAGGGCGAGCGCTCCGATGCACTCGCCCTGCGCATCCAGGATCGGGGCGGCCACAGCCGAGACAGTGCGCGGGCCTTCGACTTCGGAAATCGCGTATCCCTGCTGGCGAACCAGCGCCATCATCTCGTCATCGGGCAGGCTGACGCCCTGCACCCGAAGGCGCTCGATGATTTCCGGGCGCGCATGCGAAACGAGCACCCGGCCAAAAGCAGTGCGATCGAGTCTCAAATGCGCGCCCACCTTTAGGTCGGCCCGAAGAACACCGCGAGATTCCACCCGGCGGACGATGACGGCATCCTTACCGTCGAGCACTGCAAGCGAAGCGGTCTCGCCACTCTGCGTCACCATCTCCTCAAGAACACCGGCAAAGCGGGCGCCGAGATTGGACTGTTCGAGCGCCATGGCGGCATGGCTGACGACGCGTAGCGTCAACCGGTAGCGGCCGTCCTGCGTCTGCTCGATCCAGCCTGCTTCGACCAGCGTAACGAGACGTTGGTGGGCAGCACCTCGCGCTTCCCCGAGTTGCTTGGCAACGTCGGCAAGACGCATCGGCTCTACGGCGGCGGCAACGCAGTCGAATGCAGCAAGTGTCTTCAGCACGGATGAGAGGGGGCGAACTGCCATTCGAAATTTCTTTCTTTTTCCTATTGTCCAACATTAGAAGACGTTGTATATCTATGTTGGACTCGATGTTGATCTCTGTCAACTTGGGAATCCTGTGGCCTGTGAAAAAAAAGGCTTCGCCCAAGCGCACGCGCTGAGGCGGCAAAACGCTAAAGCACTGAATCGTCGTAGGAATATTCTCGCTATTGCCGTGGCGATGAAGGCTGAAGCTCGGCGACGAGGCGCCGCTTTTGCTGGTCGTTCTCAAGAAGAACGGGAGTGTCGTCATTGCGGCCAACGTCTCGGCACTTGCCGCGGGTACAATGCTGGGGATGCCGCCCGCGAAAGCACAGGAGCTTGTCACCGGCCCAATCGTCATGGATGCCGATCCTGCAGGCGATCCGCCCGATGGGCTGGTGATCGGATGGGCTTTTAGGCTTTAATCATGGCGGCGCCGATACCCTGAGATACACCGGTGTTGATGGCGACCTTCTGTTCATTGCTCATAGGATGCAATGCTTCTTCGATTGCAACGGGCGTTTCGTTGGCCCGTCCTTCGCCCTCGGCGGTGGTGCAATCAGAATTCCATCCATTCAGGCATGGAGAGAATTGGCGTCGTTTGGCGGTCACTCCACCGAACATCGGCACAATCAGATAAGGCCTCCCGCTTCCGCAGCCATACGCGCGAACTCCGTGCGTAGCCGGGGCAGGGCAAAATCGGCGAAGGCACGAACCTTTGGCACCGACATGCGGCCCGGCGGCGATAGGATGTGGACCGGCATCGGCGGGTGTTCGGCATCCGGCAAAACGATCTTCAGGCGCCCGTCCTTGACGTGGCCTGCGACATGGTAGGAGTAGAGCCGGGTGAGACCCGTTCCGGCGGCGGCGGATTCGACGGCGGCGCGCACGCTGTTGACCATGCAGCGCGGGGTAAGCTGCACCGTTCGCGGGATTACCGAGCCCTCCGCCGGTGGAAAGCTCCAGGACTCCAGCCCGAAATTGGTGAAGGCGACGATCTGGTGCTTGGCGAGATCAGTGGGCTCATGAATGCGCGGGTGGCTGGCGAGATAACGGGGAGAGGCGACGACCACGCGCCGGACGTCGCCACCGATGCGCGTGGAGATCAACGACGAGTCGGCGAGATGGCCGATGCGCAGCGCGATATCGACGCCTTCGTCGACCAGGTTGACGAAACGGTCGAGCAGGAGGAGCTTGGCCGAAACGGCCGGGTACAGATTGAGAAAATCGTCGAGGATCGGGCGAAGGATCTCTTCGCCGACGATCGGTGGTGCGGAAATCGTAAGCGTCCCGCGCGGTGCGGCACGCTCGCCGCCAGCCAGCATGTCAGCCTCTTCCAGATCGATCAACACGCGGCGGCAGGCGGCCGCATAACGCTGGCCGGCCTCGCTGAGCTTCAACGATCGTGTCGTGCGATGCAGCAGTTCGACGCCGACATGCGCTTCGAGCAGGTTGAGCGCGCGGCTGACTGCAGTAGGTGACCGCTTCAGCCGGCGCGCGGCGCCCGCAAGGCTGCCTTCGTCAACCGCGGCGACGAAGACTTTCATTGCATCGATACGATCCATTCTGCCGCTTCCCGCAATACCGGTATCTGAGTGGCAAACATTCACCCGCAAGCCGGTGGAAGTAAAGCGCGGTCTGGAGATGGCGAAGCCGATAGGACGGCATCAGGCGCGGAAGAGATGGCCGATCAGGTCGGAGGCTGCGCCTTGCCACAGTTCCCCCTTTCCGGTTCCCGCCCAAAGCGAGAGAAAGTCCGAAGACCCCTTTGCTGTCGATGCCGCGCGGATGTCGCGCGTGAATTTGTTTTGGGCCGGGAAAGGCATCACCGCATCAGGCGCCATCTCGATCATGAACCGGTTCTCGACCCCGCGTGCAAACCGGCCGGAAAAGGCGCGCGTCGTTCGTGTCGCCCTTTCGTGGCCGCGGAGCGTTGCCCGGTAGGGCGCGGACGTTCCAGCTTCGGTTGTTGCGAGGAAGGCAGTTCCCATCTGCACGGCGCTGGCACCCTTGGCAAGTGCGGCGCGCACATCCGCCGCCGTCATGATGCCACCGGCCGCGATCAATGGAACCTTGACCTTGCGGCGGCTCTCCGCGAGCAGCTCCTCGAGGCGGATTTCACGATCGGCGGCCTCCGGATCGAAAATGCCACGATGGCCACCGGCCTCGAACCCTTGAAGGGTGATCGCGTCGACACCGCTCTCCTGCAGCGCCTGCGCCTCCTCAGTTGTCGTCGCAGTACCGATAATCAGCATGCCGGCTGCGCGAGCGGCGCGCATATGATCGGCGGCAAGGACGCCGAACACGAAGCTCAGACCCGCCGGCCTTGCCCGCAAGACCGCCTCGAACTGCGCATCGAAGTCCTCCTCGTAAGGCGCAGCAAACTGCGGCGCGGGCAGACCGAGCTCGGCGCGGTACTGCGCGGTCGCCGCCATGGCCCGCTCGACCATCGTGTCGGCGATCTGTGGCTGCGGGTGCTGGATGAAGAGGTTGATGGCAAAAGGTCGGTCCGTGCGCGCCCGAACCTTCTCTACGAAATCCGCGATCGCCGCCGGGTTCGAATAGGCAGCGCCAATCGAGCCCAACGCCCCGGCTGCCGACGACGCTGCCACGAGTTCCGGCGAAGATGGCCCGCCGGCCATGGGTGCGACGATCAGGGGATACTTCAGGCCAAGGTTCGTCAGGGGTGTCTGCATGTCCAATGTCCTAACCGACTGTTGGTGCTGTGGGTCAGCGCTGCTCAGTTAGGGTGGGCGCGCGCGGACTCAAGGGAGAGACCAATCGTTCGCAGTGATTATCCACAACGGACCGCGAGGCGGGGGCCGAAGCGTCCTCTCCATCGGCGGCATCGTCGCTTGAGCATCGCGCTGCGAATGGTTGCGCCGAGATCGATTGGCTGGCACTGTCATCCCTGAAGGCGAGCCGCTTCCAGGAGGAATCCGATGTCGCGACAGACGGACCAGAAAGATCCATCGCCCAATCTCGTCGAGCACTACCGCCCTTTGCAGCTGAAGGCTGTTCTTGCTGTTTGCGCTATCAAGCACCGAGAGCTTCCGCCGCCGGTGCAGGAAGAGCGTTTCTACGGTTCGCAATTGCCCGAGGGCTTTCACCTTCCGCAGTCGGTCTACGACGACTAGAGCAATTCCAGGAAAAGTGTAGAACGGTTTTCCGTCCGGAATTGTGTAATATCAGAGCATTAGATCAGGTGCTTGCGATCGTCCAAGCCATGCCGGCGAGCGCGCAGCCAAGAAGGGTTGCAATGACCGAGGCGCGAAAGCGCAGGATCGCCACGCCGGCGGCAATCGTCAGCAAAAGTGACGGAAGCACCAGCGATTGCAGCACCGGGACGTCGAGGGCGAACGGACCCAGTTTCCAGCTTTCCACTTCGGCAAACAGCGTGTGCAGGCCGAACCAGACCGCCAGGTTGAGGATCACGCCGACGACTGCGGCGGTGATTGCCGACATGGCGCCCGTCAGCGCGACGTTGTTGCGCAGTCGCTCGATGAAGGGTGCACCGAGGAAGATCCAGAGGAAACAGGGGACGAAGGTCACCCAGGTCGTCAGCATCGCGCCCAATGTCGCCGCGGTCAGCGGATTGAGTGCGCCAGGATCGCGATAGGCGCCCATGAAGCCGACGAACTGCACAACCATGATCAGCGGTCCGGGGGTCGTTTCGGCCATGCCAAGGCCATCGAGCATTTCGCCGGGCTTCAGCCAGCCGTATTGCTGAACGGCTTCCTGCGCGACGTAGGCGAGAACGGCATAGGCGCCGCCGAAGGTGACCACCGCCATCTGGCTGAAGAACAGGCCGATCTGGCTGAACACGTTGTCAGAGCCAAGGAAGACGACGAGCAGCGCCAGCGGCACGAGCCACAGGGCGAGCAGGACGCCGGAGATCCTGAGCGACCATGAAAGATTAGGCCGGGCATGCGCGGGAATGTCTTCTCCGAGCGCCGAGTCTTCATCCTTCAGCACTGGCCCGGTACCGCCCTTGTGGCCGCCGCCGATGCGAAAGTATGGCGAACCGGAGCGTGCGCCAGCGTAACCGAGTACGCCGGCCGCAAGGATGATCAGCGGGAAGGGGATACGGAAGAAAAAGATCGCGACGAATGCCGCAGCGGCGATCCCGATCATAACCTTGTTCTTGAGCGCCCGTCCGCCGATGCGCAGCACGGCCTGCACGACAACCGCGAGCACAGCCGCTTTAAGGCCGAAGAACAGGCCTTCGACGACTGTGACGTTGCCGAAGACGGCATAGATGTAG
The DNA here is from genome assembly GCF_035999185.1 of Ensifer sp. GTDB lineage: Bacteria > Pseudomonadota > Alphaproteobacteria > Rhizobiales > Rhizobiaceae > Ensifer. Next base: position 8,959 of record NZ_DASYHB010000076.1, on the reverse strand, counting down.
CTGAGCCCCAAGATCGCCAGGAATCCCGGCAGCACGAAGAGGACACCGGCAACAAGGCCGCCGGCGGTACGGTGCAGGAGCCAGCCGATATAGATGGCGAGCTGCTGCGCTTCGGGTCCGGGCAACAACATGCAGTAATTGAGCGCATGCAGAAAGCGGTGCTCGCCGATCCAGCGTTTCTCGTCGACGAGGATGCGATGCATGACCGCGATCTGGCCGGCAGGCCCGCCGAAGCTGAGCGCAGCTATCCTTGCCCACACCCGAACGGCTTCACCGAACGGAATGCCGTGGCTCTCCCGCTGCCGCGCCGTATCCGGCGCGGCCTTGTTCGCGATGTCGGTCATCTCAGGCGTCCTTCTTGGGAGAGGGCCAGTTGTGGGTCTCGTTGGTAGCATCCCGGCACCAGCGATAGAAGGCGTCGTAGAGCTGTATCCCTGCCTCCAGCTGCTCGAGATCGTCGGCGTACATGCGGGAGAGGCCGAGAGATGCTGCAAGCAGGCCGGGCGCTTCCGGAGCAAGGTCGAGACGGGCTGTGTCGGCGGCGCGAACAATGGTGGCAAGCCGCAAAAGCGGCGCAGTGGCCAGTCCGAATTCCTCGACCATGACGTCGAATGTGCACAACTCGCCGCGATGGCTCCAGCGGATCGGGGCGTCGATATCAAACGGTGCGGCCCCGAAACGCTGGCCAACAAGATCGACCTCTGCAGGCGCGACAAACAGGAAAACCGCTTTCGGATCGACGAAACGGCGGATCAGCCAGGGGCAGGCGATGCGATCAATTTTCGGCCGCGCACGCGTGACCCAGACGGTGCGCCCGGCGGGGTCCCGGTCCGGCAACGCGGCAACCGGTACGGCGGGGAAGCTGGCTTTGACCCAGGCTTCGTAACCGCCTTCGAGCACATCGGCGGCAATACCGGCGTGGCGCAGCCAGGCGGCGACGCCATGGCTGAGTTTCCTGCCCTGCTGGCAGATGATCACGGCCGACGTCTTTTCGACCGACCCCATCCATTCCTGCACCTTGCGATAGTCACGCCGCGTAGAGCCCGGGATCAGGCGCGGATCGAGCGCGAAATCATCGTCGATCCTGACGTCGATGAGCTCAGGGCAGTTTGGCGTTCCGACGAGGCGGACAAGCTTTTCGGGAGATATTTCGAGATATGACGACATGACGCGTCCTCCGGATGAGCGGTTGAATGGACGCGATGCTTCGGCTGGCGCCTCATGGGGTGATCGCACCCCCATGGCCAAAGTTTGCCGCCGATCGTTGCAAACTGTCAAGCCGCGGATCGGCGGTGGGCTTGCGATCATAACGGTGGGAGCGCGCTTGCGCTGAGCTGAAGGGCCATCGGGGCCTAATAGGGCGGGATTGTTACAGGCGTTTGGCGGCAGGATGGCCCTGCAAGTGTCAGCGGGGCGACCTGAGTGCCAAAGGTCGCACCCAAGTCGCAGAGGGCTGCGTGTTCGGGCTACTTGCCCGCCCCCTTGGCTGCAGTCTCGATCACGTCGGCGACCTTTTCTGCCTGCGAAGCGAAGACCGCATGGCTCGCCTTGATTTCGGTCACCTGGCTGCCGGCGCGTTTGGCCATGCTGCGCCCGAGGTCCGGATTGATGGCGCGATCTTCTGTTGCGATGATTGCCCAGCTCTTCTTCGTCCGCCAAGCGGGTTCATTGACCCTGGTCGCAAAGACTTCCTTCGCCGCGAAGACCTGCGCCTTCGCTGCGAAGGCAACCTCTGCCGCGGGCAGGTCGGCGGCAAAATCCGCCGCGAATGCCTCGGGATCGAGATAGAGGTACTTGCCGTCGGCCGTTTCCTTGATGCTCATGGCCGCCGGCGGTTTCGAACCCGCAAGCGTGGCGATGTTTTCGCCCTTGTCGGGCTGAAATGCAGCGACGTAGACCAAGCCTTCAACGCTGCGATGGTGGCCGGCCTCCGTGATCACGAGGCCGCCATAGCTGTGTCCGACGAGCAGCGTCGGACCATCCTGCAGATCGAGCACGCGGTTCGTCGCCTCGATGTCGGCGGCAAGCGACGTCAGGGGCTCCTGGACCACGGTCACGTTGAAGCCGCGTCGCTGCAGGATATCGCTCGCCTGGCGCCAGCCGGAAAAGTCGCCATGAACGATAACGATGTTCTTGATGTCGGCTGCCTGCGCGGTAAAGGCAACGACGCTTGCTGCGAAGGCAAGGGCGATGGTCGGGAGAATCCGGCGGTGCATGCGATCGTTCCTTCTCGGTTCGTGAGGCAACGATCGCAATGTGCCGAGGTGAGGTATCCTTGATGTGTCGTCCTTTGTCTCGGTATGTACCGGATTGTAGTGCTTGACGTTCCCGCCGAACCGTCGTCGTGAAGGCCGGCAAGCACAGACCTGCCGCTCGGAAGGGACGATCCTCCAATCCCCGGTCTTGCCCCGAAATTTGTGCGTCCGGCGCGAGCCGCGGTTACGATTCGATCAGGATCACGAGGGACGTGGGTACGACGCCATCATAGGTCATGGCGTCTGCCGCCGCCTGGCTCTGCATGGCTTTCGAGAGCGCGTCGATATCCGGAACATCCATCATGACGGCCACGTGGGCGGGATCATTGGGGTCGACGAATGTGCGGATATTGGTCACGCCGAGGGTGCCGAAGAATTCCCGGCGTTTCGGCGATTTCAGCCAGTGCTCCGCGCCTTTGGTGATGTTGTGATGGGCGATGATGGTCGGCATTCTGTCCTCCCTGTCGCATCGCGGACATCGGCATCGTCGCAACAATTACCGGCAGGTCCGCGTTCCCTCACGGAACGGCCTGAAGGCCGGACTGTCAATTAGCCCGTCGGAGCTAGCCGCAATGCTCGCCTTCCGGCACTTTGAAGGAATATGTCGATGCCGAAATTCATGACGATCGGATACGGAGACCGGGCCGGCTACGACCGCACAGCTGCGGCCGTTCGCGATGCTGCGCATGCGCATGATGCGCAGCTTCGCGACAACGGAGCGGTGATGGGGATTGCCGGTGCGCCGGTTCAAGTGCGCAACGCGGATGCTTCGGGGATCGAGACGACGGACGGCGCCTTCATGTCATCGCCGCTGCCGGTCGCGGGTTTCGCGGTGATTGAGGCTGCAGATCTTGCGGCAGCAATTGATCTGGTCTCGAAGACGCCATGTGCCGTTGCTCACGGCGTGGTTGAAGTCTGGCCGCTCGAAATCCCGTGAGCCTGACTGACTGAGCCAACCTGACCTTTCCGGTCGGAGGGCGCGAGCCGCCGCCGCCGTCGATGCCTGGTCGCCACGGGGTCACTGCCTTTATTCGGTCACGCCTAGTATGTCACCGAAACGATGACCGTATCGGTAAAAACGCCCGCGGACGGACTTGTCTGGGGCGGAACGCGTCCGAACACGGTAAAGGTTTGGCCCGCGCCGGCGCCCACGCCACCGACCGTGCTGCCCGGAAGGGCACTGTCACCCCACGGCTGCGTATGAGCAGAATCTTTGTAAAGCCCGTAGGTGACCGATTGGCTCGCGTTCGTCATCTTGCGTGCCGTCGGGTTGCCGCCGCCTGACGCCGTGCCGAGGCCGATCGTATAGGCCGTGCCCGGGGTGCAGGTGACGATTACGGCCCCTTCGCTGTCGACGTTGCGACTAAGAACCCCGACTGCTCCAAAGTCTACGGGCTGGGTGGTGACCGCGCAGTTGGCGGCGACGAACGCGTTGACGTTAAACCCCGGATGTACCACCGTGCCTGCAGCCTGGGTGCAGTCGCTCGAGCTCGAGTATTGATAGCTGAACGCCATATCGGAACCGGTAAAGGTCGACATGTATACGCCAGGCGCCGACCCGATCTGGTTGGCAAATACCTTTCCGTAGATGGTGATTTGCGCCTGACCCGAGCCAAGAAGGCCGAGGTTGACTGGAAGTGCGGGAGGACGAGAAGGGTACGACCACTGCTGAGATCCCCAGATTATGGAGCGCGCGGGGTCTGAATAGAGCTGATAGTTCAAAGTGGCAGCGCCCGACAACATTTGTCTTGCCGAAGCGGTTGCGCCACCGCTGCCAGCGCCGATGCCCGGGCACACTAGAATGCGAGAAAGAAGAAGGCCTGTGCAAGAGGCCGTCAGCGTGGCCGTGGAAGTCGATTCGAGGCCTGAAAGCGTATCAACCTGAGCGAAATCCAGGTTCGAGAGCGAGAAATTGCAGCTCTGCGCCGCCGCTACGCCGGGGGAAGTCCCGCCGGCGAACAAAAACGTGACGAGGAAGCGATAGCGCATCAACGGCATGGGACGCTCCTGATCACCGTCTGGCTGCCCTTGGTCGGCCGATAGGCGAACTCGGCGCGGCAGGTGCTGCCATCCGATCGCCTGATCGTCGCTGTGTTCCTCTCCTTCAGCCCATGGATGTAGCTTTCGCCGTCGTAGCCGACGAAGAACTCCGCTTGCGATCCTTCGATCTGTCCTGTCAGTCCAACTTCGATCGGCTGTCCTTCATCGTCGACGAAACCGACCAGAGCCGCTTGCGGTCGCGCCTCGATGCCAAACTCGACGACAACGCCGCTTCGCGCGGCGGGAACGACAATCTCTCGGGTCGCCGGAATTTCGGCATCGATCGGGAGGTCCTTCGGATTGATCGAAACCGCATTCGGCTCGTAGGAATTGAGGTCCGGCACGATGATGCGGCCCGTGCCGTTGGTCTTTCCCACCGTTCGGTTCTGATGTTTGACTTCAACGCCCGGCACTCCGACATCGACCACTGCAAACGCGTCGTTGATGCGGTTCGTCGCGAATACGCCGCCGCCGGCAACCGCGACTGCACCGTCCAACTGAGCAGTCGCTCGTGTCTCCCCGCCAAACTGCTGGACGCTCGTCTCGAACCGCCCGATCGGGGAGCGGTAGCTGACATTGGCCTGGCGATTGGGGTTCTTGCCTTCGGACGTCCTCATCCGCCAACCGATGCTGCCATCCTCTTGACGCTCTGCCTTGCTCACATCCGCCACGATGTTGAGACCGTCAGACGCATGTTCCACGCCGGACGAAACGGTCATGTCATTGCCAAGCGGCACTGAAATCCCGGCAAACAGGCCGAAGCTGTCGTCATCGCCGAAACTCTTGAACGCCGTTGCGTAAAAGGTCGATGACTCAAAGATCTGCTGGCTGTAGGAGGCCCCGATGACTTGGGTTTTCGTGCCATCGGCGTCCTCGCGGCGGGTGTAGGAGAAGCTCAGACTGGAGAAATCGAGCGGGGCGGGCACGCTGAGAGTCACCTGATCGACCGCTTTGGGAACATCCGCGCTCAGGATCGGCAGACCGCCCGGGTCTCTAGCCGAGACGAGCGCCGTAACGGACGCGATGTCGTCGTAATCACCCAACCGACGCTGAAAGCGGCCGTAGAGCGACCACGCGTCGAGCGACAATTCCAAGGCCGCGTTGACGATCCCGCCAACGCGGCCATCGCGCTCGCTGCCCGCTATCGCGATAGAGGCCGCCCCGAACGATCCGACCGGAAAAGCGATGCCTCCACCACCGTTGACAAGATCTTCTCCCGCCTCGACGTGCCCCTCAATGGTGAGCCAGTCGGCGAGCCCGTAGCGTGCGCTCAGGATGCCGAAGAGGCGTCCATCATAGTCGCTGGACTCGACACCGAAATTGCGACGCGGTGTGCCTATGTCGACCGAGAAATCGAACAGGCCTTGCCGCAAAAGCATGCTTGACGAATAGAACGGCAGCGTCGTGACGGTCTCGCGACCAAGGCTGTCCTTGAGCACGACCCGCGCCTGCCCCGCTCCCTCGAATGCGGGAACGTTGACGACCTGGAAGGGGCCCGTTCCAACGTCACCTGTGTAGGTGCGCACGTTCTGGGTATAGACTTCGAGCGTCGAGGGGACGGCCGCCGTTCCTCCGAATGACGGCAGCGGCAGGGTCACCAGGTCCGGTCGCAAGGAGAAATTGCGTTGCGCCTGAAAGCCACCGAGATAAACGGGCCGGGTCCACACAAGCCCTCCGGAGATGAAGTCTCCCGCCCTGTACGTCATCAGACGTTGAGGATCGGAGTAACTCCATGTGGTGTTCAGACGCACAAAGTCATCGACGTTGCCATCGGTATATCCAGCTATGAACGACTGGCTGAGAGCGCCGTAAGGGCTGAAAAAACGCGCATCGAAATTGCCCGACACGCCGCGCACGAGATCGGTATCGTCCTCGGTCAGACTGTTGGTGCTGGCAAACAGCGAATAGTTCAGGATTGCGCCGAGGCCGGACTCTACCGACGGTTCGTCACCTTCGTCCGGGGCCAGATTGATAACTTTGGCGGCTCGGGCGGTCGTATCGGCCGTCACCCTCAGAAATTGTTGTGCTTCGTCGATCTCATAGGAAACTGCACCGATCCGATCCAGGTTGATCAAGCCGTCATCACCGCGAGCATTTTCCGGCGGCTTCAAGCCCACGTCTTCCAGCTCCTTTGCCTCTGCGTACAAAGCCCCATCTCGCTCCTGGAAATGACCAATCATCCCGGTCGTTTCGCCGTTGATGACAACTTCGAGATAAAGAGAGCGCCCGGCCTGCGAAACTGATCCGTTGGTCACGATGAGCGACCCGTCCGCCGGCACGTCCTGAGCACTTGCGGCATCGGCAAAAGCGATGCCCAACACCAGTAGGAGTCTGGCGCTATCTGCCGTTGACCTGGACGCGGGCATGGACTGGTCCAAGGTCGCTGTCTGCCTTCAGCGTCACTTGCGTACCGGTTGAAGCAGCACCGGCTGCAACGGGCCAACTCATGACGGCGCCGCCGAGCACATAGCCGAGCAACCCGTTCCTCTTGGTCAGCGTGCGGCTGCCGCTTGCAAGCGTCAGGTCAGCGATCCTCAGGCGCGCTTGGCCGGCGTTGCGTGCCGTCAGCACAAATCCCGCCCTGGACCTTTTCAACGACCATGAAACATCTGGGGTCGACGCATCCGGGCTCCGGAAAAACGCCGGGATCAAGTGCCTGACGATCAGCGCGACCGTGCCCTTCTTCTGGCGTGATGGGTCTGGCAGCTCGTCGACAACGATTCTGTAGCTTTCCTCGCCGTCAATCGGCCGTTGGCTGATGCGAACGATCCGCACGACATAGGCAGCTCCCGGCGCCAGCCTGGTTGCCGGCGGACTTGCCACAACGTCGGAAGACGGTACCAGGCTCTCAATGCCGTCCTTCTGGATCCAGCGAAAAACGCGGACTTGCACGTTGATCGGGTGCTTGGCGTCGTTGCTGAGGTTGATGGTTTCGGCACTGTTCGGCGCGACAAGTTCCAGCGTCGTCGGCGCGACCCTGAGCGACGCGGCAGATGATGTTGAGGGGGGTAACGCCAGAAATAGGACGCAAAGCGTCATTGCACCAACTGGCCAGATGGTGGATCGCATCTTGCTACCTCGTTGTCTTTAGGCTCAGTAGGTGACGGTTATCGCCACCGTGTCGGTGTAAACACCCGCAGCCGGGGTCGCCTGGGGCGGAACGCGGCCGTAGACGGTCAGGTTCTGGACGTTGCCGTTGCCCGTTCCCGCAACCGTATCCGTGCCGGCAGTGACGCCCCAGAGTTGGGTATGAGCGGCGTCTCGGTAGAGCGTATAGTTGATCGTTGCCGCCGCCGGCCCCGTCATCTTTCGTAAAGCGATCGTGGCACCCGACCCGCCGCCGGCGCTGAGTCCGACCGTGTATGGTGTTCCTGTCGTGCATTGAACGCCGACTGTGGTGGACTGATCGACGTTTGCGTCAATGACACCCCGGGAGCCAAAGTCGAGGTCGGTCGCCGTCTGGATCTTGCATTCCGCCTGTATCGTTATGCGAACTGTCAGGTTGCCAGTGGCGGTTGCGGCATATGAAGCATGCTGAAAACTGGAAGCGCCAAATGCCAATAGGGCAAGAGCGCAAAAGAGTATTTTCATAATCTGTTCCCGCTCGATGTTTCAGAATCACCTAGCATCTTGATTTGGCGATGCATAACAGTGTCGATTAACAACGAAAGAAAACAACCCAAGATTTTAACTGGTTTTATCTCTATGCTTATGGCATTAATATTATTAAATCGTCTAAATAGTTTCTCCCTGCAATGCTCCGGTAATATTTCGCGGAAGTCCGGAATATGGCGCGATTCATTTGCAGCCGCGATGACAGGCCCGGGCATGCGTGCCGCCCCGAGAGGCCTTGAGGACGGGCTTCCGTCTTTCGTGAGACTTCGCCTGACAGCCAAGATCCCGATCGATCAGTTCGGAGGCTGTAGGAACCCGCCTTGATACGGCAGGCGGGAACTGGGGGCGCGCGCGGCCATTCGGCTTATCGCTTCTCTCGCGTCCTTCCTCGTTGTTTCAGTCCCAAGCGTCGCCGGGTCGTTGCAGTCTGCGCCGGGCGCAGCCGACGTTCTCCGCCAAAGTGCGACGACGGTCGGCGTAAACATCGCACCTGGGAATTGCCTTCCGTAGCTGTAACGAGTTGCAGGTGCGATCCGGTTGGCAAGCGATTGCAGCGCTGTCGCAGTCGCCGGAGCTCAGCCGCCGCTGAACTCGGCTGTTCCCCCGCGCATCCGTTCAATGGTCGCCAGGCTCATCGCACACACAAGGGAAGGGCCTTGCGAGATGCCGATCGAGAAAAGACTTTGGCGCCGCCGATCTCAAAGCCACGTGATTTCGGCCGGCGGCACTCCCCTTACGACAACTGGACTGCCAGCCTCGCTTCTGGAGCTTCGACGTTTTCCCGCGAATCTGCCTCAACCGTCTCGGCCGCCTTGGCCAGTGCCTGCCTTTGCGCTTCCCTGAACAGTTTCCACTTAGTCGGGCGGAAGGCGATGCGGCTGTGTTCTCCGGCATTGGCGCGTTCGGGTGGCAGTTCGATCTCGACATGCGGGTGGTTGCGGCCAAGGTCGAGTTCGAGATGGCGGGTGCCGGCGACCCGGCGGCTGGCGGTGACGAGGCCGGCGAGACAGCCGCCGCAGCCGTCGATCAGCTCGATGTCGTGCGGGCGG
>NZ_DASYHB010000016.1:0-10750 GCF_035999185.1 Ensifer sp. | reverse complement strand
TGTGCTCGGCGCCTTGCCGGACGAAGGCTACAAGCTGGACGTCGCAAAAGCCAAGGCCCTGCTCGCCGAAGCCGGCTATCCGGATGGCTTCAAGACGACGTTGCGCGTGCTTTCCGAAGATCCGTTCATGAAGGCGGCGACGGCCATCCAGAACACGCTGGCCCAAGCCGGCATCCAGGCCGAACTCATCAGCGGCTCGGGCGACCAGATCTACGGCGCGATGCGCGAGCGCAAGTTCGAGCTGCTGCTCGGTCGCGGCGGCGGCGGCCAGCAGCCGCATCCGGACAACAACCTGCGATCCATCGCCTATAACCCCGACAATTCGGATGAGGCGAAGCTGACCAACTACCAGAGCTGGCGCACCAGCTTCTTCGACGAGAAGCTGAACAAGATGATCGAAGAGGCGCTGGTCGAGCGCGACGCCGCCAAGCAGGCCAAGCTCTACGGGGGCGTCCAGACCTACATGGACGAGCTCGTCATGTCGATCCAGCCGTTCTCGGAGGTCATCGACACCGCGGCCTTCCGCAGCGACGTGAAAGGCATGATCGTCAGCCCCTGGCTCTCTCGTTTCGAAGGGGTGAAGAAGGAGCGGTAATCCCGACCCTTTGCCTGTATCGAATCCAGAAAGGCGCGTCGCGAGACGCGCCTTTTTCCGTTTGCGCAAACCCAACTGAAACGGCCTGTCGGCATAAGGAGCGCCGCCGCTACCCTTTGAAACGATCCGGAGCAATGGCGGAAAGGTCAGGGCCGTGTGCTGTAAAGTCCGGCCACGGTTTGAAGCGGCGTGCCGCGCGATGTCGGACATGCACTTCGCCGGACCCCATCCCAATCAATGCGTACTGCCGGCGCTAAAGCCTTCTGCGCCATGCCCGCGATCGAGCGCCTTGCGCTAAAGCGCGACTGTGCACGAGGGTGCGCAGAGGATCTTGGGGTCGGCGCTGCCGCCCGCATCTCTTTTGAAGCGACGCCGCCGACGCCGGGTATCGAGCTCTTGCCGGTGAACTCCAGACCTTGTTCCTCGCCGCAAGACGCGCCCCGGTAAAGAAAAAGCCCGGCACTGGGCCGGGCAAGTCGGGGGAGAATTTTGTTCACGCATCGCAGGCCGAGGAGGGTGGCCTTGCGATGGCGTTGGCTTTGGGAGCTTCAGTGCGCGCCCTCGTATTCCAGCGAGGCGCCGATCAGTTCGCGGGCATAGGGATGGGTCGCGCGGTTTCCTGGGATCGCATCGCGCGGCAAGATTTCAGTGATTTCGCCGTGGAGCATGACGGCAAAGCGGTCGCACATGTGATCGACGACAGCGAGGTCGTGCGTGACCATGATGTAGGTGAAGCCGCGTTCGTCCCGCAGGCGCTGAAGCAGGTTGAGGATCTCTGCCTGCACCGAGACATCGAGCGCCGACGTCGGCTCGTCGAGCAGCAGCAGCGACGGTTCGAGGATCAGGGCTCGGGCGATGGCCACGCGCTGCCTTTGGCCGCCGGAGAGCTGGTGCGGGAACCGGTCGAGGAACGAGACCGGCAGGCCGACATCGGTGATCGCCCTGCGCATGCGCTCTTCATGGTCGCCAAGCTTGTGAATGACGAGCGGCTCGTTGAGGACGGTGCGCACCGACTGGCGCGGATGCAGGGAGCCGTAGGGGTCCTGAAACACCATCTGCAGCGTGCGGCAGCGCTCGATGAGCGGAATGTCGCGCACAGGCTTTCCGTCGATGAGGATGTTGCCGGTCCAGATATCGGTCAGCATCGAGATGCAGCGCAGAACCGTGGATTTGCCCGAACCGCTTTCGCCAACGAGACCGAAACATTCGCCGGGCTTGACCGAGAAGGTGACGCCGGGAAGGACCTTGGCCGCCGTCGGGCCGGCGCCGAAGGTGATTGCGAGATCGCGGCATTCGACTGAAACGGACATCAGGCAATTTCCTCCAGCCATTCGGGACGGCGATCGAGCACGGCAAGCGGTGTGCGTCCGCCGCCGATCCGCGGCTGTGCCGCCAGCAAGCCGCGCGTATAGGGATGTTTCGCCTTGTCGAGGTCGGCGGCCGCCAAGGTTTCAACGATACGGCCGGCATACATGATCAGCACGCGGTCGCAGAAATTGCGCACGAGGTTCAGGTCGTGGCTGATCATGATCAGACCGATGCCGCGATCCTTGACGAGACGATCGAGGATGTTGAGCACCTGCAATCGCACCGTCACGTCGAGCGCCGAGGTGGGCTCGTCGGCGATGACGAGGTCCGGGTCGGCCAGCAGCATCATCGCGATCATCACGCGCTGGCCCATGCCGCCGGATATCTCGTGCGGGTATTGATCGTAGACGCGCTTGGGCTCGCGGATCTTGACCGCTTCGAGCATGGCCAGCGCCTTGTCGCGCGCCTCGGCCTTCGAGCATTTGAAGTGACGCAGATAGGTTTCCGCCACCTGGTCGCCGACGCGGCGGATGGGGTTCAGCGAGAACTTCGGATCCTGCAGGATCATCGACATGCGCCGACCGCGGACCTTCAGCATCTCCTTCTCCGAGAGCGATGGCAGATCGAGCTCGGCGAAACGAAGCCTGTCGGCGGTGATGGTTGCGCCCGGCAGAAGACGCAGCAGCGCGCGTCCGACCGTCGACTTGCCGGAACCACTTTCACCGACGATGCCGAGGCGCTCGCGTCCGAGGGTGAAGGAGACGCCGCGCACTGCGTCCGTCTCAGAACCGCCGTAGCGGATGCGCAGGTTCTCGACCTCAAGAATGCTCTTTTCCATGGGTCTATCTCCGGTTCACCTGCTTGGGATCGAGGGCATCACGCAAGCCGTCTCCGAGCAGGTTGAATGCCAGGCTGACGGACAGGATCGAGATGCCCGGGAAGGTGACGAGCCACCAGCTGTCCAGCATGTACTTGCGGCCGGTCGCAATCATCGCGCCCCATTCGGGAAGCGGAGGCTGCGCGCCGAGCCCGAGGAAGCCGAGGCCAGCGGCAGTCAGGATGACGGTCGCCATGTTCAGCGTCAGCCGGATGAGGACCGAAGGCAGGCACATCGGCATGATCGACTTGAAGATGATGCGGGTCGCCGACGCCCCCTGCAGCCGGGCGGCCGAGATGTAGTCCGCCTTGCGGAAGGTCATCGCCTCGGCACGCGCGAGCCGCGCAATCGGCGGCCAGGAGGTGAGCGCGATCGCGATGATGGCGTTGTTGAGGCTCGGGCCGAGCGCCGCGACGAAGGCAAGCGAGAGAATGAGGCTCGGGAAGGACAGGAAGATGTCGGTGATGCGCATCATCACCGTATCGACCTTGCCGCCGAGGTAGCCGGCTGTCGTGCCGATGACAAGACCGATCGGGCCGACGACGATCGAGACGAGGAAGATGATCGTGAGCGTGATGCGCGCGCCGAAGACCAGCCGGCTGAAGATGTCGCGGCCAAGCTCGTCGGTGCCGAACAGATGGCCGTTGCCGGGCGCCTGCAGGGTATTGGCCAGATCCTGGGCGTAGGGGTCGTGGGTTGCGATCAGCGGCGCGAAGGCGGCCATCAGGACAAGCAGCGCCAGCACGAAGAGGCCGAAGGTCGATGTCGGGCTCTTCAGCAGAAAGAGCACGATGTTCTTCAGCGCCTGGATGGGTGCCGGCAGGCGGGAAGTGGGTTGAACGCGTGCGTCCATCAGCGTGTCCTCGGGTCGAAGATGCGGTAGAGAACGTCGGACAGAAGGTTCAGTCCGATGAAGATGACGCCGACGATCAGCACGCAGGTCATGACCGCGTTCATGTCGCCGGTGATGAGATTGCTGGTGAGGTATTGGCCGAAGCCCGGCCAGGCAAAGACCGTTTCGATCAGCACCGCTCCTTCAAGCAGGGAGCCGTAGGCAAGCGCGATGATGGTGACCAGCTGGACGCGGATATTGATGAAGGCGTGCTGCCAGATCGTCTGGCTGCGCGAGAGACCCTTCACCCGTGCCGTCGTCACATATTCCTGGCCCAGTTGATCGAGCATGAAGCTGCGTGTCATGCGCGTGATGTAGGCGGAGGAGGAGTAGCCAAGCAGCGCGGCTGGAAGGATGATGTGGTTGACGGCAGACCAGAAGACATCCAACTCGCCCGCCATAAGGCTGTCGATCAAGAGGAAGCCGGTGCGTTCCTCGACCAGCCCGATATAGAACTGATCCATCCGCCCGCTGCCGCCGACGAGGCCGAGATGGGCGTAAAACACGATCAGCGCAATCATGCCGGTCCAGAAGATCGGCATGGAATGGCCAAACAGGCTGAAGACGCGCACGACATGGTCCGGCCAGCGGTCCTTGTTGACGGCAGCAAGCACGCCGAGCGGAACACCAAGCCCTGCGCCGATCAGGATCGCGAAGGTGGCAAGCTCGATCGTCGCCGGCATCACGTGCAGGATATCCTGGATCACAGGCTGGCCGGTGCGGATGGAGGTGCCGAAATTGCCGGTGAAGACGTCGCCGAGGTAATAGAAGAACTGTTCCCAGAGCGGCCGGTCGAGGCCCAGCGAGCGGTAGACCTGCTCGTAGGTTTCCCGCGTCGCATCTTCTCCGACAATGGCGCGGACGGGGTCGGCGGGCATCAGCCGGCCGATGAAGAAGGTCAGGAGAAGCAGGCCGAGCAGCGTGACCGCAATGGTCCCGATCTGTCCGGCCGCGCCATAGAAGCGGATGCGGCGTTGTGACATGGTTCCTCCGTGTGTCATTCGCCTGAGTGGGGAGGCGGTACAGGCTCCTATCCTGTATGACAACTTAAGCAAACCTGTCACAGGCTTGTCATGCTGTCAAGCCAAACCGATCACAGGAAGTCGTCGCGACGGGGTGAAAAGCAGTCGATGAGCTCGCCGGCCTCCAGGCATTGGCAGCCATGTTCCGTGTCTCCGGGGATGACGAGACTGTCGCCGGCCTGCAATTCATAGGCCTCGCCGTTGCGGAAGAAGCGGAACCGCCCGCGTGCCACATAGGTCGATTGCACGTGCGGATGGCGGTGCAGCTTGCCTTTGGAGCCCGTTTCGAAGCGAAACGACACGACCATGAGCTCAGGGGAATCGGAAAGAACCTGGCGGGTGACGCCGGCATCCGGCGAAACTGCGGGGAAGGTGGGGAGAACCATGTGAACCTCGGTGATGTTGTCTAACATCATCACCATACATGTTCTTATATTTGTATGACAACTATGTTGTCGATCTGCGGGTCAACTTTCTTCAGTCGCCATGGTGCGCGACCGCAGAAGCACCTTGTAGCGATCCAGGCTTCCGCGAAGGTGGGCACGCATCCGTTCGCGCGCGGCTTCCGCGTTTCCTTCGATGATGGCATCGACGATCTGGCCGTGCTCCTCCTGCAGGTGGAGGTTATAGTCCTTGGGGCGCGAACCGGGTGCCGAGCCCTGCAGTTCGCCGCGCGGGATAATGCCCGAGCGGATCAGTTGAAGAAACTCCGGGAAGCGGCGGTTCTGTGTTGCCTCCGCGATCGCGAGGTGAAGCTCGAAATCCGCGTCGCGCGTCGGTGCGCCAGATGCCAGGCATTCGCCGACATGGTGATGGGCCTCGAGGATCGCCTCGATCTGCGCCGCCGAGCGACGAGACGCCGCGAGCCCGGCCGACTCCACCTCGAAAACGGTCCTGAGTTCAAGCAGTTCGATCACCGAGGATATGCGTTGGGTCGTCAGGTCCTGGAAGGGTTGATTCTTGTCCTTCTGGGTTTCAAGGGCGAAGATGCCGGCGCCCTTGCGCGCCTCGACAAGTCCGTCAGCCCGCAGGATTGCGATCGCCTCGCGAACGACGGTGCGGCTGACAGAGTATTCTTTCGTGAGCGCGCTTTCGCTCGGAAGCCTGTCGCCGGGGCGAAACACCCCCTCCGTCAGTTCACGGCGCAGGGCAGTGCTGATCTTTGCCGCCAGCGACGTGCCGCGAACGTGATTGTTTTCGGCTTCCATTTTCGCTCCGCCTGTTTCGAACCTGTCTGGCATGTTAGCCGTTATCTGTCCGGATGCAAGGGCGGCCCGAGGCGCATCCTCAGCGTGCAGTGCGCAGCATGGAGCGGTAGCGCGTCTGGCTCTTCTTGAGGTGTTCTCGCATCGCTGAACGCGCCCCATCCTCGTCCCCGTTCTGTATGGCAAAGAGGATGGCCTCGTGCTCGTCCACAAGGCGGTTGAGTTCGTCGACAGGCAGTGCGGCTTCCCCGCCGTTTTCCACCATGGCGCGACGCGGGATGAGGGCGGGGCCGAGCACCGCAAGGAATTCGCCGAAGCGCGGGTTGTTGGTTGCCTCGGCAACGGCGACGTGGAAAGCGAAGTCGGCCTCGGCAGTCGGTTTTTCCGCGGCTGCACAGGTCCTGAAGGCATCGAAGGCCTCGATGAGCTTGCCCTCCTGGCCGGGCGAGCGGCGAAGTGCTGCAAGCGCCGCCGCATCGCCCTCGACCGCGGTTCTAAGTTCCAACATTTCGATCAGCGATGACACCCGCGCGAGGTCGACATTGTGAAAGGGTCGCCGGTCGGGTGCTGGCCGGTCTAGCAGAAAGACGCCTGCACCCTGCCGGGGCTCCACCAGGCCGTCGGAACGCAAGGCCGCAATTGCTTCGCGCACCACCGTTCGGCTGACGCCGAACTCCTGCGTCAGTTGCGCTTCGGACGGCAGGCGGTCGCCCGGATTGTAACGGCCCTTGGCGATCTGCGAGCGAAGCGCATCCGTCACCTGCGCGACCAGTGTCTTGCCCTGCGAAGCGGAGGGATCGGGTGTCTTCATCATGCCGCGGGCCGTTTCCAAAGGGTATGTTGGTCCGTCCGTGGATACGCCATCGAGGGGCGATGGCGCAATCCATCCTTACGCCGACATCAGGTTTCGATCAGGTCTCAATGAGGTCTCTGGGCATCAGGTATTCAGGAATGTTCTGATAGGAAACAGGCCTGAGAAACCGGCGGATGGCCATGGTTCCGACCGAGCTTGCGCCGAAATTGGTCGAGGCAGGGTAGGGGCCGCCGTGAACCATGGCATCGCAGACCTCGACGCCGGTCGGATATCCATTGACAAGGATCCGGCCAGCCTTGCGTTCAAGAATCATCATCAGTTTGCGCGCCAGGTCGCGATCGCCTTGATCGAGATGAAGTGTTGCCGTCAGCTGACCCTCGAAACGCTTGGCCACCGCGATCATGTCTTCAGGGCTATCGACCGTAACGATCAGTCCGAGCGGCCCGAAGACTTCTTCTGAAAGCGCATGATTGTCGAGCCACTCCCGGGCCGGGACGAGAAAGAGATTGGGCGTTGCGTTTCTTCGGTCGCAGCTTGAGCCGAGGATTTCGCGAACGCCGGCACCCGATGCGATGCGGTCTCGACCGTCGCGATAGGCGCTCGCAATGCCGTCCGTGAGCATGACCTGCGGACCGACGTCCGAAAGGGCCGCGCGCGCGGTCTCGGCAAATGCCGCTGCCTGGTCGGCAAGGATCACCGCGATGCCCGGATTGGTGCAGAATTGTCCCGCACCCATGGTGAGCGACGCCGCCCACCCCCTGGCGATCTGCTCGCCGCGCGCCCTCACCGCCTCGGGCAGGACAAACATCGGGTTCACCGAGCCGAGTTCGCCGAAGAACGGAATGGGTTCCGGCCGCCCAGTGCAAAGATCGAAGAGTGCGCGACCGCCGGCAAGCGAACCGGTGAAGCCGACCGCCTTGATCAGCGGGTGCGTCACGAGGCTGGTGCCGACATCGCGGCGGCCGCCCTGGATCAGCGAGAACGCGCCCGGGTGCAGTCCGTGCGCCCGGATGGCAGAAAGGGCAGCTTCGGCGACGATTTCGCCGGTGCCTGGATGGGCGGAGTGTCCCTTGACGACGACGGGGCAGCCGGCAGCAAGTGCCGATGCGGTATCGCCGCCCATGGTCGAGAAGGCCAGAGGGAAATTGGAGGCCCCGAAGACGGCGACGGGACCGATCGGCCGCTGGATCAGGCGGATGTCGGGACGGGGCAGGGGCTTGCGGTCCGGCAAGGCTTCGTCATGCCGTCTATCGAGATATGCGCCCTTGCGGATATGGGAGGCAAACAGACGCAGTTGGCCGGTGGTACGTCCACGCTCGCCTTCCAGCCGGGCGGGCGGCAGCCCGGTTTCGGCGCTCCCGATCTCGGTGATCGCCGCCCCGCGTGCTTCGATCTCGTCGGCGATGGTCTCGAGGAAGGCTGCACGCTCATCGCGGGTCGAATAGCCGTAGGACCAGAAGGCTTCCTCGGCGGCCTTTGCCGCCCTGTCCACCAGTTCCACCGTTCCAACTGAAAAATCAAAGCTCGGGCCGCTTGCGGGCTCGCTGCTGAACGTCTGTCCGGTTGCGATCCATTCACCTGCGACCAGGTGTTTGCCATGCGGTTTGAAGGTCATTCATTGCTCCTTGGGATTGGGTTGTCGGCGTGAAGGCGATGCGTTCCAGGCCGGCGCGTTTGATGGGTTCACGCCGCGGGCACTGTGAGAGGGGGTGGCGAGAGTCCCGCACCTTCCCCGTCAACGAGGCGGTGTTTCACACTGTTATCGGTTTGAGCCATTGCGACCGGCATCCGAGTTTTGAACTTGCCACTTGACCTTGTCATACATATCATACAAATACGACTAACACATATGATATGTTGATCGCAATGACCGAAGGAGGAGTTTCATGCTGACCGTAGAAACGCGGCAGGCCGTCAATCCGGACTATGCCAAGGCGCTCGATACCGAGGGGCTGCGCAGGCATTTCCTGGCGGAGAACATGTTTCGGCCGGGCGAGATCCGGCTGATCTACACCCACTACGATCGCTTCGTGATGGGCGGCGCCGTGCCTGCGGGCACGCCGTTGACGCTCGACAAGGTGGAGGAAACCAAGACGCCGTCGTTCCTCGACCGGCGCGAGATGGGCATCGTGAATGTGGGGGCAACCGGCACGGTTGCGACCGGACAAGACACCTATACCCTCAACCGCGGCGATGTACTCTACCTTGGCCAGGGTTCAGGCCCGGTCACCTTCTCGGGAGAGGGGCGCTTCTACATTACATCCTGCCCGGCCCACCGCAGCCTGCCTGCGCGGCTCGTCACCATTGCCGACAGCAAGGAGGTCAAGCTCGGCACGACCGAGACCTCCAACAAGCGTACGATCAACCAGTTCATCCATCCGCTGGTGATGGAGAGCTGCCAGCTCGTCCTCGGCTATACGACGCTTGAAGACGGCTCGGTCTGGAACACCATGCCCGCCCATGTCCACGATCGCCGCATGGAGGCCTATCTCTATTTCGGCATGGACGACAAATCGCGCGTGCTTCACCTGATGGGCGAACCCCAGGAAACCCGCCATCTCTTCATTTCCAACGAGGAAGGCGCGATTTCGCCGCCCTGGTCCATCCATTCGGGCGCGGGCATCGGATCCTACACTTTCATCTGGGCAATGGCCGGCGACAATGTCGACTACACCGACATGGAGTTCATCCAGCCGGGGGAACTGAAGTGACAAATCCCTTTTCCCTTCAAGGCCATAAAGCGCTCGTCACCGGCGCCAACACCGGACTGGGACAGGCGATCGCCGTCGGTCTTGCGGCCGCCGGGGCCGAGGTGACCTGTGCGGCGCGCCGCGCACCCGAGGAAACACTTGAGATCATCGCCAAGGCCGGCGGGATTGCCGCACCACTTGCTCTGGACTTCGCCGACCCCATGGCCGCGCGCGATGTCTTTGCCGGACACGGCTACGACATCCTCGTCAACAATGCCGGTATCATTCGCCGCGCCGATGCGGTGGAATTCAGCGAAGCCGACTGGGACGACGTCATGGACGTCAACCTGAAAGCGCTGTTCTTCACGTGCCAGGCCTTCGCTCGCGAGTTGCTTGCGAAAGGTCGGTCGGGAAAAATCGTCAACATCGCGTCGTTGCTCTCCTTCCAGGGCGGCATCCGGGTGCCGTCGTACACGGCCGCCAAACACGGCGTATCCGGTCTCACCAAGCTGCTTGCCAACGAGTGGGCGGCCAAGGGCATCAACGTGAACGCGATCGCGCCCGGCTACATCGAGACCAACAATACCGAGGCGCTGCGCGATGATCCGGATCGCAACAAGGCGATCCTCGAGCGCATCCCCGCCAACCGCTGGGGCAGGCCTGAAGACATCGCCGGCGCTGCCGTATTCCTGTCGTCAGCCGCGGCGGATTACGTCCATGGCGCCATTCTCAACGTGGACGGCGGTTGGCTGGCTCGCTGACGCGGCCGCCGGCCGCAAACTCATCATACATGTCATAGGATGAGTACTGCGACGTCGGCCCGTTCCCTCGCTTCTCGATACTGAAAACATGAAGAGGATTTCGAAATGACCCCAGAACAGATCAAGGCCGCGCTTGGATCGGGCCTGCTTTCCTTCCCGGTGACGCACTTCGATGCGGAAGGTCGTTTTGCGCCGGAAAGCTACAAGGCGCATGTGGAGTGGCTGGCCGGCTATCACGCGCCGGTGCTGTTTGCCGCCGGCGGCACCGGTGAGTTCTTCTCGCTGAAGCCCGATGAGATTCCCGGGATCGTCGCCGCCGCCAAGGAAGTGTCCGGCGAGACGGCGATCGTCTCCGGCTGCGGTTATGGCACCGAGATCGCCATCGACATCGCCCGTTCGGTCGAAAAGGTTGGAGCGGATGGCATCCTGCTTCTGCCGCATTACCTGATCGATGCGCCGCAGGAAGGCCTTTACGCCCATGTGAAGAAGATCTGCCAGTCGGTCGGTATCGGCGTCATGGTCTATAACCGCGACAACTCCGTGCTGCAGGCCGATACGCTCGCCCGTCTTTGCGACGAGTGCCCGA
>NZ_DASYHB010000004.1:0-9727 GCF_035999185.1 Ensifer sp. | reverse complement strand
CCTCGCATTTCCCGGTTGGCCGGAATAGCGACTGGAGGGGTTAGTTCCAGGTACCTTACCGATACCCTCACCTAATCGAGGGTCGGCGGACACCCACAGGCACGTGCGACTTTGGGCAAGGGCGTAGGTAAGAAAAAAGCCTGTCGTAATCAAGAGTTTTTTCGCGCTGGCGGTTGAATTTTTTCTGAAGCGGGCAAAACTGCTGATGTTCACAATGATTGAACGATCCGAACTGCATTGATCACTGCCGTAAGAGATTGAAAAAATGGCATTATTCGAAGAAAACTCTGTTTCCCGCCGCGTGCGGCGCACGTAAGGAAAACGACGACCAATTTGCCGCCGGCATGATTGGCATGAGAGGGGCGTCCGCAACGAATCAGGCGGAACGTCTGCAAGCACGAAAGAAAGACCGCAATGGACACACTGACGCGCATCCGCGCCTTCATCGATGTCGTGGACGCCGAGGGCTTCTCGGCAGCCGCCCGGCGCGTCGGCCGATCAAAGGCGCTGCTTTCGAAATATGTGCGCGAGCTCGAAGACGAGCTTGGCGCCCTCCTGCTTAACCGCACCACCCGGCAATTCTCGCTGACCGAGGCCGGACACACCTATTATCGCACCGCCTCGGAAATCCTGAAGGAGATCGACAACCTTGCCGATCTCGTGCGCGCCAACAATTCGGATCTGAAAGGACGGCTGCGCATCACCGCACCGCGCACCTTCGTCGATGCGGAGATCGGCCAGTCGCTGGTCGATTTCGGCAAGCAGCACCCGGAACTCTCGCTCGAAATCATCTCCGACGACCGCTTCGTCGATCTCGTCGAAGAAGGTTTTGACGTCGCCATTCGCATCACCCGGCTTGAGGATTCGACGCTGATCGCCCGCAAGCTCGACGATTTCCAGGTGCTGATCTGCGCAGCGCCCGAATTCCTGGAGAAGGCCGGGCCGATCGACCACCCGACCGACCTGTCCAAGGTGCCCTGCATCCTCGACACCAATGGCCGCTCCTACTCCAACTGGCGCTTCGTCGAGCCGGACGGATCCGCCTTCACGGTTCCGGTCAGCGGCCCGATCGAGGTCAACAGCCCGCTCGCCGCCTTGAGGGCCGCCGTCTCCGGCCTCGGCGTCTCGATCATTCCGGATTTCATCGCGCGACCGAAGATCGCTACCGGCGAACTGGTCACGCTGTTCGACGAGTTCCTGCCGCGCGACCGGGGCATCTATGCAATCTACCCTCACCGTCGCTACCTGCCGGCCAAGGTCAGAACCCTGGTCGACTTTCTGCATGCGTGGTTCCGCAAGCCGCGCGGACAACCCGAAGCAACCGGCCAGGGCGACCAGCTGACGTGATCGGCAAAGTCCCAATTCCGTCCCATTTCCGGTACATTGCGAAAAACGAATCGAAGGCGTCCCTTGCGCGCCACATCTGATGCGCGGCGCTGTGCTGCCGCGGCCGAAAGGATCGCCGCTTCATGAGAACCAAGTGCCTCATCATGGCCGGCCTCGCCACTCTGCTCGCACCGTCACTGGTCTTTGCCCATCCGCACATTTTTGCAGAAGCCCGCCTTGAAGTGGTTTCGGACGACAAGGACGAAATCAGCGAGCTGCGCAACGTCTGGCGGTTCGACGAGCTTTTTTCCTCAAGCGTGGTCCTCGATTTCGACAAGAACTCGAATGCAGCACTCGACCCCGACGAACTGGCGGAAGTCGGCCAGACGGTGCTGGAGTCCCTGTCCGAGTACAATTACTACACGACGATCCTCGACAACGGCAAAACCATCAAGGTCAACAAGCCGGACCACATCACCGTCGACTACAAGGACGGCCAGCTGTTGATGATGTTCGCGGTCAAGCCAGCCGAGCCGATGCCGCTCAAGGGCAAGCTCTCCTTCGGCGTCTATGATCCGACCATGTACACGGCGATGGATTTTGCGACCGACGACGACCTGACCGTCGTCGGCGACAAGATCAACGCCTGCGAACACAAGGTGGTCCGCCCGGATCCGGACGAGGTTCTCGCCGAGAACAAGAACACCTTGACCGATGCCTTCTGGAACGATCCGACCGGCACGGACATGTCGAAGCTCTTTGCAACCAGGATCGAGATCTCATGCTGAAAGCCCGCAGGATCGGACGTCTGGTCGCCGCGACGCTGATTGTCACGGCACTGTCCGCAACGCTTGCAGCCGCCCAGTCGCCGCTCGGCATCGGCACAGCCGAACCGGCATTCAACACGAGCGGGTTTCTCGGCGGCTTCTTCGCCTGGGTAAATATGGAGCAGCAGGGCTTCTACCGCCTGATGACCAACGCGCTGAAGGGCATGCGCGAAAACCCCTGGCATCTCTGGTCGCTGGTCGGGCTTTCCTTCACCTATGGCGTTCTGCACGCGGCCGGGCCCGGCCACGGCAAGGCGGTGATTTCCTCCTACATGATCGCCAACGAGACGGAACTGAAACGCGGCGTCATGCTGTCGTTTCTGTCCTCGATCCTGCAGGGCGTTGTTGCGATCCTCCTGATCGGCGCCGTCTATCTGCTTTTGCGCGGCACCTCGATCAGCATGACCGATGCCACCCGATCGCTCGAAATCGCCAGCTACGCGCTGATCGCAGCGTTCGGCGGCTGGCTGCTTCTGCGCAAGCTGCGCTCGATGCTGCGCCCGTCGGTCGCGCTCGCGACGGCAGGCAACGCGCCGGCGCATGCGCACCACGCTCATGACCACCACCACGATCATGCGCACCATCACCACGATCACGGTCATGATCACCACCATCACCATGGCGCCGGTGAAGTCTGCTCCAGTTGCGGGCATGCGCACGCCCCTGACCCGTCGATGCTTCGGGGTGATCGGTTTGCCCTTCGCGAGGCCTGGTCGGCCGTCATAGCCGTCGGTCTGCGTCCCTGCTCCGGCGCGCTGATCGTGCTTTCCTTCGCGCTTTTGAACGGCCTCTATCTCGGCGGCGTGCTCTCGGTCCTTGCGATGTCGATCGGGACCGCGATCACCGTTTCGATCCTCGCGACCATGGCGGTGACCGCCAAGGGCGTCGCACTGCGCTACGCGTCTAGCACGACGTCAGCGGCGCGCATCTCGAACGGCATCGAGATTGCCGGCGCCCTGCTCGTTCTCATTCTCGGATTGATCCTGCTCGGCGCGGCCCTTCAGGGCTGACGGCGGCACTTGCAGCACCGCGCGTCCTATCGGACGCGCGAAGGACGCTGTAGCGTTTTGCATTGCTGCATGTTTTTGTCCTTTAGTCGGCTACGATCAAAGGAAACTTGCAGCAGGCTCAAAGCCCGCGCTTGCGCTGATAGCGGGCCCGGAGCCAAAACAACAGGAAGAAGCCAAGCACGAAGATCACCCCGAAGGCGGCGGCGAGCCACGGCGAGATATCGCCAAGCTTCAGCATGATCGACGGCAGCACGAAGAAGCCGAGGCCGGCGACGACGAGAATGATGGCTGCGGCGATCGCCGGTGACTTTTCCTTGGTCTGCATGGTCCCTTAGCCGTTGTCTGGCGCAGTGGAGGTTGCAGGCGCTACTTCGACGCCTGCCGCTCCAGTTCCGCACGAATATCTTCCAGTCGCCGTATCTGACGACCATCCGCGTCGAAGTTATCAGCTGCGAGCCAGGTTTCGAATGCGGCATTGAGCAGCGGCCATTCGCTGTCGATCATTGAAAACCAGGCCGTGTCGCGGTTGCCGCCCTTCGAGATCATATGCTGGCGGAAGATGCCCTCGAAAGTAAAGCCCAGGCGCGCCGCGGTCTTGCGGCTCGCCATATTCTCGCTGTTGCACTTCCATTCGTAGCGGCGGTAGCCCAGATCCTCGAAAACGTGTTTCGCCATCAGGTAATGGACTTCGGTCGAAAGCGGCGAACGGGCCATGGCAGCGCCATGCGCGACGGACCCCACTTCGACGACGCCATTGGCCGGGTCGGGGCGCATGTAGTTGGCCATGCCGACGACGATGCCGGTCGCCTGGTCGCGGAACACCTCGGTAACCCAGCTGGATTTTTCCTGTGCCGCCGTCAGCCAGGCGTCGAAGTCTTCGATCCCGGCGAAATCCGGTTGCGCGAAATACTTCAGCAACGGATTGATCGCCATCCCGCCGAGACCGTCCCACAGGTCCTGCAGATGCCGCTCGCGCTCATAGGGTTCAAGCTTGACGAAACGCCCCTCGAGCGCGACACCCTTCGGTGCCGGGCATCCTTTCCAGTCTTTCAGATCACGCATCGGCCGCTCCTCCTGTCCTTGTCATTTGGCATAGGCCAGAGGAGCACCCGAGACAAATTCAAACTGGTGATGAACCCATGAGAGCTTGGCGGGGTTTTACGCCGTGGCTGGCGCCTTCGCTGACGAAACGGTCGCCTCGATGTGGTCGACCAGCGCATCCGGCAGACCAAGGCGGCCGGCAAGCAGGTCGAGATAGCCGCGTTCCGCGCGTGTTTCCGGTTCAATCGTGAGGCGCGACGCAGTGTAGACCTCCACGCGTTCCTCTTCCGTTTTTGCCGCGCCGACGATCGCGTCGATATCGACCGGGTTTGCAAGCTCGCTCTCCAGGAAGGCTGAGGCATCCGCCGAAAGGCCGGAAACCGAGAGCTTGTCCATGATGTGCCGGCGTTCGGCTTCGTCGATGTGACCGTCCGCGCGCGACGCTGCGATCATGGCGCGCACCAGCGTCAGCGCGAAATCGTGACTGACAGCCTCCGGCGCGGACGCAAAGCCGGAATCGGCCGGCGGCGGCAGCAGTTCCGGTTCGCCCTTGGCGACCGTTGCGCCACCTGGCGTCGTGCCGGCCTGGTAGTTTTTGTAGGCTTGATAACCGAGCCCGGCGATTGCGGCGAGGCCACCAAGAACGGCGGCGTTGCCGGTCAGCTGGCGGCCGGACTTGGTGCCGAGCAGGACCGCTGCAATCGCACCCGTGGCCAGCGGATTGTCCTTGGCAAGCTGCGTCACCTGGGTCGCGCGATCACGCACCGAGCCGCCGGCGCCGGGCACCTGCGATCCCAGAAACTGGTCCAGCAATTTCTTCGCGTCGAACATGGGTCTCGCTCCTTGTGGGTTCGGTTTGTCGGTTCGGGGCGGGTGGGGTCGAACGAAAGGGTGCGCCGCCCGCGCACCCACTGTCGAATGGATTGAGACATAGGAACGTTGCGGGGAAAATACAAATTCGCGTCAAAGACGTAGGCCCCAAGAAAAAGGCCGGGCTTGCGCCCGGCCTATTCAGTCTCTTCTGTACGTACGATCCGCTCAGCCTTTGAGCGTGAAGGCTTCCGCCGCAAGCTTGGTGATGCCGGCCCAGTCGCCCTTGGCAACCAGTTCCTTCGGCGCGACCCAGGAGCCGCCGACGCAAACGACGTTCGGCAGCGTCAGATAGTCGCGGGCGTTGGAAAGCGAGATGCCACCGGTCGGGCAGAACAACGTTCCGGCAAGCGGCGAGGAAAGGGACTTCAGATAGGCGGCACCGCCGGCCTGTTCGGCCGGGAAGAACTTCAGCACCTCATAACCTTCTTCGCGCAGGCCCATGACCTCGCTTGCGGTCGCCGCACCCGGAAGCAGCGGCACGTCGTGATCGTTGGCAACATCGATCAGTTCCTGCGTCGTGCCGGGGCTGACGATGAACTTGGAGCCAGCCTCGACTGCCGCCTCGAACTGGGCGGCGTTGAGGATGGTACCGGCGCCGGCGACCGCGCCTTCGACTTCGTTGGCAACGGCGCGGATCGCCTCAAGTGCTGCCGGCGTGCGCAGCGTGATCTCGATCGCCTTCAAGCCGCCGGCAACGAGCGCACGCGCCAGGGGAACGGCGGTCGCCACGTCGTCGATCACCAGCACCGGAACGACCGGCGCCAGTTTGAGGGTTGAAAGAAGCCTGTCGGATTTCGCGCTCATGCCGATCGTCCTTTTTAAAACGATTGAATATGCCCCCCGCATACCCCGCTCGACGCCACTTGTCGAGACCGACGGCTGCAAGACAGTCGCGCCGAATATAAGACAAGTATAAAATGGCATCGACAACAAAGAGATGGCTTGAGCCTTCGCGGGAAAGCTATAGGTTGATCGCGGTCGAGCCCCTCAGAACGGCGGATATTCCATGGCGAAGGAAATAGAGCGCAAGTTCCTGGTCGCCTCGGACGGATGGCGGGAGCATGCGGACAAGGGCATCGAGCTCAGACAAGCCTACATCGTGACCATGGACGATCGGTCGCTGCGGGTGCGCATCCACGGCAACAAATGGGCGCGCCTCACCATCAAGATCGGCAAGTCGGCGCTTGTGCGCAACGAATACGAATACGACCTGCCGATCGACGATGCTCGCGAGATGTTGACCCAGGCGGTTGGCATCGTCATCGAGAAAAGGCGCTACCGCATTCCGCACAAAGGCTTCACCTGGGAAGTGGACGTCTACCAAGGCGCACTCGCTGGCCTGGTGGTCGCCGAGGTCGAGATGAAGCGCGAGACGGACAGGCCGTCGTTACCCGACTGGATCGGGCGAGAGGTCACCGGTGATCGCCGCTATTCCAACCAGTCGCTTGCCACTGAAGGGCTGTTGGAAACGCAGTCATGACCTATGCCTTCCGGCCGGACCAGCCATTTACCGATGACTTCCGCGCCATCGCCGCAGAGCAGCTGACGCAAGCCGTAGCGACACTGCAGGATCGGCCGGACGGCGTGCACGAGGCCATTCACAACGCTCGCAAGAACTTCAAGCGGCTGCGTGCGCTCTACCGGCTTGTTGCGGCCGATGCGCCGCATTTCCAAAACTACGAGAATGCCCGCATTCGCGGCATGGCCCGCAACCTTTCAGCCGTGCGCGACGCGGCAGCCCTCGTCGAGAACGCCCATTATCTCAGGACGACGGCTGGCAACGACGACGAGGAAAAGGCACTTTCGCACGTCTGCGCGCACCTGACGACACGTCGCGACCGCATTGCGGCAGCTGCAACGGATATCGAGGACCGGATCGCAGCGACCATCGTCAATTGCGAACAGGCCCTCGGTGCACTCGGCCAGGTGACATTCGACGACCGGCGCCGCAAGACCGCAGACCGGCTGACGAAGGGATGGCAGCGAACGCTGAAGCGCGCCGGGCGCGCCCGTGAGGCATGTGGAGCGACAGCCGAAGCCACCGCGTTCCATGAACTGCGCAAGCGGGCGCAGGACTACCGCATGTATCTCGGCCTGATGCGCGAAGCCTGGCCATCCGCGATGCAGGCCAAGCGAAGCGAGACCAAGGCGCTGGTCGACACCCTCGGCCACCTCCACGACCTCGCGGTCATGACCCAGTTGATCAACGAGGATCCGGCCTTGGTCGGCAACAGCCAGGACCAGGCGCATCTCATCGCCGTGGTGATCGCACGGCAGGAAATCTTGCGCACGGACGCGCTCAAGCTCGCCACCGTCGTTTTCCAGGAAGAGCCGGAGCGCGAAAGTCAGGCGGTCCGTCTGCTTTGGCTTAAGGCCGGGCGTGACTAGCGAAGAAGATCGGCTGCCATTTCGCCTGACAAAATCATGCACGCCGACGGGCGCCGGATTGGACCCGCAGGCGGTCGTGATTGCGCTGACGGCGCGAAAGCTGTATTGGCACGGGCCATGACCGACATTTCCACGACCCCGCGCCCTGAGACCCATGGTGAGATGCCTGGCCAGTTTCTGGTGGCCGCGCTCTATCATTTCGCACGCTTCGCGCGTTTCGCCGAGTTTCGCGAACCGCTGCAGGCCGTCTGCGACGAAAACGGCGTCAAGGGCACGCTGCTTCTGGCACATGAAGGCATCAACGGCACGATCGCCGGCACCGAAGCCGGCATCGCAACGGTGCTTGCCTTCCTGCGGGCGCAGCCGGAACTCGGCGCGCTGGAACACAAGGAAAGCCGCGCCTCCTCCATGCCCTTCCTGCGCATGAAGGTTCGGCTGAAGAAGGAAATCGTCACCATGGGCGTCGAGAACATCGACCCCAACCGGATCGTCGGCACCTATGTCGAGGCGAAGGACTGGAACGCGCTGATCTCCGATCCCGATACGATCGTCATCGACACGCGCAACGACTACGAAACGGCGATCGGCATCTTCAAGGGCGCGGTCGATCCGCAGACCAAGACCTTTCGCGAGTTCCCCGACTGGGTGCGCAACCATACCGGCCTGCACAACAAGCCGAAGATCGCCATGTATTGCACCGGCGGCATCCGCTGCGAGAAGGCGACCGCCTTCATGAAGGAACAGGGCTTCGACGAAGTCTTTCACTTGAAGGGCGGCATCCTGAAATACCTCGAAGAGGTTCCGCAGGAAGAGAGCCTCTGGGAAGGCGCGTGCTTCGTCTTCGACGACCGCGTCTCGGTGACCCACGGTCTTGCGGAAGGCGAGCACACGCTCTGCCATGCCTGCCGCCAGCCCCTGACCCAAGCCGACCTCGCCTCGCCGCATCACGAGGACGGTGTGTCCTGCATTCATTGCCACGAGGTCCGCACCGACGAGGACCGCGAGCGCTACCGCCAGCGCCAGAGGCAGATCGAGCTTGCCAAGAAGCGCGGCGAACGCCACCTCGGAAGCTGAAGCGGGCTCCGAAGAATTTGCCCCTCATCCGCCTGCCGGAAGAGGGTTCGTCCTCGGATTGAACCCGAACAGAGGGGCAGTCCCTGCCGAGACGTCCTATCCCGGCAACGCCTCGCACTCATCGAGCGTCAGCACGCTGCGGTCCCATTCGTGGCGGCTGCGGGTGAAGATCGCGTCGGTCGGCTGAAACACCGACAGGTCGTCGAGCGTGCCGGCATAAATCGACCAGCGCTCGTCGTCCGGCGGGCCGGAGCCGAAGAGCTGGCTGCCGCAGATCTCGCAGAAGTAGCGGATCGTCGGGTTGCCGTTTTCGGCCAGTTTTTCATAGGAGCGGCACGTGCCCGATATCGTTACATCCGTCCGGTCGAAGATCATGTAGCAGCAATGGCCGGTTCCGGTCGCGCGCTGGCAGTCGCGGCAATGGCAGAAGCCCGAAAAGAGCGGCATGCCTTTCGCCTCGTAGCGGACCGCGCCGCAGAGGCAGCCGCCTTTCATGATACCCATGGTTCGTCCTCCTCGAAGAGGACGAGGATAGCCAAGCGACATAAGCGGTCAAAGAAAAACCGCGCGCCGCAATTGCAGCGCGCGGTCCAAGTTTCTCTTTGGCAGAAAAGCTTACCAGCTCGGGATCAGCGCGCCCTTGAAGGTGTCGTTGATGAAGGTCTTCACCTTTTCATCATGGTACGATTCGACCAGCGTCTTCACCCACGGAGCATCCTTGTCGGCCTTGCGCACCGCAATGACGTTGGCGTAGGGCGACTTCTCGCCTTCGATCGCGATCGCGTCCTTCTTCGGGTGCAGGCCGGCTTCCATGGCGTAGTTGGTGTTGATGACGGCGGCATCGACGTCCTGCAGCGAGCGCGGCAGCTGGGCGGCGTCGAGCTCGGCGAAGGTGATGTTCTTCGGGTTCTCGGTGATGTCGGCCGGTGTCACCTTGAGGCCGGCTTCTTCCTTGACCTTGATCAGGCCCTTGGAGGCGAGAACGAGCAGCGCGCGGCCGCCGTTGGTCGGGTCGTTCGGGATGGCGATCGTCGCGCCGTCCTGAAGTTCGTCGAGGCTCTTCACCTTCTGCGAATAGACACCCATCGGCGTGGTGATGGTGGTGCCGACGCTGACGATCTCGAAGCCGCGATCGGCGATCTGGTTGTCGAGATAGGGCTGGTGCTGGAACGAGTTGGCGTTGAGGTC
>NZ_DASYHB010000218.1:0-27361 GCF_035999185.1 Ensifer sp. | reverse complement strand
GGAACGGCCGGTCTTCTGGTTGCATGAGGCAGCGGCAGGCGCCGGCCGCCACTATGCCTTTGCGGCGCGAAGCCGGGCCGAAGTCGATGCGTTCTACGAGGCGGCGATTGCGGCAGGCGGGCGCGACAACGGCAAGCCGGGACTTCGGCCGCACTACCACCCGGACTACTATGGCGCCTTCGTACTGGACCCCGACGGCAACAACATCGAAGCGGTCTGCCATGCGCCGGCCGGGGCAGGGTCGTGATGAGTCTCGACAACAAGCCTTATTACACCGGCGGCTGCCAGTGCGGTGCGGTCCGCTTTCGCGTCGAGGGAGTGCTTGGCGATGCATCCGTTTGCCATTGCCGCATGTGCCAGAAGGCAAGCGGCAATTTCTACCTGCCGCTGGTTTCGGTGCGCGGCGCGCATGTCACCTGGACGCGGGGGGAGCGTAAGCGCTTCCAGTCGTCCAATTTCGGCTGGCGCGGCTTTTGCGGTGATTGCGGTACGCCGCTGACCTATGAGGCGCCGGATGGATTGGCGTTGGCGATCGCCGCCTTCGACGAGCCGGAAGGCATCACGCCCATGGTCCAGTGGGGGATCGAGAGCAAACTGCCCTATGCCGACCATGTGCCCGAACTGCCAGGCGTTCATACGATGGAAGATCCGGACGCCCTGGAATTCCTGAAAAAACTCGTTTCCTATCAGCATCCCGACCACGATACCGAGACCTGGCCCCCGGAGGAGACACGATGACAGAGAACGTTCGTACAGGTGGATGTCAGTGCGGTGCCGTCCGCTTCCGGATCCGGGGAGAGCTCGGACGCCCGTCGATCTGCCATTGCCGCATGTGCCAGAAGCAGTTCGGCTCGTTTTTCTCGGCGCTGGTGACAGCACCGAAGGATGGCGTCGAATGGGTGCGTGACGAGCCGAGCTATTTCCAGTCGTCGGTCAACATCGACCGCGGCTTCTGCCCGAAATGCGGAACGCCGATGACCTATAGGCATCCCGGCGGTCTTGAGATCGCGATCGGCACCTTTGACGATCGGTCCGATCTCGCGCCGAAAATCCAGGTCAATCACGCGTCGCGGCTGCCCTGGGTCGAAACCATCTTCCAGCAGCCGGTTCTCGAAGACCAGGATTTTTATGCACGGCAGGAGAGCATCATCTCCTTCCAGCATCCGGATCACGAGACCGAGCAATGGCATCCTTCGGGAGCATTCAAGTGACGATCGCGCGTATCTACACGGGAGGCTGCCAGTGCGGCGCGGTCCGCTACCGCGCCGAGGGCGCGCTTGCCGATCCGCACATCTGTCATTGCCGTATGTGCCAGAAGGCGACCGGCAACTACTTCATGCCGCTCGCCAACGTGGCGCGCGAGAAATTCGACGTCACGCGGGGCCAGCCGTCCTGGTTCCGTTCGTCGCATCTGGTACGCCGCGGCTTCTGCAGCGACTGCGGCACGCCGCTCTTCTATGAAATGCCGGACGCCGACTTCATCAACATCGCGCTCGGTTCGCTCGACGATCCCGACGACGTGCAGCCCGTCTACCAGTCCGGCGTCGAGTCCCGCGTCATATGGTTCTCCCGGCTTGCGGGGCTCAAGGAGAAGGAAACGGACGACGGCAGCGAGGCTGCGGCAACCCGGCATCTGATCATACTCGAAACGAACCGCCAGCATCCGGACTACGACACCGTGCACTGGCCGCTCACGAAAGACTGAAAATGACGACTGTTCTGCGTACGCTCTATCCCGAAATCGAACCCTATGCCTCGGGCCGTCTCGATGTCGGCGACGGGCACGTGATCTATTGGGAAAAGGTCGGCACGCCGGGTGCGAAGCCCGCCGTCTTCCTGCATGGCGGCCCCGGCGGAACGATCTCCCCAAACCATCGCCGCCTGTTCGATCCGGCACTTTATGACGTGACCCTGTTCGATCAGCGCGGCTGCGGCAAGTCTGAGCCGCATGCCGAAATCGAAGCCAATACCACCTGGCACCTCGTTGCCGATATCGAGCGGCTGCGCGTAATGGCCGGCGCGGAAAAGTGGCTGGTGTTCGGCGGATCCTGGGGCTCGACGCTGGCGCTCGCCTATGCCGAGAAGCACCCGGAGCGGGTTTCCGAACTGATTCTGCGCGGCATCTACACGCTGACGAAGGCGGAGCTCGACTGGTACTATCAGTTCGGCGTCTCGGAAATGTTCCCGGACAAGTGGGAGCGCTTCATTGCGCCCATTCCGCCATCGGAACGACACGAAATGATGCTCGCCTACCATCGCCGACTGACGAGCGACGACAAGGCGACGCGCGTTGCGGCCGCAAGAGCCTGGAGCATCTGGGAAGGCGAAACGATCACGTTGTTGCCTGAGCCATCGACAAGCGCGCCGTTTGAAAACGACGATTATGCCGACGCCTTTGCGCGGATCGAAAACCACTTCTTCGTCAATGCCGGCTGGATGGACGAAGGGCAATTGCTGCGCGATGCCCACCGGCTTCACGGCATCCCTGGCGTGATTATCCATGGGCGCTATGACATGCCGTGTCCGGCGAAATATGCCTGGCAGCTGCACAAGGCCTGGCCGGATGCCGAGCTTTACCTGGTCGAGGGGGCGGGGCACGCCTATTCCGAGCCCGGTATCCTCGACAGGCTGATCCGTGCCACGGACAAATACGCAGGCAAGACCGAGTAAGAACGAGCAAAAACAGAGCATTTGGACGAGAGCCATGACCAGGGAACGCATCTACCTCTTCGACACGACGCTACGGGACGGGCAGCAGACGCCCGGCATCGACTTTTCCGTCGAGGACAAGATTGCGATTTCCGGTCTGCTCGACCAATTCGGCATGGACTACATCGAAGGCGGCTATCCCGGTGCGAACCCGACCGATACCGAGTTCTTTTCGCGCAGGCGTACGCAGAAGGCTTCTTTTGTCGCCTTCGGCATGACCAAGCGTGCCGGCGTTTCGGCCTCCAATGATCCAGGCCTCAACGCGCTGCTTGCCGCAAAAAGCGATGCCATCTGTCTTGTCGCCAAGAGCTGGGACTATCATGTCGAGGTGGCGCTCGGCTGTACCAACGAGGAAAATCTCGACAACATCAGCGCCTCTGTCGCGGCCGTCGTTGCTTCCGGCCGCGAGGCGATGGTCGATTGCGAACACTTTTTCGATGGCTACAAGGCGAACCCCGCCTACGCGCTCGCCTGCGCCAAGGCCGCCTTCGATGCCGGTGCGCGCTGGGTGGTGCTCTGTGACACCAACGGCGGCACGCAGCCGCCGGAGGTGCGCGAGGTCGTTGCGGCCGTGATCGCCGCGGGTGTACCCGGTGCCAATCTCGGCATCCATGCCCACAACGACACCGGCCAGGCGGTCGCCAATTCGCTGGCGGCGGTTGAAGCCGGCGTGCGCCAGATCCAGGGAACGCTGAACGGCATTGGCGAGCGCTGCGGCAACGCCAACCTCGTCACGCTGATCCCGACGCTTGCGCTGAAGGAAACCTATTCCAGCCGCTTCGAAACGGCGATCGACGCCGACCGCTTGCTGGAGCTGACCAAGCTTGCCCATTCCTTCGACGAGCTTTTGAACCGCTCGCCGGACCAGCAGGCCCCTTATGTCGGCGCGTCGGCTTTCGCGACAAAAGCCGGCATCCACGCCTCCGCATTGCTGAAGGACCCGCGCACTTACGAGCATGTGGCGCCCGAAAGCATCGGCAACCTGCGCAAGGTCATGGTGTCGGACCAGGGCGGCAAGGCCAACTTCATCAACGCTTTGAAGCGCCGCGGTATCTCTGTGAGCAAGGACGACCCGAAGCTCGACAAGCTGATCGCCATCGTCAAGGAGCGGGAGGCGACCGGCTATGCCTATGAAGGGGCGGATGCGAGCTTTGCGCTGCTTGCGAGCCGCATCCTCGGCACCGTGCCGGACTTCTTTCACGTGGAGAGCTTCCGGGTCATGGTCGAGCGCCGCTTCGACGCCAACGGAAACTTAAAGACCGTGTCGGAGGCGGTGGTGAAGGTGCTCGTCGATGGCGAGACGATGATGTCGGTTGCCGAAGGGCACGGGCCGGTCAACGCGCTGGACCTCGCGCTGCGCAAGGATCTCGGCAAGTACCAGTCGGAAATCGAAGATCTCGAGCTGGCGGACTACAAGGTCCGTATCCTCAATGGCGGGACCGAGGCGATCACCCGCGTTCTGATCGAATCGACCGATGGCACGGGTGCGCGCTGGTGGACTGTGGGCGTCTCCGACAACATCATCGACGCCTCCTTCCAGGCACTGATGGACAGCATCATCTTCAAACTCTTGAAGAACCGCGACCATGTCGGCCTGATCGCCGCCGAGTGACCTCGGCTACCGGTAGAGCACGGTCTCGCTGCGGGGGATGATGAGCAAAACTCACCATCCCTTCACGGAAATGAATTGGTGCATTACCGGGCGTTGGAGTAGGACGCACCTATGGGAGACTTCGCAGGCTTGTAAGCCGCGCCTTCCCTTGCAGCTGGAGAGCGCTCTATTGCCGTGATGGCTCTCCGGCAAAACACACCAGGAAAACATGTTATGGCCGAGCCAAAAGCACCCGCCGAAAATACCGATTCCGCGAAGGGCTTTGCCTTCGCGCTGACCGCCTATCTGCTCTGGGGCTTCCTGCCCTTTTTCATGAAGGCGGTCGCCCATATTCCGGCGCCGGAAGTGGTCGCGCACCGGATCGTCTGGTCGGTGCCGCTCGCGGGTCTGGTTCTGCTTTGGCTCGGGCGAACCGATGACATCAAGGTGGCGCTGCGCTCGCCGCGCATGCTGTGCATGGCGGCACTGACCGCGGTGCTGATCACCATCAACTGGGGCATCTACGTCTGGGCGATCGGCGCCGGACGCGCGATCGAGACGGCGCTCGGCTATTACATCAACCCGCTGTTTTCGATCTTCCTCGGCGCGGTGCTTCTGAAGGAAAAGCCGAACCCGGCGCAGATGGTCGCGATTGCGCTTGCAGCGTCCGCGGTCGCCGTTCTCGCCTTCGATGCCGGCGGCCTGCCGTGGGTATCGATCGGCCTCTGCCTGTCCTGGGGTTTTTATGCCTTCTTCCGCAAGACCCTGCCTGTCGGTCCGAACCAGGGCTTTTTCCTTGAGGTTCTGCTGCTGAGCATCCCGGCAATCGGCTACATCATCTGGCTCGAAGCCACGGGGCAGGGGCATTTCGGCGACACCGGGATGACCGACGTGCTCTGGCTGTTGTCCTGCGGCATCGTCACGGCCGTCCCGCTGATGATCTACGCCAACGGCGCCAAGCTGCTGCGCCTCTCGACGATCGGCATCATGCAGTATATCGCGCCGACGATGATCTTCGTGATTGCCGTCTTCGTCTTCCACGAACCATTCGGCACGGCGAAACTCATCGCCTTCGGCCTCATCTGGGCGGCGCTGGTGATCTATTCCGGGGCGATGCTTGCAGAAAGCCGCGCGCGCCGCGCGCTGCAGGCAAGCCCGGCCGAATAGCGCGAGGCGACTTCGAGACAAAATGAAAAAGGCGCGCCGGTGAGCGCGCCTTTTGCTTATGCGGGTGTCTGCGGGATCAGAGCCGCGAGATGATCTCAGCTTCGCCGTCGCGGCCATTGCCGCCACCGGCAGCCGCCAGGATGGTCGGGACGATATCGACGGCGTCGTTGACGACGAGCGGCTGCACCAGATGCGCCGTGTGCACGAAACCTTCCTCGCGCATGTGCTGAAGCAGATCCAGCATAGGCCGCCAGAAATTGTTGATGTTGCCGAAGACCATCGGCTTGCGGTGCCGTCCGAGCTGCGCCCAGGTCATGATCTCGACGATCTCCTCCAGCGTGCCGATGCCGCCGGGAAGCGCCACGAAGGCGTCTGCGCGCTCAAACATCGTGTGCTTGCGCTCGTGCATGTCGGCCGTGACGATCAGCTCGTTCAGCTGGCCGAGCGAATGGCGGGTTGCTTCTTTGTCCATCAGGAATTCGGGGATGATCCCGGTCACTTCGCCGCCATTGGAAAGGACGCCGCTGGCGACCGCTCCCATGATGCCGCGCGTGCCGCCGCCATAGACGAGGCGCAGGCCGTGGTCGGCGATGGAACGGCCAAGTGCGCGGCCGGCTTCCATGTAGGCGGTGTCGCGTCCGGGCTGTGAGCCGCAATAGACGCAGATGGATCGAATCGTGGTGTTTTCGGTGCTCATGCCCCCAAAAAACATTGCACCGCAGCATGGGTCAAGAAAAATGAGGGGAAAGCCGGATTTCTGCGGGTTGCAAGGCCGTCGGATGCTTGTGCGCCGAATCGCGAATCGCTAGCAATTTCAGTGATTGATTGAAGAAATCGGACGGGTTGCTTGCTATTGCGCTATAATGGATGGTGCAAGCCCGCACCGCAGGCCGATGAGAGGGCATGCGCGGAGCTTTGCTCCGCTCCGTGTGGAGAGTGGCATGATCAAAAATAAGGCCGGCTGGGTGGCCATTTCTGTCCTCGGGGCAGCAACAGCGTTGATGGTTTTCGTAATTCAACCGAATTTGCGCGGCGACGGCAAGAAGCCGGCAGACGGCGGCACAAGCCAGCCAACCGAGGCGAAGCCGACGACCGGTGGACCGCAGGCGACCGACGGTGTCGCCGGCCAAGCCAAGACGGCCGAGGCTGCCAAGACGGAGGCGGCACCACAGGCTCAACAGGACGCAGCAGCGGCAACCGCCGACGCGCCCGCCGTCGATCCGGCCATTCCCGGCTTCGACGTGTTGCGTGTGGAGCCGGATGGCTCGACGGTTATTGCTGGCCACGCTCAACCCGGTTCGAAGCTTGAGATCCTGAGCGGCGACACCGTGGTCGGAACGGCCGACGTCGGTGCGACTGGCGACTTCGCGGCGGTCTTCGACAATCCGCTGCCCGCCGGCGATCATCAGCTTACGTTGCGCAGTACCGGTGAGGACGGCGCGGTCAAGAGCTCGCAGGAGGTGGCGACCGTTTCGGTTCCCAAGGACGCGACCGGCCAACTGCTGGCCATGGTGTCGAAGCCCGGCGAGGCAAGCCGACTGATCACGACGCCCGATGCGACGCAGGAGGCCGCTGCACAGCCGGCGGAAGCGAAGCCTGCTGAGGTTGCTTCGGCGACGCCCCAGGCGACCGGCGAGACTGCCGCGGCGCCGGCCAAGCTCACTGGGGTTCCTGGCTTACAGGTGAGCGCTGTCGAGATCGAGGGCGCCAAGATGTTCGTCGCCGGCAGTGCCAAGGCGGGGGCTGTCGTTCGCGTTTACGCCGACGACAAGTTGCTCGGCGAAGCCAAGGCCGACGACAAGGGCCGCTTCGTGGTCGACGGTCAGATCGAACTGACGGTCGGCAGCCACATCATCCGCGCCGATATGCTGAACGAGGATGGCACCAAGGTTGCGATGCGCGCTTCGGTTCCGTTCGATCGCCCTGCGGGGTCCCAGGTCGCGGCCGTCGCTCCGGCAAGCACGCCCTCGGCAACCGCAGGTCTCGATGGTCTGCGCGCGGAAGCCGGCAAGGCGCTCGCTTTGTTGAAGGGGCTCTATGCCGACGGCAAGGTGCCGAGCGGCGAGCAACTGGCAGCCGCCCGTTCTGCGACGGAGATTGCATTGAAGTCGCTTTCGGATTTCCGGCTCGCCGACAATTCCGATCAGACGCTTGCCGCTGCCGCGGCGCGGGCTTCGGATGCAGCCGCCAACGCGCTCGTCGCGTTGAAGGCGGCGTCTCAGGATGCGACGAGCGTTGCCACGGCCCTTGCCAAGGTCGATGCGACGGTTGGTGCGGTCCTGGCCGAGCGGGGCAGCGCGACACCTGCGTCCGAGGCTGCGCAACCCAAGGACAACGCCCCCGCACCAGGCGAGCTCGCGAAAGTGCTGGGTGCCGGAAGCGCCATTGCCAACGACGCGACAGCGCCGCAGCCCGTCACCGAAACTGCGGCCGTTGCGACGTCATCGGAACAGCCGCAAACGGTCGAGCAGGCCCCACTCAAGGAAAGCAAGAGTTCGGTGATCATCCGCCGCGGCGACACGCTGTGGCAGATATCGCGTCGCGTCTACGGGGCGGGCTTGCGCTACACCACGATCTATCTTGCCAACCAGGATCAGATCGAGGACCCGGACCGCATTCGCCCGGGACAGGTTTTCGGCGTGCCCGACCAGGCCTTGCCGGACGAAGAATCGCGGGAAATTCATAAGAAGCACATGAAACACGAGCAATAAGCGGGATATCGCCGGCCGTCGACATTGCGGCGCCTGCGATGGATGCTTATCTCTCGACCAAGGGCGGCGCCTTCAACGGGCGCCGCTTTTCATTGAACGGTGATGACGGCGCTGCGGGTCTTCATCTACAGGAAGGCTTAGCGACAGCTTGAGCGGGTGACAGTCAACTCCCGGGCAGCGCGAGAAAGTAAGAGCGGATCAGAACGTGGCACCCCAGAAGAAAACCGTTTCGGCCGATACCAGCAATCCGTTGCAGACGATCGCCAATCTCTGGCCCTACATGTGGCCGACAGACAGGGCGGACCTGAAGCTCCGGGTTATCTGGGCGACCGTTATCCTGATCATCGCCAAGGTCGTCCTGATCCTCGTTCCCTATTCCTTCAAATGGGCAACCGACGCGTTGAACGGCAAGCCGGATGCGCTCGGTTTCCTGCCGCAGTTCCTGACCGGCGCAGTCATGCTGGTGCTCGCCTACAATCTGGCGCGCCTGTTGCAGGCCGGCTTGAACCAGCTCCGCGACGCCCTCTTTGCAAGCGTCGGCCAGCATGCGGTCCGGCAGCTTGCCTACAAGACCTTCGTCCACATGCACCAACTCTCGCTGCGCTTCCATCTGGAGCGGCGCACCGGCGGTCTTTCGCGGGTCATCGAGCGCGGCACCAAGGGCATCGAGACGATCGTCCGCTTTACCATCCTCAACAGCGTTCCGACGCTGATCGAGTTCCTGCTGACGGCGGTGATCTTCTGGTGGGGCTACGGTTTCAGCTACCTGTTCGTCACCGGCGTCACCGTTGCGCTCTACATCTGGTTTACCGTCAAGGCGAGCGACTGGCGTATAGCCATCCGCCGTTCCATGAACGACAGTGACACCGACGCCAATACCAAGGCGATCGATTCACTTTTGAATTTCGAAACGGTCAAGTATTTCGGCAATGAGGAAATGGAAGCCCGGCGCTTCGACAAGTCGATGGAGCGCTACGAGAAGGCGGCGACCCAGGTCTGGACCTCGCTCGGCTGGCTCAACTTCGGCCAGGCGATGATCTTCGGTGCCGGTACAGCGGTCATGATGATCATGTCGGCACTCGCCGTTCAGCGCGGCGAACAGACGCTCGGCGATTTCGTCTTCGTCAACGCCATGCTCATCCAGCTTGCGATCCCGCTCAATTTCATCGGCTTCGTCTATCGCGAAATCCGCCAGGGTCTGACCGATATCGAGCACATGTTCGATCTGCTCGACGTCAAGGCCGAGGTGGTGGACCGTCCGAACGCCGCCCAACTCGTCATCGGCAAGGGAGCGATTGCCTTCAAGGATGTGCACTTTGCCTATGATCCGGCGCGACCGATCCTCAAGGGCATCACATTCGAAGTGCCTGCAGGCAAGACCGTTGCCGTCGTTGGCCCATCCGGTGCCGGCAAGTCGACGCTTTCGCGTCTGCTCTACCGTTTCTACGATGTGCAGCAAGGCGTGATTACCGTCGACGGCCAGGATGTGCGCAGTGTCACGCAAAAGAGCCTGCGTTCGGTGATCGGTATGGTGCCGCAGGACACCGTGCTCTTCAACGACACGATCGCCTATAACATCCGGTACGGCCGCACCTCGGCCACCGAGGCCGAAGTCGAGGCTGCAGCGGAAGCCGCGCAGATCGCCGACTTCATTCGCACGCTGCCTGAAGGATTCCAGGCGATGGTCGGCGAACGCGGCCTGAAGCTTTCTGGCGGCGAGAAGCAGCGTGTCGCGATCGCCCGCACCATTCTCAAGGCGCCGCCGATCCTCATCCTCGATGAGGCCACCTCGGCGCTCGATACGCGCACGGAACAGGAAATCCAGTCGGCGCTGGATGTCGTCTCTCGCAACCGCACGACGCTTGTCATCGCCCATCGGCTTTCGACGGTCATTAACGCCGACGAGATCATCGTGCTCAAGGACGGCGTGATCGCCGAGCGCGGCACCCATGGCGAGTTGATCGATCGCGACGGCCTCTATGCGTCCATGTGGAGCCGCCAGCGCGAAGCGACGCAGGCCGAGGAGCAGCTGAAGCGGGTGCGCGAGAGCGACGATCTCGGCATCGTCACGCGCGGCGAGCCGGCGATCTGATGGTGTTTCTTTCTTTGCTGAGCGCGACGCGTTTTGTCGCTGCCGGACGGGCGGCGTTGCCCGCCGGGGCAATTCGCGCTAGTTCACGTTCCACGGAAAATCTGGAGTAGAGTTTATGAGCCTGGTCAATACGATCCGCAACACGCTCGTCCCGGTGCACAAGGAAGGCTATCGCTTCGTCGCGATCTTCTTCGTCGTGTCGCTGGTGCTTGGTTTCCTGTGGGAGCCATTGATGTGGATCGGCTTCGTGCTGACCGCCTGGTGCGCCTATTTCTTCCGCGACCCTGAGCGCATGACGCCGATCGACGACGATCTGGTGATCAGCCCGGCCGATGGTCGCGTTTCGTCGATCGCAACGGTCATGCCGCCGGAAGAGCTGAACCTCGGCTCAGAGCCGATGCTGCGTATCTCGGTGTTCATGAATGTCTTCAACTGCCACGTAAACCGTGCGCCGATGGCCGGCACCATCACCCGCGTCGCCTATCGCGCCGGCCAGTTCGTCAACGCCGAACTCGACAAGGCGAGCCACGAGAACGAGCGCAACGGCCTCGTGATCGAAACGAAACACGGCCCGATCGGCGTCGTCCAGATCGCCGGCCTCGTTGCCCGCCGCATCCTGTGCTGGAAGTATGAGAACGGGTCGCTCGAAGCCGGCGAACGCTTCGGCCTGATCCGCTTTGGCTCGCGTCTCGACGTATTCCTGCCCGCAGGCACCGAGCCGCGCGTCAGCGTCGGGCAGACCGCAGTTGCCGGCGAAACGGTGCTTGCCGAGTTCGGCTCGGCCAAGGGCCCGGTTATCAGCCGTCGCGCATAAGGAGTATCCATGGAAGGCTCTGAACAGGAAAAACCGTCCGGAACGCCTCAGGCGGCCGAAGACGCCAACGGGTCGAGCGATACCGCGCGTGGCCCGCGGCTGCGCGAGATCCCGCTGCGGCTGATGATCCCCAACCTGATCACGGTGCTCGCGATCTGCGCGGGTCTCTCGGGCATCCGGCTCGCCTTCGAAAACCGCATCGAGCTCGCCGTCGCCATGGTGTTGCTTGCGGCCTTTCTCGATGGCATCGACGGTCGTGTCGCGCGCGCTTTGAAGGCGACGTCGAATTTCGGCGGCCAGATGGATTCGCTCGCCGATATCATCAATTTCGGCGTTGCTCCGGCGCTCGTGCTCTACGTTTTCGTCCTCGATCAGGCGCGCTCGATCGGCTGGATCGCGGCACTCGTCTATGCGATCGCGATGGGACTCAGGCTCGCGCGCTTCAACGTCATGGCGGAGCGGCAGGTCAAGGCGTCCTGGCAGTCGGAGTATTTCGTCGGCGTGCCTGCACCGGCCGGCGCCATGCTGGTGCTGCTGCCCGTTTATCTCGGCCTGCTTGGCCTGGCGCCCGAGCGCACCTTCGCACTGATTGCTTCGGGCTATACCGTGCTCATCGCCTTCCTGCTGGTCAGCCGCCTGCCGGTCTGGTCGGGAAAGTCGGAAAACAGCCGCGTTCGTCGTGATCTCGTCCTGCCGGCGATCCTTGGCGTCGTCTTCTATGTCGCGACACTGATGACCTATACCTGGGAGACGATGGCGGTCACCGCGCTCGGCTACCTCATCACGTTGCCCTTCGGCGCGCGCTCCTGGCAGCGCAAGTATGGCGGCGACTGGCCGGTCCATCCGTCTACCGGCGGCGACGGCCTGCCGGGCGACAAGGACTGACGACGCGCCGCTGAACGGAACGCAAAAAGAAAGGCCACCGTGGTGACACGGTGGCCTTTTCGTTTGGGTGATTGCCGACGCTTATTCCGGCATCCGGTAGTCGACGATCTTGTCTTCGCGAACGATGTAGAGCTTGCCGGTTTCGGTCTGGTTCGGGCCAACCAGCGGCAGGAGCTTGGCGGCAACCTCTGACGGATGCGGCACGGTCTCAG
Organism: Ensifer sp.; assembly: GCF_035999185.1. GTDB lineage: Bacteria > Pseudomonadota > Alphaproteobacteria > Rhizobiales > Rhizobiaceae > Ensifer. Next base: position 15,180 of record NZ_DASYHB010000218.1, on the reverse strand, counting down.
GATCTTCGCCCGGCATTGCCTGGGCGCGCATTGCCGTGCGGGTGGCGCCAGGGTCGACCGAAAGGATGCGCAGCGGCAGGCGCTGCGTCTCGCCGGCCCAGGTGCGGGCAAGCGCTTCGACGGCCGCCTTGGAGGCGGAGTAGGGGCCCCAGAACGGCTTGCACTTGTGCGCGGCGCTCGAAGACAGGATCAGCGCGCGGCCGGCATCCGATTTGATCAGGAGCGGCTCCAGCGAGCGGATCAGCCGCCACGTCGCGTTGACGTTGATGTTCATGACCTTTTCGAACACCTTCGCCTCGACATGGCCGATCGGCGAGATCGTGCCGAGTACGCCGGCATTGGCGACCAGGATGTCGAGCTTGCCCCAGCGCTCGTTGATGGCGCCGCCGAGCTTGTCGATCGCCGGCATGTCGGCGAGGTCGAAGGGCACCAGCGTTGCCGCACCACCGGCAGCCTTGATCGCGTCGTCAAGCTCTTCGAGCCCGCCGACGGTACGCGCGCAGGCGACGACATGGGCTCCGGCCTTGGCCAGTTCGAGAGCGGTGAAATAGCCGATACCGCGCGACGCGCCGGTGACCACGGCCACCCGGCCTTTGAGATCGATCGTCATTTTCTTGTCTGATTATCCGTTGCTGGCGAGAACCGAGAGTTTGCGGACATTGCTGGCGCCTTCCTGGTCGAGGAGGCGGGTCGGATAGTCCCCGGTGAAATAATGATCGGTGAACTGCGGCGACTTCGGATCGCGCTTTTCGCCGCCGACCGCCTCGTAGAGGCCGTCGATCGACAGGAACTCGAGCGAGTCCGCGCCGATGTAGCGGCACATGGAGGCAAGGTCCGCATGCTGGTTGGCCAAAAGCTTGTCACGATCCGGCGTGTCGATGCCGTAGAAATCCGGATGGAAGATCATCGGGCTTGCGACGCGCACGTGCACTTCGCGGGCACCGGCGTCGCGCATCATCTGCACGATCTTGACCGACGTCGTGCCGCGAACGATCGAATCGTCCACCAGGATGACCCGCTTGCCCTCGATCATCGCACGGTTGGCCGAGTGCTTGAGCTTCACGCCGAAGGCACGGATCTGCTGCGTCGGCTCGATGAAGGTGCGGCCGACATAGTGGTTGCGGATGATGCCGTATTCGAAGGGAATGCCGCTCTGCTGGGCGTAGCCGAGGGCGGCCGGCGTGCCGCCGTCCGGGACCGGAACCACCACATCAGCCTCGATCGGCGCCTCCTTGGCGAGATTGATGCCCATGTTCTTGCGCGACACGTAGATGCTGCGGCCGCCGACGACGGAATCCGGGCGGGCGAAATAGACGTATTCGAACAGGCAAAGCCGCTCGGGTTGCGAGACTTCGGGCTTACGCGAATCGATCGAGATAGAGCCATCGGGCTGGATCTCGCAGATGATGACTTCGCCGTTTTCGACGTCGCGGACGTAAGTTGCGCCGATAATGTCGAGCGCGCAGGTCTCGGAGCAGAAGATCGGCTTGCCGTCGAGCTCACCCATGACCAGCGGGCGGATGCCGATCGGGTCGCGCGCGGCGATCAGCTTGGTGCGCGTCATCGCCAGCATCGAATAGCCGCCTTCCATCTGGCGGATGGCGTCGATGAAGCGGTCGGACGAGGAGGCCTGCTTGGAACGGGCGATCAGGTGCAGGACGACTTCGGTGTCCGAGGTCGACTGACAGATGGCGCCATCGGCGATCAACTGGCGGCGAAGGGTGAGGCCGTTGGTAAAGTTGCCGTTGTGGGCAACCGCGATGCCGCCGACTTCAAGCTCGGCAAAGAGCGGCTGGACGTTGCGCAGCGCCACTTCACCCGTCGTCGAGTAGCGGGTATGGCCGATCGACATGAAGCCGGGCAGTTTTGCCAGCGTCGCCGGGTCGGTGTAGTGGTCGCCGACGAGGCCCATGCGCTTTTCGGTGCAGAACTGCTTGCCGTCGAAGGTGACTATGCCGGCCGCTTCCTGGCCGCGATGCTGGAGCGCGTGCAGGCCAAGCGCTGTCAGCGCCGCCGCGTCCGAGTGCCCCAATATGCCGAAGACGCCGCACTCTTCGTGCAGCTCGTCGCCTTCGAGTTCATCGTGGATTTCCATGGATCTCAGATCGGTCATCACAGTCGCCTTTGCTCCGTACCGGTGCGCATATCGTGATCGGGCCCGCAGTCTTCAAGCGATCTTAGCTGAAAACGGCTGCAAGCGTTATTCCCCAAAAGGACAAAGCCCGCGGGGCGGGCTTTGTCGGCATGTCGTTCCTGTCTCAGCCGTTGGTGGCCGGTGCGTCGTCGGCGGGCGCCTGCTCCGGCGTCGTCGTCGGCGCCTGGCCGGGTGCCGTCGTCGGTGCTTCACCTTCGCCTTCACCCGTCGTGTCCTTGCCACGCAGGCGGTCGAGAATGGTGGCGTCGGCCTCTTCCGGCAGAAGCGCGATCAGCTTTTCGCCGAGATTGTCGAGCAGCGGCTTCGACTTGGCCTGAGTGACCCAGGTCGGCTGCTGTGCCGGTGCGACCAGCCAGTTGAAGAACAGCATGGCGACGACAACGAGCAGGATGCCGCGGGCGGCGCCGAACAGGAAGCCGAGCGTGCGGTCAAGCGCGCCGATGCGGCTGTCGATGATGAAGTCGGCGATCCGCATGGTGATGAAGGAAATGATGATCAGCGCGACCAGGAAGATCACTGCTGCTGAGCCGATCAGCGCAACGGTGTCGCTGTTGGTATACTGCTTTGCATAGGGCAAAAGGTGCGGGTAGAGGAAGTAGGCGGCTGCTGCTGCACCCACCCAACTCGCAACCGAAAGCACCTCGCGCGAGAAGCCGCGGACCATGGCCAGAATTGCGGAAAACAGGGCGACGCCGAGAACGATACCGTCGAGAATTGTAATGGGCATTTTGTCCTTACTCCGGACCCGGTTCGTCCGGGTCTCCTCAAGCCTATCCGCCATCGGCCCTGCCACGTCAGGGCATTCGCAGCCTGCTTGCAGCCCTTAAAGGGCCGTCTGCGGCATCCGCATCCTCAGTCTTCGTGCTCTGCCGGCCTCAGCGCGTTTCGCGATCCCGCGATGCGCGCCACCAGATCCGGCAGGCTTTCCATCTCGCTCCATCGTCCACCGCCGTTTTTCGGCAGCTCGGTCGAAGCGGACGGCAGGACCGCCTGCGAGAACCCGAGTTTTTCGGCTTCCTTAAGGCGTTGTGCGGTATGCGCAACCGGCCGGATAGCGCCCGACAAGCTGACTTCGCCGAAATAGACGCAATCCGCCGGAAGGGCAAGCCCGGCAAGCGATGAAACCAGTGCGGAAGCCACAGCCAGATCGGCAGCCGGCTCCGAAATTCGGTAGCCCCCGGCAATGTTGAGATAGACGTCGTGCTGGCCGAGGCGAACGCCGCAATGGGCCTCGAGCACCGCAAGGATCATCGACAGGCGGGCCGAATCCCAGCCGACGATGGCGCGTCGCGGCGTGCCGAGCGAGGTCGGGGCGACAAGGGCCTGCACTTCGACGAGGACGGGGCGGGTGCCTTCCATGCCGGCAAAGACCGCAGCACCCGGCGATTTTTCGTTGCGCTCGCCGAGGAACAGCTCCGACGGATTGGCGACTTCGCGCAGGCCCTTATCCGACATTTCAAAAACGCCGATCTCGTCGGTTGGGCCGAAGCGGTTCTTGACGGTGCGCAGGATGCGATAGTGGTGACCGCGATCGCCTTCGAAATAAAGCACCGCATCGACCATGTGCTCGACGACGCGGGGGCCGGCGATCTGGCCTTCCTTGGTGACATGGCCGACGAGCACGACGGCGGTCCCCGTCTGTTTGGCAAAGCGGATCATCGCCTGCACGCCGGTTCGCACCTGGGTCACCGTACCCGGCGCCGAATCGACGATGTCGCTCCAGAGCGTCTGGATCGAATCGATGATCACGAGATCGGGGCGCTTGCCTTCCGAAAGCGTCGCCAGGATGTCCTCGACATTGGTTTCGGCGGCGAGCAGCACGTCGCTATCGGCGGCACCCAGACGCTGGGCGCGCAAGCGCACCTGCGCCACGGCCTCTTCGCCCGAGACATAGATGACGCGGTGGTTGCGGCGCGAAAGCGCGGCAGCGGCTTGCATCAGCACGGTCGACTTGCCGATACCGGGGTCGCCGCCGACGAGCAGTGCGGAGCCGCGCACGAAGCCGCCGCCCGTCACCCGGTCCAATTCCGAGATGCCGGTCTGGATGCGCGGCGCGTCCTCGATGTCGCCGGAAAGGGTGGTGAGCGCCACTGGACGCCCCTTCTTCGGCGCGCGCGATGGGCCGCCGCCGATGCCGGCCGTCGGGTCGTCCTCGATGATCGTGTTCCATTCGCCGCAGCCTTCGCACTTGCCCGCCCAGCGGGTGTGGACCGTGCCGCAGTTCTGGCAAACGAATTGTGTGCGCACTTTCGCCATGACGTTCGACTTTCGGAATGTAAGGAGCCGCCGGCTCTCGAGAGCACCCCGGCGGCAAAGAATCATCTGTGTTGTCACATAATGCCGCGAAACGCGGAACAAAAGGTGAATTTCAGCGAAGATGGCTGGAAAATGATCTGAAGCGCTGCGTCACACAGGATCGACATAGTGCCTGATATACCGGCGGCCGAGGCTGGTCAGCATTTCGTAACCGATGGTTCCGCCGGCGCGCGCGACGTCATCGATGGCGATATTCCGACCGAAAAGCTCGATGTAATCACCCGGACGCACGGCGCTTTCGGGAAGGTCCGTGACGTCAAAAAGGCTGAGGTCCATCGTGACGCGGCCGACATGCGGCACTTTCTGCCCGTGCAGGAAGCCGAATGCCCCCGACGGCGTCGCCTGCCTCATGGTGACGCCGCCGCCCGAGACCGACCGGTGATAGCCATCGGCATAGCCTACCGCCACCGTGGCGATGCGGCTGTCGCGATCGAAACGGGCCGAGGCGCCGTAGCTCGCGGTGCCGCCAGCGGCCACGTCGCGCACCTGGATGATCCGTGCCTCGGCGGTCACGACCGGCTTCATCGGATTGGGGACGTCGTTTACGGCTTCGCCGCCGTAGACGGCAATGCCCGGCCGGGTCAGGTCGAAGTGATAGTCGGGCCCGAGGAAGACGCCGCCCGAATTGGCAAGGCTCGCATCGACACCGTCATAGGCGGCCGTTGCTTCGTAGAAGCGCCGGAGTTGCAAGGCATTCAAGCGGTGTTCGGGATCATCGGCGCTGACGAGATGGCTCATGATCAGAACGGGGGAGAAGCTGGCCGGCCGCGCCGGATCGTTGGCGAGCCCGACCGCCGCCTCGACCGACAGCCCCAGCCGGTTCATCCCGGTATCGATGTGCAGCACGCACGGGTGGTCGCCTCCTTCGGAAAGTGCTGCCATGTACACGGCAAGCTGCTCGTCCGAATTGATGACCGGTACCAGGTCGTTGTCGAAGAACAGGGCTTCGTTGCCCGGCCACATGCCGGCGAGGATGTAGATCCTGCCTTCTGGCACGAGCGGGCGGAGTGCGGCACCTTCCTCGGCATTGGCGACGAAGAAATCGCGGGCGCCGGCCGCATAAAGGGCAGGGGCCGCATGCTGGATGCCGACACCATAGGCATCCGCCTTGAGCACCGCAGCGGCGCGCGCCTTGCCGGAGCGCTTGTTCATGGACCGCCAGTTATCGACAAGCGCGCCAAGGTCGATCGTGAGCCTGTTGGAGGCGGAGAGGAAGTCTGGACGAAGCATGCCGGGCACTCTGCGTGGATGATCCAAGCAGCAATACAGCCAACCGCACGGCGTCGCAAACACTCCGCCGCCGTATCGGCCCTGCTCAAGATGCGCACTTTTGTGCAAGACGCGGACGCACGGGGCCACTATGGTTTACGGATGCAGACGATTTCGCAGGAACAAGCCATCGATGTCATGCCGATAGAGGGCGCCGAGCGCACGCGCTTTTGGCGTGACTCGCGTTTCATGGGCATGGAATGCCTGACGGCGACCTTCATCACCCATGAGTTTGCGCCGCATGCGCACGAGACCTTCAGCATCGGCGCGATCGAGGCGGGCTCGCAGATCAGCAAGATCAAGGGCGAGCGCTCGGAGGCGGGCCCCGGCTATTTCTACCTGATCAACCCCGACGAGATTCACGACGGCCATCCCGGCGGCAGCGGCTATCGCTACCGCATGGTGTATCCGAGCGCGGAGTTGCTGGTGAGCATCATCGAGGATGTCACCGGCCGCGCGTTCAAAGGCACGCCGTCCTTTGCCAAGCGCGTCCTGCAGGCGCCGGACCTGGCTCTTTCCTTCCATCAGGCGCACCGAACACTGGAAGTGGCCGGGGCGACGCTCGAGGCCGAGGAAAAGATGTTCGCCGTGCTCGCTGCGATGTTCGAGCGCCACGGCAGCACGATCATTACGCCGATCGAAACACGGGAACACACCGCAGTGCACCGGGCGCGCGACTATTTGGTGGAGAACTACGCCGAGGATGTCGGGCTCGAAGAACTGGCGAGGGTCGCGGGCCTCAGTCGCGCGCATCTCATTCGCGCCTTCCGCAAGGAGTTCCACATCACGCCGCACGCGTTCCTCACCGACAAGCGCGTGCGTGCGGCCAAGACCTTGCTCAGGCACGGCTGGTCGGCCGTCGATGCTGCCTATCAGTGCGGTTTCGCCGATCAGGCGCATTTCAGCCGCCATTTCAAGGCGCGCACCGGCATAACGCCTGGTGCCTTCCGCGCCGGCTGATCACTTTCGTTCAAGACGACCCGCAGCCCGGCACCTAAAACGTTGGCCAGAGCAACCGTGCGTTCCAAGGGACGGGCGGCGCTGTGGTGCGAATGGAGACGTGGACGTTGCAGGAGAAAAGTGCATTTCGGGATTTTCGGGCGGCCGCCATGGCGATGACGCCGCTCATCGTTGCGGTGATGCCGATCGGCCTCGTGTTCGGCGCCGTGGCGGCTGGCAAGGGCCTCAGCCCCGCGGAGGCGACGCTGATGAGTGCGCTGGTGTTTGCCGGCGGATCGCAATTCGTCGCGATGGACATCTGGACGCATCCGGCCTCCTGGGCAGCCCTCGGTTTCTCGGCCCTGCTGGTCAACGTCCGTCACGTGCTGATGAGCGCGTCGATCGGCGGCAAGCTCGATCAGTTCTCCGGACCTGCCCGCTACGCGTCGATGCTGCTTCTGGCCGACGAGATCTGGGCGATGGCCGAGATGCGCGCGGGCGAAAGGAAGCTGACGCCCGCCTGGTTCGCCGGGCTTGCCGTGCCGTTCTACTGCGCCTGGGTCCTGACCAGCCTCGCAGGCTCGCTACTCGGCGCGTTCCTCGGCGATCCGAAGGTTACCGGCCTCGACTTTGCCTTCCCGGCCGTCTTCATCGTCCTGGTCATGGGCTTCTGGAAGGGGCGCGAAACCGGCGCAGTGCTGGCCGCAAGCGCCTGTGCGGCCGTGCTCACGCATCAATTGCTGCCGGGCGTCTGGTACATCGCAGCCGGTGCTGCCGCCGGCGTCGTCGTTGCCGTTCTCTCGGGTCGTCGCAAGGAGGCGCACGCATGAGTGTTGATCTCACCACGCTGCTTGCTATCTTCGCGATGGCAATCGCGACGATCGCGACCCGTATCGGCGGCCTTGTCCTGATCCGCTATGTGGCGATCGGAGAAAACCAGAAGCGTGCGCTCGAAGCCATCCCGCCTGCGGTGCTGATGGCGGTCATCGCGCCGACGGCTTTCGCGACGGGGCCGGCTGAAACGATTGCCGCTGCCTTAACGGCTCTGGCTGCCATGCGGCTGCCGCTGCTGGCATCGGTCGCCATCGGCGTCGTCTCGGTCGCGCTGCTGCGCCTTGTGTTCTGAGGCAAGGCCGTGAAGCGGTCGACGCCGCTTTGCCGTTAGCATCGGCTGATCTTTGGAATTGAGAGCGGGCTGGGAAACCGCAAACATTTTTCCCAGCCCGCTCCGGCCGCCCCCACGGAACTCTTGAGAGCAATTCCAGGACAAAGTGTGTAACGGTTTTCCGTCCGGAATTGCGTTACGACCTTAGTGTTCTTCGTACTGGGTGAACGAAGGATCGGCGAGATCGGTAAAGCGCGTAAACTCCGACTGGAACGCGAGCTTGACGGTACCGGTCGGTCCGTGACGCTGCTTGGCGATGATCACGTCCGCGGTGCCCTTCACCTGCTCCATCTTCATCTTCCACTCTTCGTACTTCGGGTCGAACTCGTCGCGCGGCTCCAGGTTCTTCACGTAGTATTCCTCACGGAACACGAAGAGCACGACGTCGGCGTCCTGCTCGATCGAGCCCGATTCACGAAGGTCGGAGAGCTGCGGGCGCTTGTCTTCCCGGCTTTCTACCTGACGGGAGAGCTGTGACAGCGCGATGATCGGAACGTTCAGTTCCTTGCCGAGCGCCTTCAGGCCCGTGGTGATCTGGGTGATTTCCTGCACGCGGTTGTCGCTCGACTTGCCCGAGCCGGTCATGAGCTGGATATAGTCCACCACCAGGCAGTCGAGGCCGCGCTGGCGCTTGAGGCGGCGGGCGCGGGCAGACAGCTGCGCGATGGAGATACCACCGGTCTGGTCGATATAGAGCGGCACCTTCTGCATCATCTGCGAGCAGGCGACGAGCTTTTCGAAATCGGCCTCGGAAATGTCGCCGCGGCGGATCTTCGACGAGGAGACTTCGGTCTGCTCGGAGATGATACGGGTGGCGAGCTGTTCGGACGACATTTCGAGCGAGTAGAAGCCGACGACGCCGCCGTTTCTCGCCTTGAACGAGCCGTCCGCCTGAACCTCGGGCTCGTAAGCGGCGGCGATGTTGTAGGCGATGTTGGTGGCAAGCGAGGTCTTGCCCATGCCCGGACGTCCGGCAAGCACGATCAAGTCGGAGCGCTGCAGGCCGCCCATGCGGCCGTCAAGCGACAGGATGCCGGTCGAAATGCCCGACAGGCTGCCGTCGCGCTCGAAGGCCTGGCCGGCCATGTCGATTGCCAGCGCCACCGCATCGTTGAACGACTGGAAGCCGCCGTCGTAGCGGCCCGTCTCGGCCAGTTCGAACAGGCGGCGCTCTGCGTCTTCGATCTGACCCTGCGGCGGCATGTCGAGCGGCGCGTCATAGGCGATGTTGACCATGTCCTCGCCGATGGTGATCAGCGAACGGCGCAGCGCCAGATCATAGATCGCGCGGCCATAGTCTTCGGCGTTGATGATCGACACGGCTTCGGCGGCGAGACGCGCGAGATACTGCGCGACGGTCAGGTCTCCGACCCTCTCGTCGGCCTTCAGGAAGGTCTTGATGGTGACCGGGTTCGCGGTCTTGCCCATGCGGATGATGTCGCCGGCAACCTCGTAGATCTTGCGGTGCAGCGGCTCGTGCAGGTGGACCGGCTTCAGGAAGTCCGAGACGCGATAGAACGCGTCGTTGTTGACGAGGATCGCGCCGAGCAGGGCCTGTTCGGCTTCCAGGTTATTCGGCGCCTCGCGATAGTGCTGGTCCGCCTGGTCCTTGCCGGTAGGGGATAGCTTTCGCACAACGTCGTTCATGTCGCTTTTTCTCTGCCTCTGTCTGGTGTGGCACCGGTTTGCTGTCTTGCGCGGGCTGGGTCAAGTGCACGAGGGACACAGTTGCAAAGCGTCGTGCGTGAGCTGCGCGCTGTTCCCGTTGTTCGACTGATCCACAAGGCAGTGTTCACAAACGCGCAGAATTTACCGTCGCCACAAAATTGGCCGTTGACGTCGCGAATCACCCTGATCGTCCCGGCAAGGCAAGTGTAGCGCCGTCTGCGGCCACCACAAAATCCTGGTCTTGAAAATCCACCGCATTTGGATTAGATAGAGGCAATATAATTAGCATGCTAGTAATATGGAAAAGATAGTAATGTATCAGCCCACGGTAAACCGCGAATTGTTCGACGCCCTGTCGCTGGTCAACCGCAAGCTCCGCGCCGTGTTCGATGCTCGAGTGAAAGAAAAGGGGCTGACGCTATCGCGGGCCCGCGCACTCTTTGCCTTGACCAGGAAGGACGGCTTGAACCAGCGTGATCTCGCCGACGAACTCGACATCGAGACGCCGACACTGGTCCGTCTGCTCGACGGCATGGAAAAGCAGGGTTTTATCGAGCGGCGGGTCGAGGCAACCGATCGGCGCGCCAAGCAGATCCACATGACCGACTTCGGTCGAACCATCGCCGATGAAATACTGCGGCTTGCCGACGAAATCCGGGCCGAGGTGTTGCAGGGCGTTGATGCCGCCGAACTGGCCGTGACGCTTCGTGTTGTCAGTTCGATCGCTGGCAACGTCCAGTCGCTGGCACGGGAGTGACGGCGATGCGCGCGGTTGCGATTGCTGCTGCCAACGAAAACCGGAGCGCGGCTTCTGAAGGGCATGCGGAGCCAGACGAGGGAGCGGAGCTACCCCCGGTCCCAACGGCTCCGACGCCCGCGACACCGTCTGCCTTTGCATCGATGAGTGCCGCCAAGTCCGCAGTCTATATCGCCTGTTCTGCGTTCCTGTTCCTGACACAGGGGCTCGGCATGAACCTGGCGCTTGCCAATCTCAATCAGGTCCAGGGTTCGCTCTCTGCGACGTCGGTTGAGGCGGCCTGGCTGTCGGCTGCCTACATGGCGCCAAACGTCAGCCTGTCGATCGCGCTCGTCAAAATCCGCGCCCAATACGGTCTGCGCCGCTTTGCTGAGATCGGCATCGTCGGCTTCGTGGCCGTTTCCCTGATGAATGTCTTCGTTTCCGATCTGCACTCAGCCATCGTCGTACGCTTCATCAGTGGCATTGCGGCTGCGCCCATGTCGACGCTCGGCTTCCTCTACATGCTCGAAGCCTTCCCGCCGGCGCGCAAGCTGACTGTCGGGTTGGCACTTGCGCTGACCTGCACGACGATGTCTGCGCCGATCACCCGCCTGATTTCGCCGACGTTGATCGAGTACGGCCAATGGCATGCGCTCTACACGCTGGAGATGGCGCTGGCGCTGATTGCGTTGCCCATCATCTATCTTCTGCCGCTGGCGCCGGTGCCGCATGCCAAGGTCATCCAGTTCATGGATGTGCTGAGTTACCTGCTCGTCGCCATCGCCTTCGGTTGTCTCGCCATCGTGTTGAGCATGGGGCGTCTCTACTGGTGGTTCGAGGCGCCCTGGCTCGGCGTTCTCCTCACCCTCTCGATAGCGGCGCTGACGACGGTGGTGCTGATCGAGCTCAACCGCGCCGTGCCGCTGATCGACGTGCGCTGGCTCGCCTCAAAGGAAATCGTTCACTTCACCGTGGTTCTGCTGACGTTCCGCTTCGTCGCGTCCGAGCAGTCGGCGATCGCAGCGAACTTCTATCAGCAGCTCGGCCTGCAATTCGAGCAGGTGGCGACCCTCTACTGGATCATTCTCGGTGCGGCGGTTGCTGGCGGATTGCTCTGCGCGGTGCTGATGAACCCGCAGCATTCCGAGCGGGTGCATGTGCTCGCACTGGGGCTGCTGGCAACCGGCGCTTATATGGACAGCCAGGCGAGCAGCTTGACGCGGCCGGAACAGATGTACCTCAGCCAGGCGATGATTGCGGCCGGCACCGCGCTCTTCCTGCCACCGGCCATGGCGCGCGGTTTCAAGGCAGCGCTGAGCAAGGGGCCGAGCTATATCCTGAGCTTCTTCGTGGTTTTCATGTTCACCCAGAACATCGGCAGCCTGGCCGGCACCGCGGCTTTCGGCACCTTTGTCGCGATCCGCGAGAAGTTCCATGCCAACATTCTCGCCGAGCAGATCGTCCTGTCCAATCCGCTTGTCGCCCAAAGGCTCAACCAGCTTGCAGCCGCCTATAACAAGGTGGTGGGCGACAGGCTTCTGCTGAACGGTGAAGGTCCGGCACTCCTGTCGCAGCAGGTGACCCGCGAGGCCTACATTCTTGCCTATAACGATGCGTTCCTGCTCGCCTCCATGATTGCCCTGTGTGCGCTCGCAGGCCTGTTTCTCCACATGTTCTACAAATGGGTTACGCAGCGTAAGGCAGGACCTGCGCCGCTACCCGCCGCTTGATTGAATGGTTTGATATCATGTTGAAATTGCTTCGCTCCCCGACGGCGCTTGTCGTCTTGTTGGCCGGTCTCGGCGGTATCGCCCTGGTGCTTTACGCATGGCGGCTGCCGCCCTTTCAAAGCTCCGTCGAGATGACGGAAAACGCCTATGTCCGCGGCTATGTCACGGTCATGAGCCCGCAGCTTTCGGGCTATGTCTCAGAGGTTCCCGTCAGAGACTATGAAACGGTCAAGGCCGGACAGCTGTTGGTCAAGATCGACGATCGCATCTATGCGCAGAAGCTGGCACAGGCCGAAGCGACGCTCGCTTCACAGAAGGCCGCACTTGCCAACTCCTACCAGCAGGAACTCTCCGCCACGGCCGGTATTGCATCGAGCAAGGCACAGCTCGACAGTGCCAAGGCGGCGTTCAACCGGGCACGCGCAACGTGGGACCGGATCCGGCCGTTGGCGGAGAAGGGCGTGGCGACGCGCAGCGACGCAGACCAGGCGCGCGCCGGATTCGAGCAGGCTGACGCGGCTGTCAGCCAGGCCGAGGCCGGACTTGAGGTCTCCAAGCAGGCTCTGGCAACGACCCTTGGTGCGCGCTCCGGGTTGCAGGCGACGGTGACCGGCGCCGAAGCCGCGGTCGCTCTGGCGAAGATCGACCTGGAAAATACGCGCATCGTCGCGCCCCGCGACGGCAGGCTGGGCGAGATCGGTGCCCGGCTTGGGCAATATGTGACGGCGGGGTCGCAACTGCTGGCGCTGGTTCCGAACGACGTCTGGGTCGTTGCCAATTTCAAGGAAACGCAGCTTGACGGCATGAAGAGCGGGCAGCCGGTCACCATTACGGTTGATGCCCTGCAACAGAGCAGCCTGGCCGGACATATCGAGCGCTTTGCGCCGGCCGCCGGCTCGGAATTCAGCGTGATTCGTCCCGACAACGCCACAGGCAACTTCATCAAGGTGGCGCAGCGTGTCGGTGTCCGCATCGCCGTCGATCCCGGCCAGCCCCTGGCCAGCATGCTCTCGCCCGGTCTCTCGGTGGTCGTGCGCGTCGACAAGGCTGCGCTGGCGCGGCCTGTCGCGGATCACGCTGCCGGTCGGACGGTCTCGGGTTTTGACGGCGGGCAGGGCGCGTAACGTTGCCGCCTGCGGGCGAAGCGCATGATGCGCTGGGGTCTGGTTTGATATCTCAAGAGGTCAAGAAAAAAGCCCGGGTCGATGACCCGGGCTTTCTTTTTGCGAATGGCCAGTAAGGCTTATTCGTCTTCGCCTTCGAATTCGGCTTCCGGGTTGAAGAAGTCTTCCGGCTTCAGCGCGTCTTCGTCAACGCCGTAGATGGCGTCGGCCGAGGTCAGGCTTTCGCCCTTGGCCTGGCGGCCGGCTTCTTCAGCCGAACGGGCAACGTTGACTTCGACAGCGATCTCGACTTCCGAGTGCAGGTGCAGCGTAACCTTGTGCAGGCCGATCGACTTGATCGGCTGGTTGAGGTCAACCTGGTTGCGACCGACGTTGAAGCCTTCGGCAGCGAGCACTTCGATGATGTCGCGGGCAGCAACCGAACCGTAGAGCTGGCCGGTTTCGCCAGCCGAGCGGACGATGATGAAGGACTTGCCGTCGAGCTTTTCGGCAACAGCCTGAGCTTCCGACTTGCGCTCGAGGTTACGGGCTTCGAGCGTCGAACGTTCAGCTTCGAAACGTGCCTTGTTGGCAGCGTTGGCGCGCAGCGCCTTGCCGAGCGGCAGGAGGTAGTTACGAGCAAAGCCGTCGCGAACCTTTACGGTTTCGCCCATCTGGCCGAGCTTGGCGATGCGTTCGAGAAGAATGACTTGCATGTTGAGTTTCCTTTCAGTGTTCCAGTTCGTTGGTCAGTTTTTTCCAACCGGCGTGACCGCGATGGTGCGTCGCGTATCGATCAGGCCGGACAGGAGGAAGAAGAATGCCGGGATCGTGAAAACGAGCACCGACAGGTATGCGATCCACAGCACGGGAAGCCGCCAGGACTTGCCGCGCGTGCGGAAGTGGAAGGATGCGAAACCGGCAAGCAGGAAGCCCGCGCCGAAGGTTCCGCAGATCAGCGCGCCGATCGTGGCGGGCGCGCCGCCGAGAAAGGTCATGACCAGGCCGCCGAGGAAGATGAAGATGGCGTTGCGATGCATGCGCAGCGTCGAGGGAATGTCCTCGCGCGGGCGCAGCGACCGGCCGGACATCTGCACGATGCGGGTGGCCATGTAGTAGGCGGTAAACAGCATCAGCACCCAGATCGCGCCCTGCACGAGCGGTAGCGCCAGGGTGAACAGCGACTTGATCTGGGCGATCGCGGCCGCATCCGGATTGTAGGCCGCATCCTGCGCCTTCACCGCCTGGATAACGATGTCGACCATGCGATCGGAGATGTCGGCGCCGTACCCGACGATGTAGCCGACGATGATCATGCCAACCGTCACGAGGCCGGCGAGATGGCTGAGGATGTCGGAGAGCGGGTACCAGGCGAGTGCTTCATCCGGGCCGCCGAGCTCGGAGGCCGGGCGGGCGAGATTGGCAAGATGGCTGAGCCATCCCGCCGGGATGAGCGTGACCACGAGAATGAGCAGCGCGAAATGGGGAGAAACGAGTGCAGCACCGGTAGCGCCGGCGGTAACGATCGCGGCGATCGCGGCAGCGTTGCCCCAGCCGAGACCGGCAATCAGGATCGGAAGTGCCGAGGCAGCGTAAAGGACGATGGCAAGCGACGACTGCGTGTTCGCGCCCATCGACAGAAGGGCGGCGGTCAAGCCGGCGAGAACGCCGGTCAGCAGCGATGTCTTGTTCAAGTTCGTCACGTTTCGCTGTCCTGCTTCGTGCAGTTAGGGGATGGCCAGGCTCAGCCCCAACATGGGATTTCCTGTGTGTTTCCACGCAGGGTTTCCGATCCGCGCCCACCGCGGAAGGGAGAGGAAGAGGCGCTCACCCAAGGGGAGCGCCTCTCCCCAGAGTCGGTTTCCGTCGAGTCAGTCGACCGCCGGAACGTCAGTCGTTCTTAGGAAACGACGTAGGGCAGCAGGCCGAGGAAGCGTGCACGCTTGATCGCCTGTGCGAGTTCGCGCTGCTTCTTCTGGGAAACGGCCGTGATGCGGGAAGGAACGATCTTGCCGCGCTCGGAAATGTAGCGCTGCAGCAGACGGATGTCCTTGTAGTCGATCCGCGGAGCGTTTGCGCCCGAGAAGGGGCAGGTC
>NZ_DASYHB010000217.1:0-2231 GCF_035999185.1 Ensifer sp. | reverse complement strand
GACCAGCTGCTTTCGGCCGACAGCCAGAAGCAGAAGGAGGACCTGTTCTCCGAATTCTTCGCCAACCCGTCGATCACGCCGGAAGACGCGCAGAAGCGCTTCGCCGACATCATCGCCGCGGCGGAGTAACCGCAACTGCCTTGGCCAGCCTTGCTTCGGCAAGGTTGGTCAGGCCTCCCATGCGGCACGGTGCGTCCGTGCCGGCAGTCGGTGCGTGACGTGCGCGCGGATCGCTTGGGAGTGGTTGTCGCCCTGATGAGGCACGACGCCGGCGCCATTTTCGCGCGGCGCTGCCCATCGTCCGAAACCCAATGCAGTTCCGGAGGAACGAAACATGGCGGGTCACACACAGAGTTCGGGTCGGCCGAACCAGTGGCTGCGGAACCTGAACGCGAAGATTGCCTCCGTCCCGATGATCCTGACGGCCGTGGTGATCTTCCTCGGTGGCACGATCTGGACGGTCGTCTATTCCTTCACCAATTCCAAGCTCTTGCCGCGGCTGTCCTTCGTCGGCCTCGATCAATACGAACGGCTGTGGGCAGCGCCCCGCTGGCTGATCTCAGTGCAGAACCTTGCCATCTACGGCATCTTCTCGCTGATCTTCAGCCTGCTGATCGGCTTCGTGCTAGCGGCGCTGATGGACCAGAAGATCCGCTTCGAAAACACCTTCCGCACCATCATGCTCTACCCCTTCGCGCTGTCCTTCATCGTGACGGGACTGGTGTGGCAATGGCTGCTCAACCCGGAATTCGGCATCCAGTCAGTGGTGCGTTCGGCAGGCTGGGAGAGCTTCACCTTCGATCCGCTCTATAATGCGAACATCGTCATCTACGGCATCCTGATTGCCGCCCTCTGGCAGGGCACCGGGCTCGTCATGTGCCTGATGCTTGCGGGGCTTCGCGGTATCGACGAAGACATCTGGAAAGCCGCGCGCGTCGACGGCATTCCGATGTGGAAGACCTACATCTTCGTCGTCATCCCGATGATGCGCGGCGTCTTCGTCACCACGCTGGTGATCATCGCCAGCGGCATCGTCAAGGTCTACGACCTGGTCGTGGCGCAGACGAGCGGCGGTCCCGGCATCGCGTCGGAAGTGCCGGCAAAATACGTCTACGACTACATGTTCCAGGCGCAGAACCTTGGCCAGGGCTTCGCCGCCTCGACCATGATGCTCATAACTGTTGCCATCATCATCGTGCCTTGGGCCTATCTGGAATTCGGGGGAGGGCGCAAGCGTGTCTGATATCGTTGCTTTCAATGCGGTGACTGACGAGGCCGCACCCAAGGCGCAAGCCGCCCAGGTGCTTGCCGGACCGCGCGGGCGCAAACCCCGCCGGGCGCTCTCGGGCCGCAACATCATGGTCTACGGTACCCTGATTGTCGTCGCGCTCTACTACCTGTTGCCGCTCTACGTGATGGTGATGACCTCGCTCAAGGGCATGCCGGAAATCCGGCTTGGCAACATCTTTGCGCCACCGGTCGAAATCACCTTCGAACCCTGGGTCAAGGCCTGGGCGAGCGCCTGCACGGGCTTGAACTGCGACGGGCTTTCGCGCGGGTTCTGGAACTCGGTGCGCATCACCGTTCCCTCGACGATCATCTCGATCGCGATCGCCTCGGTCAACGGCTATGCGCTTGCCAACTGGCGCTTCAAGGGTGCGGAGCTGTTCTTCACCATCCTGATCGTCGGCGCCTTCATTCCCTATCAGGTGATGATCTATCCGATCGTCATCGTGCTCAGGGAAATGGGCATCTACGGCACGCTGACCGGCCTCATCCTCGTGCACACCATCTTCGGCATGCCGATCCTGACGCTGCTCTTCCGCAACTATTTCGCCGGCCTGCCGGAGGAGCTGTTCAAGGCGGCGCGCGTCGATGGCGCGGGGTTCTGGACGATCTACTTCAAGATCATGCTGCCGATGTCGCTGCCGATCTTCGTCGTGGCGATGATCCTGCAGGTCACCGGCATCTGGAACGACTTCCTGTTCGGCGTCGTGTTCACCCGGCCGGAATATTACCCGATGACGGTTCAGCTCAACAACATCGTCAACTCGGTCCAGGGCGTGAAGGAATACAACGTCAACATGGCGGCGACGATCCTGACGGGCGCCGTGCCGCTCTTCGTCTACTTCGTCTCCGGACGGCTTTTTGTCCGCGGCATCGCCGCCGGCGCAGTGAAAGGGTAACAACATGCAAAACGTCAGCGTATCGGTAAAAGACCTGTCGTTGAG
>NZ_DASYHB010000129.1:0-9041 GCF_035999185.1 Ensifer sp. | reverse complement strand
CCATGGCGACGTCGCCATCGCGGCGATCACCTCCTGCACCAACACCTCCAACCCGTCGGTGCTGATCGCGGCCGGCCTGCTTGCCCGCAACGCCGTTGCCAGGGGCCTGAAGTCCAAGCCGTGGGTGAAGACCTCGCTGGCGCCGGGAAGCCAAGTTGTTGGCGAATACCTCGCCAAGTCCGGCCTGCAGAAGGACCTCGACGCGCTCGGCTTCAACCTTGTCGGCTTCGGCTGCACCACCTGCATCGGCAACTCCGGCCCGCTGCCGGCGCCGATCTCCAAGACGATCAACGACAAGGGCCTGATTGCCGCCGGCGTTCTCTCGGGCAACCGCAACTTCGAAGGCCGTATCTCGCCTGATGTCCAGGCGAACTACCTCGCCTCGCCGCCGCTCGTCGTCGCCTACGCGCTTGCAGGTTCCGTCCAGAAGGACCTGACCAACGAGCCGCTCGGCGAGGACAAGGACGGCAAGCCGGTCTACCTCAAGGACATCTGGCCGACCTCCAAGGAGATCCAGGAGTTCATCTTCAAGTACGTCACCCGCGAACTCTACGCGACGAAGTATGCGGACGTGTTCAAGGGCGACGAAAACTGGCAGGCCGTGCAGGTTCCTCCGGGCCAGACCTATGCCTGGGACGACGGTTCGACCTATGTGCAGAACCCGCCCTATTTCGTCGGCATGGGCAAATCCGGCTCGGGCATCTCCGACATCAAGGGCGCGCGCGTCCTCGGTCTCTTCGGCGACAAGATCACCACCGACCACATCTCGCCGGCCGGTTCGATCAAGGCGGCCTCGCCGGCCGGTGCCTACCTCATCGGTCATGGCGTCGGCGTTGCCGACTTCAACCAGTACGGCACGCGCCGCGGCAACCATGAGGTGATGATGCGCGGCACGTTCGCCAACATCCGCATCCGCAACCACATGCTCGGCCCGAACGGCAAGGAAGGTGGCTACACCATCCACTATCCGTCGAAGGAAGAGATGTCGATCTACGACGCCGCCATGCAGTACAAGGAAGAGGGCGTTCCGCTCGTCATCTTCGCCGGCGTCGAATACGGCAACGGTTCGTCGCGCGACTGGGCCGCAAAGGGCACCAACCTGCTCGGCGTCAAGGCCGTGATTGCCCAGTCCTTCGAGCGCATTCACCGCTCGAACCTGGTCGGCATGGGCGTCATCCCGTTCGTCTTCGAGGAAGGCACCACCTGGGAAACGCTCGGCCTCAAGGGCGACGAGATCGTCACGATCGACAACCTCGCCAATGTCCAGCCGCGCGAAAAGCGTGTTGCCAAGGTCACCTATGGCGACGGCAGCGTGAAGGACGTGCCGCTGATCTGCCGCATCGATACGCTGGACGAAGTCACCTACGTCAACAATGGTGGCATCCTGCAGACGGTTCTGCGCGACCTCGCCGCCTGATCAGCAGCGATCTGACGAAATCTCAGGGTCGGGGTGCCGCACGGCGCCCCGACTTTTTTGTGGTCGGGACAGACATCTGAGCGCTCACTGCTCACCTCACTCCAACGTGACTTCCCGTTGATGCCCGCCCGTCGTATGTAGTGAACTCCCCCACAAGGAGTAGGCCGACGGCCGGTAACGAAGTGACGCCATGACATCCGCAGACCGTTCTTTCATTCGCCCTGTTGCACTGGCTTTCGGGCTGCTTGCAGCCGCTGGCATGCCAGCCAAGGCGCAGGATGGACAGGCGATCAAGGGCGTCGTGGAACTGTTTACCAGCCAGGGCTGCTCATCCTGTCCGCCCGCGGATGCCGCGCTGAAAAAGCTGGTGGATGAGGGCGACGTCGTGGCGCTCGCCTATCACGTCGACTACTGGAACTATCTCGGTTGGGCCGACACGCTGGCGTCCAAGGAAAACACCGAGCGCCAATATGCCTATGCGCGCATGCTCGGCCGCAACGGCGTCTACACGCCACAGGCGATCCTCAACGGTCGCGATCACCTCAACGGTGGCAACCTTCAGGCCATCAAGACGCGCCTGGAGACGATGACGGCGGAGGGCAAGGGGCTTGCCGTTCCAGTCGAGGCGAAGATCGAAGGTGAAGAAATCCAGATCAGCATCGGCAGCGGCATTGGCAAGGCGAATGTTGTCGTCGTCTATTTCGACCGTGCGAAGGTCGTGAAGATGGAGAAGGGGGAGAACATCGGCAAGGAAATCCCCTATTGGCACGCCGTGCGCGACATTCAGACGATCGGCATGTGGGACGGAAAGCCCGCAACCTTTACCCTTCCGGCATCGGTCCTGACGGAGCGGCCGGGCAACAGCGGGTGCGCGATCCTGCTGCAATCGATGAAAGACAAGGAAACGCCGGGCGCAATCGTCGGCGCGACGGCCGTTCTCGCCGGCCCGCAGGGCAAATTGTAGAGACGACTCGTCGCAAATGGGGGTGGTTCGGCCCGGCAGCATCGAGGGGCTGGGGCTGAGGGTTCGAAGTTACCGGACCGAACCGGCCATGGCTGCGTTCGGTAAACGCCCGCAGCATGACGACCTGACCGGACATACGGTGGCAACGACTCTGTCCGTCAGCGCCCGCGAGTTTTGCGATGAATTGGGGCGCCTATTTGACTGAAATGCGGCAGAGGCAAGAAATGGCCTCATCGTCCAGCGGCTTCCACCGGCTTCCGGCTTGCTTTTCGGCTCGTGTCAGGCACACTGTTATCGTTCTGTCACAACAGAAGGCCGGATTGCCGATGACCGATGAGCCGGACTTGCCGCCAGGCGAGGCGCGACATCAGCGCCACACCACTTCGGATGTGGTTGTCGATCTTCACGAATACAGGAACGCCAAGGATCCTCTCCCCGTCACCTTTCACCGCCGAGAACTGGACCAGATCCTGTGGGTCTACGGTCGCATGGTCGGCGAAGGCGAGTGGCGGGACTACGCCATCGACCACCTGAAGGACCGCGCGGTCTTTTCGGTGTTCAAGCGCTCGGGCGAAATGCCGCTCTACAGGATCGAGAAGAACCCGAAGCTGGCGGCGAAGCAGGGCGCGTTTAGCGTGCTGAACGTCCATGGCACGATCCTCAAGCGCGGCCATGAGCTCGCCCAGGTGCTGAAGGTGTTCGACAAGGTGCTGCGTCTGGTAGAGACCTAACGCAGTCTTGCAACCAGCGCCTTGTGCATAGGTCGTCTAGCGCTGCCTGCTGAAGAGGCACGTGCCAGCAGCGACGCTCGCGTGTCCGCAATCAGCTCCTGTAAAGCGAATCCGGATAGACGTCTTCCGGCGGATCGCTTGTCTCGCCTTCACCAAGCGCAAGCTGCATCACGGCGGTGTCCAGCCAGCGCCCGTGCTTGAAGCCGGTCGCCTTCATCGTACCCTGATGCGCAAAGCCGACGGCGCGATGCACGGCGATCGAGGCCGGGTGTGCGCCGCCGATCACCGCGACCATCTGCCGGAAACCGAGTTCCGTGCAGCGACGCACCAGCTCCACAAGCAGCGTCTTGCCGGCGCCCTTGCCGCGCGCCTCCGGCGCCAGGTAGATCGAATCTTCGACGAGAAAGCGGTAGGCAGTCCGCGTCCTGAACCCTGACGCATAGGCGTACCCGACGATCGCTCCATCATCGTCCACCGCAACCATGTAAGGGTAGCCGTAACCGATGATCGTTTCGAAGCGGGTGCGCATCTCCGCTTCCGACGGCGGGGTGATTTCGTAGGTGGCAACACCGTTCAAGACCGATTCGCGGTAGATCTCGGTTATGACGGCAAGGTCGGCCAGGGTTGCGTCGCGAAGGGTCAGGGACATGGGGTGCCGGCTCGGTCTGGAGGGCTCGTCCTCCATCACTCCCACGGCGCAGCAATCCGATCAAGCCGGATTCCGGCAACAAAAAAGGCGGCCGAAGCCGCCTTTTCCGTCTGTTGTTTCAAGCTTAGTTGTTCCGGTTGCCCATGAACTGAAGCAGGAACATGAACAGGTTGATGAAGTCGAGGTAGAGCGTCAGCGCGCCCATGATCGCCTTGCGGCCGGCAACGGTGCCGTCATCGGCTTCGTAGTACATTTCCTTGATCTTCTGCGTATCGTAGGCGGTCAGGCCAGCGAAGATCAGCACGCCGATCACGTTGATCGCGAAGGCGAGCGCCGAGGAGCCAAGGAAGATGTTGACGATCGACGCGATGATCACGCCGAACAGACCCATGATCAGGAACGAGCCCATGCCGGACAGGTCCTTCTTCGTGGTGTAGCCGTAGAGCGACAGGGCGCCAAACGAAGCGGCAGTCACGAAGAACGTCTGCACGATGCTCTGGCCGGTGAAGACCACGAAGATCGACGACAGCGACAGGCCCATCAGGGCCGCATAGATCCAAAACGTCGTCTGCGCGGCAGCAACGCTCATGCTATTGATGCGGAAGCTCAGGAAGAACACGAGTGCCAGCGGCGCAAACATCACCACCCACTTCAACGGGCTCGTGTAGATCGCTGCACCGAAGCCGGTCAGCTGTCCGCCCGAAAACGCCATCTGGAACGACAGATAGGCCGCGACGCCAGTGATCGCCAGACCAAGCGCCATCAGGTTGTAGACCTTCAGCATGTACGCACGAAGGCCTTCATCGATCACGGCACCCGCCTGAGCGCCGGCGGGCGACATTCGGGTTTGGTAGTTTCTCAGATCAGCCATTGTTTCCTCATTTAAGCTCCGGTGGAAGTTACGGTGTCGGGCGGCGAGGTCTCGCTTCGGAAGACTGGCTTCCACGCCCAGGCGCCGCTGCGGAGCTCCAGCATGCCTGTGGACAAATATGATGCCGAAACCCGCTGCATACAAGACCCGAAGCCCCTGGATTCGGGCTCGCCAGGTTGATTCAGGCCTTGCGTGACAGGGTTTTACGGTTAACTCGACCCCGTCAAAGTTCGCGCAGGACCGGCGCTGCCTTCTGCCCGAGAACGCGCCATGTACCGGCAAGACCGATGCCGACGGTCATGACAAGCGCCACCGCGACGGTGACAATCGCGACATCAGGCAGGAAACTCGACGGCAGCGTCATGATCCGGCTGACGACGAACCAGGCGGCAACGCCACCCGCAAACAGCGCAAACACCGCCGTCGCAAGCCCGAGAATAGCGTATTCGTAGCTGAAAGCCTTGATGAGCGTCACCCGCGTCGCGCCCAGTGTCTTCAAGACGACGGCGTCGTGAACACGGGCGCGGTTGCCCGCCGCGAGCGCGCCGGCAAGTACCAGAACGGACGCGACGAGCGCCACGGCTGCGGCCGCGCGGATCGCCGTTGCCAGTTGTCCGAGCAGACCGTTCACAATGTCGAGAGCATCCTTCACGCGCACGCTGGTAATCGTCGGAAATGCATTGGTGACGGCCTTGAGAACAGCGGCCTCCTCTTCCGGCGTCGCGCCCGGATCGATCACCGTTGCCAGCCACGCATGCGGCGCACCGGCAAAAGTGTTCGGCGAAAACACCATCACGAAGTTGATCGACAGCGATTCCCACTCGACATTGCGGAAGTTGGCGATCTTGGCGGTCATGTTGCGCCCGAGCACGTTGACGGTGACGGTGTCGCCAATCTTCAAGCCCAGCTCGCCGGCCTCTTCCGCCGAAAACGACACCAGCGGCTCGCCGCTGTAATCGGCCGGCCACCAGGTCCCCTCGGCGAGCGTCGAGTTCTCAGGCTTGTTCTTGGCATAGGTGATGCCGCGGTCGCCACGCAGCACCCATTGACCGGCGGGCGGCACGTTGCGGCTGTTCACGTCCTCGCCGTTAAAGGCGATGATCCGTCCGCGCAGCATCGGCACTTCGATCAACTTGCCTTTCGGGATCGTTTGGGTCAGCACCGAGCGGAAGCCTTCGATCTCGTTGCTCTGGATATCGACGAAGAAGAAGTTCGGCGCCCGCTCGGCCATGTTGCCGGTGAGCTCACGACGCAGATTGCCGTCGATCAGCGCCAACGTCACGAGCAGTGCCAGGCCGAGGCCGAGCGACAGCACGACCGAAGAGGTCAGCGCACCCGGCCGATGGATGTTGCCGATAGCAAGCCTCAGGGCCGGCGAGTTGACGCGCGGGCTGCGGCGCGCAAGCCAGGCGATCGCAAATGCGACGACGCGCAGCACGATGAAGGCGAACGCGATCGCGCCGAGGAAGACCAGCGAGATGGTGCGATCATAGGCGGTCCAGATCGCAAGCCCGGCAAGGGCTGCAAGGCATGCGACCGCGCCGAGCAGGTAGGGCCATGCCGGAAAGCCCTTGGGGTCGAAGCCCTGCTGGCGGAAAAGCGCGGTTGCCGGAATGGCCCGCGCCCGCCCGAGCGGCAGGATCGCGAAGGTCAGCGCCGTCAGCACGCCGAAGAGGGCGGCAAGGCCAAGGGCACCCGGATAGAGCTGGAACCCTGTCGAAATCGGCAGCAATTCTGCCAGAAACTGCGCCGCGACGAAGGGGATCAGCGCACCGAGGACGAGGCCGATAACGATGCCGATCGAGGCGATCATCAGGATTTGCGCGAGATAGATCATGGCCACCAGCGAGGCCGGCGCGCCCAGGCACTTGAAGGTGGCAATCACGCTGCGCTTGGCATCGAGATAGGCGCGCACCGCGTTTGCGACGCCGACGCCGCCGACGATCAGCGCCGTCAGGCCGACGAGCGTCAGGAACTGCGAGAAGCGGGTGATGTTCGCCGTCAGCGCCGGTGCCGCATTACCGCTGGTGCGGATCGACCAGCCGGCTGCCGGAAAGCGCTTTTCGGCGTCGGTCCGGACGGCCGCGATCCGGCTCGGATCCGGAACCTTGATCTTGTAGCTGTGCTCGACGAGGCTTCCGGTCTGCACCAGGCCGGACGCCGCAAGCGCCTCGGCCGAAATCATCAGGCGCGGCGCGAAGCCGAAACCGTCGGAAAGTGCGTCCGGTTCGCGCAGGATCGTGCCATCGATCCGGATGCGTGCATTGCCGAGCAGGACCTCGTCCCCGATCTTGACGCCGAGGCGATCGAGCAGGAGCGGCGCCACGACGGCACCGAACACCTCGCCGTCGCGGGCCAGGATGTCGTGCAACGGGCGGGCGGGCTCGCTTTGCAGGGCGCCATAAAGCGGATAGGCGGCATCGACCGCCTTCAGTTCCACCAGCGCCTGGTTGGAACCGTCGGGCAGCCTGGCCATCGACCGCAAGCCCGAGGAATCGGATACCTGCCCGAGGCTGTCGAGATAGGCGCGCTCCTCAGTGGTCGCGACGCGATTGTTGAGTTCGAAGCGGATGTCGCCGGCAAGCAGCTCCTGGCCCTGGGAGGCGATCGTCGCGGTGATCGACTGTGACAGAGAATTGACGCCCGCGATCGCCGCCGTTCCGAGCGCGATGCAGGCGAGAAAGATGTAGAAGCCCTTGAGGCCGCCGCGCATTTCGCGCAACGCCAGCCGAAGGGCGAGCAACGGCCTTAGCCGGACGGATGAAACGCCGCTCATGCCGAGGCCGCCTCCTGGCGCGGCATGGATGCAACGGGTTCCACCGCGCCGCCGGCGACGATTTCGCCGGAGCGCACGCGCACCTGCCGCACGCAACGGTCGGCAAGGGCCGCATCGTGTGTCACGAGAACGAGTGTCATGCCACGGTCACGCTGTTCGGCGAAAAGCAAGTCGGCGATCTGGCGCCCCGTTTCAGCGTCGAGGTTGCCAGTCGGTTCGTCGGCGATCAACAGCTTCGGCGATGGCGCGAGTGCGCGGGCAATCGCCACGCGCTGCTGCTCGCCGCCGGAAAGCTGGCCCGGATAATGACTAAGCCGTTCGCCGAGACCGACGGCGACCAGCTCCTTGCGCGCGATCTCGAAGGCGCCCGAGACATTGGCAAGTTCCAGCGGCACTGCGACGTTTTCGAGCGCGGTCATGTTGGGAATGAGGTGGAAGGATTGGAAGACGATGCCGATGTTTCGCCCGCGAAAATCTGCAACCCGGTCCTCGTCGAGCCGGTGCAGCGGCGTGCCATCGATGACGATTTCGCCGCTATCCAGCCGTTCGAGCCCGGCAAGCACCATCAGCAATGTCGACTTGCCCGAACCGGACGGACCGACGATGCCAACCGACTGGCCGGCATTGATCGTCAGGTTCATGCCCTTCAGCACATGCACCGAGGCGGCCGCCTCGCCGAGGGTCAGATCCGCGTTTTTGAGTTCAATGATGGTGCTGGCCAAGCGAAACAACCCTATATGAAATATGAAGAACAGAAGCGGCATGCGGGATTTAGGAAAAGGCCCATGGCATTAAAAGGATTTCAACGGGTTTTCTTGGCACTGATGATGACAATTGCGTTATCATCGGCAGCACGCGCCGAGACGATCGGCCTCGTCGGGTTTGGCGACAGCCTGATGGCGGGCTACCAGCTCCCGCCGGAGGACGCCTTCCCCGCCCGGCTCGAAAAGGCGCTGAAGGAAAAGGGCCTCAACGTGACGATCGCAAACGCGGGCGTTTCCGGTGACACCTCATCCGGCGGACTTGCTCGCATCGACTGGTCGGTGCCCGATGGCACGAAAGGCGTCATTCTCGAGCTTGGCGCCAACGATGCGTTGCGTGGCATCGCTCCTGAAGAGACCCGCAAGAACATCGAGGCGATGATCGTCCGGCTGACGGAGCGCGGCATCGCCGTGCTTCTCGCCGGCATGATGGCCCCGCCGAACATGGGTGCGGACTACGCCGCCCGCTTCAACCCGATCTATCCGGAGCTCGCGCAAAAATACGGGCTGGAGCTCTATCCCTTCTTCCTCGACGGCGTCGTCACCGAGGCAAAACTGAAACTCGACGACGGCATGCATCCCAATGGCGACGGCGTCGGCGTCATGGTCGACAAGGCGCTGCCGGTCGTCGAACGTTTTCTTACAAAGCTCAACAAGACGGAGTGATGACATCGTCCACAGTTAAGAGAACCTTAATATTCAGAAGCGTCAAATAGTAGTTGCGTGCAGGTTCGATGCGTGATTCGCTAAGACATCTGCAAGAGATTCGGGGAGCTCGCCATGCCGAGACTATTCACCGCCCTCGAAATTCCGCGCAATGCTGCAATGAGTCTTTCATTGCTGCGCGGAGGTCTTCCCGGAGCTCGCTGGAT
>NZ_DASYHB010000126.1:0-21689 GCF_035999185.1 Ensifer sp. | reverse complement strand
GTCGCCGCTGTTGATGGTGAGATTGACGCCTTTCAAGGCGATGATCGCCTGGTCCGAGTACAGGCCCGGGTAGGTCAGACTGATGTTCCTGACGCTCAATGTTTCCATGAGAAATGCCTCCCTGCACCTCGGTCACGGTCTATGATGGTGCGCCGGCCGCTCCTCAACGGCCGGCGCAATCGACAGATTAGTCTATTGCGCCGCCGCCTTGGCAAAGTCGGCGTTCACGTAAGGCGCATAGTCGTCGAGCGCATTGCTGATCTGCTTTTGCTCGACGAGGAACTTGGCACTTTCGGTCAGCGCACGCGTGGCGCCGCCACCGAGCCAGACCTCGGAGGCCTGCTCGTCCGCATTCGGGAACGAAAGAAGCCGCAGGGCCTCCACCGTGCTCGGGCCATCGCCGCCGATCAGCTTGACGATACCTTCCACCTGCGGCGATTCTTCCGTCCATGCCGCCTTGTTGGCGTTGTAGTCGGCATAGGAGTTCGCCAGAACCTTGGTGAAGGCTTCCATGAGCTTCGGGTTTTCCGCAGCCCAGGCCTTGTCGACCACCAGGCCGTCGAAGGTCGGCACGCTCGCAGCACCAATCACCTCGGAATCCGAGATCGTCTTGCCGGTCTTCTGGATTTCGGAAAGCGCCGGCGGCCAGACATAGGCGGCATCGATATCGCCGCGCTGCCAGGCGGCTACGATCTGCGGCGGCTTCAGGTTGAGGATTTCCACCTCGCGCGGATCGACGTTCCACACCTTGTTCATGCCGACCAGCAGATGAAAATGCGAGGTCGAGACGAAGGGCACAGCGACCTTCTTGCCCTTGAGGTCGGCGGGCGTCTCGATGCCCGAACCGTCGCGGGCGACAAGCGCCTCCGACTGGCCGATATTGTCGAGGATCCAGAAGAGCTGCAGTTCGACGCCACGTGTGGCGGCCGACGCCGTGCCGGTCGAGCCGAGAACGCCGATCGGCACGTCGCCCGAGGCGAGCGCCGTGGTGATATCGCCGGCCGAGCTGAACTGACGCCAGTCGATCGAATAGCCCGCCTCCTTCGCGGCGGCGTCGAAACGGCCGTCGGCGATCGCGGCCACGAACGGGCCGACGATCTGCTGGTAGCCGACGACGAGTTTCGTCTCCGCATAGGCGACGCCCGATGCGGCAAGGCTTGCCACGATACTTGCGGCTGCTGCCAGCCGTTTGAAATGTCCATGTAGCATTCTTCGTCCTCCTCTTTGTTTGTTCCCGTTTGTGTATTCCCTGGCCGTTTTTTCCGGTCTTGACCATGACGATAGGGGGGAGATCCGGCTTGCGTTATATCCAGTATGGAAGTTGAATAGATCCAGATTGACCGTTGGGGGACGGCGATGTGCGGATGAACGTTTCCGAGACCATCTTCTTCATCGATCGCGAAAGCGGCATCGGCCTGCAGGCGCAACTGCGCGAGACGATCGTTTCGGCCGTGCTCGCCGGCCGGGTCCAGCCGCACGCGCATCTGCCGTCGACGCGCAAGCTCGCCGATTATCTGCGGATCTCACGGATCACCGTCACGCTCGCCTATCAGGAACTGATCAGCCAAGGCTATGTCGAGGCGGTCAACCGCAGTTCCTATCGCATTGCGGGCAACCCGCCAGGCATGAATGTGGGAGGCGAGCAGCCATCCGGCCGTTCGGACCCGGTGGATTGGAGCCGCAAGATCAAGATGAATTTCGATGTGGTGCGCCAGGTCCCCAAACCTCTGGACTGGCGGCGCTACCCCTTCCCGTTCCTCTATGGCCAGATGGATCCGACGCTGTTTGACCTCAACGCCTGGCGCGATTGCGCCCGCCGGGCGCTCGCGCGCGAAGACTTCGTGCTGATGGCGAGCGACTTCGCCGCCGCCGACGACGTGCGGCTCGTCAACTATATCTGTTCGCGCACGCTGCCACGCCGCGGCATCCACGCCACGCCGGACGAAATCCTCGTCACCGTCGGCGCGCAGAACGCGCTCTGGATCGTTACCCGACTGATCCTCGGCAAGGGTTCCTCCGCCGTCTGCGAGAACCCGTGCCACCCGGACATCAGCGCCTCGCTGCTCCTCAGCGGCGCCGACGTCACAACCGTCGACGTGGATGGCGAGGGCCTGTCGCCCGAAGCACTGCCGGAGAAAATCGACGCCGTCTTCGTGACGCCCAGCCACCATTCTCCGACAGGCGCGACCATGCCGATCGAGCGGCGGACACAACTGCTGCAGGCCGCGGAAGAGAGGGACTTCGTTATCGTCGAGGACGACTACGAGTTCGAGATCAGCTACCTTGCCCCGCCCTCGCCGGCGCTGAAGGCGCTCGATCCCTCGGGACGCGTGCTCTACATCGGCAGCTTCTCAAAATCGCTGTTTCCGGGGCTTCGGCTCGGCTATCTTGTGGCACCCGCACCCTTCATCCGCGAGGCCCGCGCGCTGCGTTCGCTGATGCTGCGCCACCCACCCGGCCACCTGCAGCGCACCGCCGCCTATTTCCTGGCGCTCGGCCACTATGACGCCGTGTTGCACCGCATGCGGACCGAGTACCACAAGCGCCATGTGCTGATGGCCGAGGCGCTCCGTCGCGAAGGTTTGACCGTTGCCGGCTCCTCGGCCTTCGGCGGCACGTCGTTCTGGATGGAGGGCCCGGAAGGGCTTGATGCCGACCGGCTGGTAAGCGAACTCCGGCAGGATGGCGTGCTCGTCGAGTCCGGTTCTCCCTTTTTCCCCAGAAGCGACCAGCCCTGCCGCTACTTCCGCATGGGATACTCGTCCATTCCAAGCGCCAGTATCCCGGAAGGCGTTTCACGCGTTCGCGCCGGCATCGATCGCCTCTGTCAGCCAAGCCCTGCGCAGAGCCGCTTAGCTCGCCAGGAAGAGCACTCGAAAGGTTGACGCCATCAGCACGCTCTCGCCGTGGGACGGAAGCATTCGTCGGTGGCCACGGCGCGCCCCTTTCGGGCCGCAAGCGCCTCACCGACCGAGATGAGGACCGGGTTGTCGTAGCCGATTTCGGCGATGCCTTCCGGGATGGTCGCAAGCGTCCCGCGTCAGCTTCGCTCGGTCGCCCGGCTGACGTCGCTCATGATCACGGCCGGGGTTTCGGGCGCCAAGCCCTGCGCGACAAGTTTTTCAGCGATCAGCTTGGCCGTTCGGCCGCCCATGTAGAACACGGTCGTGCTGCGGCTGTCGGCAACGCGCGCCCAGTCGACATCGTCAGGCAGGCCACCACGCCTGGAATGCCCGGTCACGAGCTGCAGCGATTGCGCGTGGTCGCGGTGGGTCAGCGATAGGCCGAGACGCGAAGCCATCGCGCTTGCCGCGGTGATGCCCGGGATGACGTCGACGGGAATGTTCTCCCGGTCGAGATGAGCGATTTCCTCGCCCGCCCTGCCAAACACCATGGGGTCGCCGGATTTCAGCCGCACGACACGTTTTCCCGCCTTGGCAAGCTTGACCATCATGGCATTGATGTCCTCCTGGCGGCAGCTCTCGCGGCCACCGCGTTTCCCGACCAGCATGCGCTTGGCCTCCCGCCGGGCAAGCTCCAGCACGTCGGCAGAGACGAGATCATCGAAGAGGATGACATCGGCCGCCTGAAGCGCTCGCACCGCCTTCAGCGTTAGGAGTTCGGCATCGCCGGGGCCTGCGCCGACCAGCGTCACGCGTCCGGCGGCGGGGGCTTCCGCGGACCTTTCGGCATCAGCAAGAAGCACCCCGCCCACGCCCTCCTCCGGCGTATCCGTTGTCGCAAAGACCCGGTCGCAAAAGCGCTCCCAGAAGGCCCGGCGCTGCGGTCCCGGCTGGACGCGCCTGTTGACCTCGTCGCGCAGGGTGTGCGCCAGCATCGCCCAGGCCTTCAGGCCGCGCGGCAACAGGGTCTCGATCTTGCGGCGGATCGTCTGGGCCAGGATCGGAGCAGCACCATCCGTCGATATCGCAACGACGACAGGCGAACGGTTGACGATCGAGCCGAACTGGAACTGGCAGAATTCAGGCTTGTCGATGACGTTGACCGGGACGCCGGCAGCGCGGGCGGCCATCGAGAACGCGCGCGCCTCCGCCGTATCCTTGCAATCGCCGACAGCGAGCACGGCACCGTCGAAATCAGCGGGAACCGCACTGCGGCGATAGAGGGTAAAGCTGGCGGCCGGATGGTCCGGCGTGCGAGCGAGCAGTTGGTCGAAGCCGCCGTCATACGCCTCGGCATAAATTTCGACGCTGGCACCGCAGGCGGCGAGCAGCTCGGCCTTCCACATCGCTGAATCCGTTGCGCCGGAAACCACGACACGTTTGCCCTCCAACGCCCAGAAGACCGGCAGCTTGGCGAGCGGTTCCATGCGAACCGGCGTTTTATTCAGCGGCCGTTGCAAGACATCCATCGATGATCCCCCTGATTTCGGCGCGGCACGAGCCGCAATTGGTGCCGGCATTGAGTGCCTTGCCGACGGCTTCGACGCTGTTGCAGCCGCCGCGCACGGCCGTGACGATCTGGTTGACGCCGACGCCGAAGCAGGAGCAGACGGTGGCTCCTGGATCGGGCGCGTCGGCGCCCGGCCGGCCGGCGACGAGCGCGAAGCGCTTGCGCAGGTTGGCGTGATCGACGGCCAACTGCGCGATCGCCCAGTTGCGCGCAACGGCGACGGGTTCGCGTGCCAGGAAAAAGGCCGCGACAAGGCGCGATCCATCGAAGAAGGCGAGACGAACGTCGCCGGTCTGTGCATCGGCATAGCCGAGTGGTTCGACACCCTCGCGGATAGCGAAGACATGGCGGCACCAGTCCGCCCAGTTTTCGACCGACCCGGCGAAGGCCAGCTCCAGCCGCCACCCGCCTTCGGCCTTGGCGAGCGCCCAATAGGCGGCATCGGGATCCTTTGGCTTTGCCAGCGATACGGCAAAGGCGTAGTGCGCCCCCTTGAACTTGCGCGCGGCGACGGCGACGTTCTTGGACGCCGGCTGGCCGGACACCCGGTCTGTAATCGGCGGTATGACGGCATCGATGCGCCCCCGTGCCGAATACTGGTCAGTCCAGTGCATGGGCGCGAAGATGCTGCCACGCGCTGCCCGCTCAGTGATGAGTGCGCGCACGACCGCCTTGCCACTTGGACTCTCGATCTCGACAAGGCCGGCATTGCCGACGCCGATCTCCATCGCGTCGCGCGGATGCAGTTCTGCAAAGGGTTCGGCGATATGGGCGGAGAGGCGCGCGCTCTTGCCGGTCCGCGTCATGGTGTGCCACTGGTCGCGGATGCGCCCGGTGTTCAGCGTGAAGGGATAATCGCCATTGGTGCGGTCGGTTTCTGCCGGTTTTACTGCGACGAAGCGGGCCTTGCCGTCGGCGTGGTAGAAGCCGCCGTCCGCAAAGAACCGGCTTTCGGTGCGCCCCTGCCCCATAGGCTGTGGCCACTGAAACGGCGTTAGCTCGTCATAAGTCTGCCGGCTAAGACCGGCATGAGCGCCGATGTCAAAATCGCGACTGCCGGCGTTTTCGAATGCCGAGAGCGCTGCGTGTTCCGCGAATATCTCGATCGGCGCATCGTAGGCGAATGCTTCAGCAAAGCCCATGCGGCGGCCGACTTCTGCCAGCTGCCACCAATCGGCCCGCGCCTCGCCCGGCGCATCGAGAAACGGGCGCTGGCGCGAAATGCGGCGTTCGGAATTGGTGACCGTTCCGCTCTTTTCCCCCCAGCCGAGCGAGGGCAGCAGCACGTGGGCGTGGCGCGCCGTATCCGTCTCTTTCAGGATGTCCGAAACGACGACAAAGGGACATGCCTTGATCGCCGCCTCGACGGCGTCGGCGTCCGGCATCGAGACGACGGGGTTTGTCGCCATGATCCAGAGCGCCTTGATGCGTCCCTCGGCCACCGCCTGGAAGAGATCGACCGCCTTGAGGCCTTGCCTCTCGGCAATAGTCGGCGAGCGCCAGAAGCGCTGCACGCGCTCGCGGTCCTCGGCGTTCTCTATCGCCATATGGGCGGCGAGCATGTTGGCGAGCCCGCCCACCTCACGGCCACCCATGGCATTGGGCTGTCCAGTCAGCGAAAACGGCCCCATGCACGGCCGGCCAATGCGTCCGGTTGCGAGATGGCAGTTGAGGATCGCGTTGACCTTGTCCGTCCCCGAGGAGGACTGGTTGACCCCTTGGCTGTAGCAGGTCACGACCTTTTCCGTCGCGGTGAAGAGGCGATAGAATTCGCGCAGTTGCATCGCGGCAAGGCCGGTTCGCTCCAGCACCTCGCCGAAGGAAACGGCTCCTGATGCCGTAAACGCTTCCGCGAAATCGACCGTATGCGCGCCCACATAGTTCTGGTCGATGGCGTTGTGTGCGACCAGATGTGAGAACAGGCCGACGAACAGCGCAACGTCGGAGTCCGGCCGGATCGCCAGATGAAGGTCGGCGATGTCGGCCGTCATGGTGCGGCGCGGGTCGATAACCACTACCTTCATGCCCGGCCGCTTCGCCTTGGCGGCAGCCAGTCGCTGGTAGAGCACCGGATGGCACCAGGCAAGATTGGAGCCGGTGAGGATGACGAGATCCGCGCGTTCCAGGTCCTCATAGGTTCCGGGCACCGTGTCCGAGCCGAAGGCGCGGCGATGACCGGCGACGGAGGACGACATGCAGAGCCGCGAATTGGTGTCGATGTTGGCCGAACCGACAAAACCCTTCATCAGCTTGTTGGCGACGTAATAGTCCTCGGTCAGGAGCTGGCCGGAGACGTAGAAAGCGACCGAATTCGGCCCATGGTCGGCGATCGCCTGAACGAAGCGCTCGGCGACGAGATCGAGCGCTTCGCCCCAGGATGCCTTTTGTCCGTCGATCTCAGGATGGAGGATGCGACCGTCGAGATCGAGCGTCTCGGCGAGCGCCGAGCCCTTCGAACAGAGCCGGCCAAAATTCGCGGGATGGTCCGGGTCGCCCTTGACGGAAACGGCACCGTCGCCGGCAACCGTCGCGATGACGCCGCAGCCGACACCGCAATAGGGGCAGGTTGTCTTGACGGCCTCCTCCATCCTATTCGGCCGCCATCATTAGGCTTTCGAGCGCGATGAAGAGCGCGCCGTCTTCATTGCGCAGCGCAATCGTCTTCACTGCCCCCTGATCGGCGCCGAGCGCCTTGCCGGTTTCGAGCGAGATCACCCAGTTGTGCAGTGGGCAGGTGACGGCCTTGGCGTGGACAATACCCTGAGACAACGGCCCGCCCTTGTGCGGGCAGTGGTCTTCGATGGCAAAGACCTCGTTTTCCGCCGTGCGGAACACCGCGATCTTGCCTTGCGGGGTTTTGACGCAACGCGCGCCGCGCAGCGGAATGTCGGCGATGTCTCCAATGGGAAACCAGTTCATGGAAGACCTCCTATTCCGCAGCTTGCGGGTAGCCGATGGTCGCCATCGGCCGGAATTCATGCTTGTCCTTGCCGGAGACGCGCTCCGACCAGGGATCGACCTGTGCGAATTTTTGGGAGAAAACGAAGCGGTCGTAATAGGCCTTGCGCTTGTCTTGATCGTCCATGATCTGGCGACGGATTTCTTCAAGTCCGATACGCTTTGCCCATTTGTAGATGCGCTCGAGATAGCGCCCCTGCTCGCGGTACATCTGCGTCAGCGCCACGATATGCTCCAGCGCTTCGTCCTCGGTTTTCACCAGGCCGAGCACTTCGGTGCCCTTGATATCGAGGCCCGCCGCACCGGCAAAATGGATCTCGAAGCCGCTGTCGACGCAGATGACGCCGATGTCCTTGCAGGTGGCTTCCGCGCAGTTGCGCGGACAGCCGGAGACCGCCATCTTCAGCTTGGCCGGCGTCCAGGAGCCCCACATGAATTTCTCGATGCGGATGCCGAGACCGGTCGAATCCTGCGTGCCGAAGCGGCACCAGTCGGAGCCGACACAGGTCTTCACCGTGCGCAAGCCCTTGGCGTAGGCCTGGCCGGAGATGAAGCCGGCCTTGCCGAGATCGGCCCAGACCGCGGGCAGGTCCTCCTTCTCGATCCCGAGCAGGTCGATGCGTTGACCGCCGGTTACCTTGACCAGCGGGATCTCGAACTTGTCGACCACATCGGCGATCGCCCGCAATTCACCGGAATTGGTGACGCCACCCCACATGCGTGGCACGACGGAATAGGTGCCGTCCTTCTGGATGTTGGCGTGGACGCGTTCATTGATGAAACGCGACTGGTAGTCGTCGGCATATTCGTCCGGGAAATCGCAGACGAGGTAATAATTGAGCGCCGGGCGACACTTGGCACAGCCGCAGGAGGTCTTCCATTCGAGCTCCTGCATCACGGCCGGAATGGTCTTCAGCCCCTTGGCCTTGATCAGCCGGCGGACGTCGTCGTGGCCGAGATCGGTGCAGCCGCACATCGGCTGGACCGCGGCGGGGCTGTAGCTCTCGCCGAGTGTCAGCGTCATCAATTGCTCGACGAGGCCGGTGCAGGAGCCGCAGGAGGCGGACGCCTTGGTATGGGCGCGCACGTCGTCGAGCGACGTCAGGCCCTTGTCGGCAATCGTCGAAACGATCTTGCCCTTGCAGACGCCGTTGCAGCCGCAGATTTCCGCATCATCCGGCAAGGCTGCAACGGCCGCCATAGGGTCCAGAGGAGCGCCCCCCTGGTATGCCTGGCCGAAGATCAGCGTCTGGCGCATCTCGGAGACGTCAGTCTCCTTCTTCTTCAGGTCGTTGAACCACGCTCCGTCAGCGGTCTCGCCGTAAAGCACCGTGCCGATGATACGATTGCCTTTCAGCACCAGCCGCTTGTAGACGCCGGCTGTCGCGTCGCGCAGCACGATCTCTTCCCGGTCGTCGCCATCGGCAAAGTCACCCAGCGAGAACAGCTCGATGCCGGTGACCTTGAGCTTTGTCGGCGTGTCGGAATGCACGAAGGCGGCGGTGCGCTCGCCGGCCAGATGCGAGGCGGCGACGCGGGCCATCTCGTAGAGCGGCGCGACCAGGCCATAGACCATGCCGTCGACTTCCGCGCATTCGCCGAGCGCCCAGATGCGACCGTCCGAGGTCTGCATGCCCTGGTCGACGACGATGCCGCGGTTGACGGCAAGGCCTGCCTCCTTGGCGAGCCCGACGCTTGGCCGGATGCCGACAGCCATGACCACCAGCGTTGCCGGAATGATGCGGCCGTCGTCAAGCTCGATGCCCTCGACCTTGCCGTCGCCGATGATCGCCTTGGTGTTGGCCTTGCAGATGATCTTGATGCCGCGCCCTTCCAGCTCCTTCTGCAGCAGGTAGCCCGCGGCCGGATCGAGCTGGCGGTCCATCAGGGTGGGCATGACATGGAGAACGGTGACGTCCATGCCGCGGCCGGCAAGGCCGGCGGCAGCTTCAAGACCCAGCAGACCACCGCCGATGACGACGGCCTTTTCGCGAGACTGGGCGGCAAGCAGCATGGCCTGGACGTCGTCGAGGTCACGATAGGTGATGACGCCGCGTTTGTCGTTGCCGGGCACCGGCAGGATGAAGGGCACGGAACCGGTGGCGATTACCAGCCTGTCGTAGCTCTCGGTCACGCCGTGGTCGGAGGTCACCGTCTGGGCATCGCGGTCGATCGCAACGATACGATGGCCCTTGTAGAGGGTGATGCCGTGCTTGATGTACCAGCCATCACCGTGGATGATGATCTCTTCGTACTCCTTCTCGCCCGAAAGCACGGGCGAGAGCATGATGCGGTCGTAGTTGACGCGCGGCTCGGCGTTGAAAATGGTGACCTCGTAGCGATCAGGCGCCTTTTCGAGGAGATGCTCCAGCATGCGCCCGGGCGCCATGCCATTGCCGATGATGACGAGTTTTTCAGTCATGGTCTGTCCTTGTCGGTTCAGGCGGTCGCAGCCGTCGGCAGGGCGAGCGCGCGGCGTTCCATCTGGCGGATAGAAAGGTGCATCCACAGCAGCGACGCGGCGACGACGGCGAAGAGAAGCAGGAAGCAGCTCGACCAGAGGCCGGTCGCATCCTTGAGCAGTCCGAAGGCGATCGGCAGGACGAAG
The DNA here is from genome assembly GCF_035999185.1 of Ensifer sp. Classification (GTDB taxonomy): domain Bacteria; phylum Pseudomonadota; class Alphaproteobacteria; order Rhizobiales; family Rhizobiaceae; genus Ensifer. The sequence goes on along the minus strand of NZ_DASYHB010000126.1, from coordinate 11,710 downwards.
CCACCGAGCCCGCCGACCATGCCGACGATGCCGCCGACGGCACCGACATTGTCCGGATAGTAAGCCGGGATATGCTTGTAGACGGCGGCCTTGCCGAGGCTCATGACGAAGCCGAGCACGAAGACGACGACGATGAAGACAACGGGCGTGATACCGAAGGCACTTCCCTCGCCCGCTGCCGGCAGCGACAGGATCAGCGTTGCCACCGCCGAAACGCCGAGCATCCAATACATGACGCTACGGGCACCCTTGCGGTCCGAAAGCACGCCGCCGAAAGCGCGGAAAATGCTGCCGGGAATGGAATAGGCGGCCGCAATCATGCCGGCGGCTGCAATGTCGAAGCCGTAGACGCCGACGAGATAGCGCGGCAGCCACAGGGAAAGCGCGACGAAGCCACCAAAGGCGAAGAAGTAGTAGAGCGAGAAACGCCAAACCTGTGCGTTCTTCAAGGGCGCGAATTCCTGAAGCAGGCTGCGCTTCGGCACCTGACGCTCGCGGCGGCTGCGGAAGGCCGGATCGTCGCTGGTCGTGAACCAGAAGACGAGCGCTGTCACCACCAGGGCAGCCGCCCAGATCTCGGCGACCGCCTGCCAGCCGAAGGCAATCATGATGAACGGCGCCAGGAACTTCGTCACCGCCGCCCCGACATTGCCGGCGCCGAAGATGCCAAGTGCTGTGCCTTGCTTCTCCGGCGGGAAGAAGGGCGAGACATAGGCGACGCCGACGGCGAAGGAACCGCCGGCAAGGCCGATGCCGAGCCCGGCGAGCAGCATCTGCGGATAGGTCGTCGCGTAGGTCAGCAGGAAGGTGGCAAGCGCCGCCGCCAGCATGGTGAGCGTATAGACGAGGCGCCCACCGTATCGCCCGGTCCAAACGCCAAGCAGCATGCGCACCAGGGAGCCGGTGAGGATCGGCGTGCCGACGAGCAGGCCGAATTGCGTCTCGCTCAACGCCAGGTCCTGCTTGATGCGGATGCCGATGATCGCAAAAATCGTCCAGACGGCGAAACAGATGGTGAAGGCGAAGGTGGACATCCACAACGCGGTGGCGGGTTCACCGGCGGATAGAGGCTGCTTGTTCTCAGACATGGCTTCTCCGAGGCCCGACAAGGTCGTGCCGCTCCATCATGGGGTTGAAAAACAAAAAGCCGCTGGTCGGGCACGTGCGACACGGCAGGCCCGTGTACGCAGAATCCCGATCAGCGGCTTTGCTGGTTAGGCGCCCGTCGTTGGACACCGATCTCGTGGCCCGAGGGCCTGACATTTAAAAAGCAATCGGCGTGCCAGTTTCAGCAAGCGATTGATCTAGAAGGAAAAAAATGATCAGTGCACTCTGGGGAAGCGTGCTACGGCCTTCACCCTGTGCAGTGCGAAAGCTATTTTTTGTGCACTGCGCATAAATTAGACGCTATGCAATCACCCGGCAGACTGGGATGCAATGTAGGCATCGACGTCGTCAGGATCGAAGCGACCTCCATCGAAGAAGCCGTCCGGTCCGAGTGTCAGCGCGCCCGAAGAGCCGACCGGCGTCTCGACTGTCAACGCCCCCTCGACCTTGGCGCTCGCCGATGGCATCGCGATGCCGAGATGCCGCAACGCGGAGCGGTAAATGTCCGGCCGATAGGTTTCCGCGGCAATGCGCTGGCGCTCCGCCGCGTGCGCGATCTGCCCCCAGCGGACCATCTGGGTGTAGAACCACAAGGCATGGCTCTTCCAGGGGAAGGTCGCAGCCTTGGCATTCGGAACGAAGAAGTCCCTGACCGCCCGTACCGCCCCGCTGCCGACCGGCAGGTTGCCGACGAGTGCGGGAAGAAGCAGCTCGGGTTCGCGTCCGACATAGGCAGGTTGCGCAAGGAGGGCCGCAAGCGCGCCGTGGTTTTCAGGCCGGGCACACCAGAGCGACGCCTGATGGAGTGCTGCGAGCAATGCCGCCAACGCCTCGGGATTGGCCTCTCCCCAGTGGGCGTTGACGCCGAGCACCTTTTCCGGGCTCGACCGCCAGATCGCCGCCTTGACGGTCGCAAGATGCCCGCCGCGATGAAGGACGCCAAAGGTGTTCCAGGGTTCGCCGGCGCAATAGCCGTCGATCACGCCTTCGGCGAGCGCGTCCCCCATGTCCGGAGGCGGCAGCACGACGATCTCGATATCGCGGTCCGGGTCGATACCGCTCGCCGCCAGCCAGTAGCGCAGTTCGTAATTGTGCCCCGAGTAGGCATGCACCACGGCGAAGCGCGGCGGCGCGCCCGTCCGCGCATCGATGGTCTTGCGCAGAGCGACGCCGTTTGCGCGCGCGTCGAGGTCAGGGGTCGCGCCATTGTCCACCATCTGCCGCCAAAGCGAAGGGGACACCGTGACAGCATTGCCGCCGAGCCCCAGGGACATCGGCACGACCATCTCCGGCGCCGGAACGTTGAGGCCGAGATTGCATGCGATCGGCATGGGGCCGAGGATATGGGCGACATCGACATGGCGGACGGCAAGCCGGTCGCGGATGCTCGCCCAGGAGCGCTCGCGCAGGAGCGTGAGATCGACCCCCTGCTCTTCGGCAAAGCCCATTTCCCGTGCGACGACGAGCAGCGCACTGTCAAGCAGCGGCACGAAGCCGGCGGTGATGGCGTAGCGCGTCGTCATTCCTTGCCTCCCGGATCGAGCAGGCCCGCCGCCGTGACGAGGCTTTGGGCGATTTCGACGATCTTGCGGTTCTGGTTCATCGCCGTACGGCGCAGCAGCGCATAGGCTTCTTCCTCGGAGAGCCCGCGCGAGCGCATCAAGAGCCCCTTGGCACGATCGATTACCTTGCGGTTTTCCAGTTCGCCGCGGGTCTCTTCCAATTCGCGGCTAAGCCGCGAAAAAGCGTTGAAGCGGCTGATCGCCATTTTCAGGATCGGGCGCACGCGCTCCTGCTTAAGCCCGTCGACGATATAGGCCGAAACCCCCGCCTCGACCGCCGCCTCAATGGAAGCCTCGTCGGACTTGTCGACGAACATGGCGATCGGACGCCTGACTGCTCGCGAAAGCTGGAACATGCTTTCCAGCATGTCACGGTTCGGGTTTTCGAGATCAATGACGATGACGTCCGGATTGAGATCGGCGATGCGCCGCGCGAGGCCATGCATGTTGTCGATGACGGTCAGCTGGTCAAAACCAGCATCGCGCAGCCCCTCTTCGATGATGGCGGCACGAATGCGATTCTCGTCGATGACCAGTACGTTCAATCCGCTCGGCTTCATCCCGCAACCGCCATGAGACAGCGCAACTCTATTGCCGCGCCCCCATTTTCGCAATGCAGCATATGGCACGCGAAATCAAGCGGACGTCATGACGTTCATTGCGGGACGGCAAGCATGCGCGTCGTCCTCGATGGATGAGGCTTCCGTTTATCACTGCCTAAACCGCAAACACTCTTGCACGCCGAAACGTCACGAAACCGATGTCGCCCGCTTTGACGGCGCGCTCCGGTTCCACGTCCAGCTCCAGATGCGCCCCGGTTTCGGTGGTCGCAATCACCCGGCGGCCGTCCGGGCGGTCCATCACCCGGCTGACATTGGCTGCGATCCCAGGCCCGGCCGGCGCCCAGTCGAGATCGACCGGGCGGGCGTAGAGCTCTGCCTTGCCGTCCGCCATGCCGGAGACATCGATGACCGCACCGTCGGCATAGGCCTTGCCGTCGCGCACCTCGGCCGAGATCATATTGGCATCGCCGAGAAACTTCATGACGAAGGCGGACTGCGGATCGCGGCAGACGGCCTGTGGCGTCCCTTCCTGGACGATATGGCCGTCCTTCAGGATCACCACACGGTCTGCGAGATCGAGCGCCTCTTCCTGGTCGTGGGTGACAAACAGCGTGGTGATGCCGAGTTCCGAGTGGATCTCGCGCAGCCAGCGGCGAAGCTCGCGACGGACGTTGGCGTCGAGCGCGCCGAAGGGCTCGTCGAGCAACAGCACCTTCGGATCGACCGCAAGGGCGCGGGCAAGCGCGACACGCTGGCGTTGCCCGCCGGAGATCTGCGCCGGAAAGCGGCCGCCGAGCCCTTCCAGACGCACCAGCCGCAGCAATTCGTCGACACGCGCATCAATGGCCGCCTTCTCGCGCTTGACCTTCGAGACCTCCATGCCAAAGGCGATGTTCTGCGCCACGGTCATATGCGGAAACAGCGCATAATGCTGGAAGACGAAGCCGACGCCGCGGTCGCGCACGGGTATGTCGGTCGCATCCTGGTCGCCGAAATAGATGTGGCCGCCATCGGCAAATTCGAGGCCGGCAACCATGCGCAGGATGGTCGTCTTGCCGGAACCGGAGGGTCCGAGCAACGCAACGAGTTCGCCGCTTTCGATCTCGAGCGAAACGTCCTTGACGGCGCGGAAGGTTTCGAAAGTCTTGACGACATGATCAAGGCGGATCTTCATGATGCGTTCTCCGCGGGGTTGGATGCCGGGCGGACACGGCCGGCGCCCTGGCGCTCGAGCGCCACCTTGGCAATGATGGTGAAGACGGCAAGGAGCGCCAGAATGGACGCCGAAGCGAAGGCGCCTGCCGCCTGATAGTCGTGGTAGAGCAGCTCGATATGGAGCGGCAACGTATTGGTCTGGCCGCGGATGTTGCCCGAAACGACCGAAACCGCACCGAACTCACCCATCACGCGCGCATTGCAGAGGACGACGCCGTAAAGCAGCGCCCATTTGACGTTCGGCAGCGTTACCGAGAAGAAGGTGCGCCAGCCGGATGCGCCGAGAGAGGTCGCTGCTTCCTCGAGATCGCGCCCCTGAGCCTGCATCAACGGAATGAGTTCACGGGCCACGAACGGTGCTGTGACGAACATCGAGGCAAGCACGATGCCGGGAATGGCAAACAGGATCTTGATACCGTAGGCGTCGAGCGTCGGACCGAACAGGCCCTGCAGGCCATAAACGAAGAGATAGGCGACGCCGGCGACGATCGGCGAAACCGAGAACGGGATCTCGATCACTACCAGCAGGAAGCCCTTTCCGCGGAAGTCGAACTTCGTGATCGCCCAGGCGGCGGCAACGCCGAAGGCTGTGTTGACCGGCACGGCGATCAGAGCCGCAAGCACCGTCAGCATGATGGCGTGCCGCGTGTCGGGGTGCAGGATCGTGTCGCGATAGACCTGCCAGCCCTTGGAGAAGGCTTCGACGCCAATGATCAGCAGTGGCGCGAGGATCAGCAGCGCGACGAGAACAAGGACAATGCCGATCAGCGTCCGTCGAAAGAACGCTCCGTCGCCGATCCGCGGCACCCTGCGTCCGGTTCTTTTCAGCCCCATGGTCAGGCCCTCCGCGTGTAGCGCAGCGCGCGCGCCTGCAGCCAGTTTGTGACGGCAAGCATGAGGAAGGCTGCGAACAACAGTACGGACGCGATCGCCGCCGCCGCCTGATAGTCGTATTCCTCCAGCCGGATAAAGATCAGCAATGCGGTGATTTCCGTCGACATCGGCTGGTTGCCGGCGATGAAGATGATCGCGCCGAACTCACCAAGCGAACGCGCGAAGGAGAGCGACACGCCGGCCAGAAGTGCTGGTGTCAGCAGCGGCAGAATGACCTTGCGGAAAATTGCCCAGTCCGAACCGCCGAGCGACTGCGCCGCCTCTTCGAGCGCCGGGTCGAGGTCTTCCAGCACCGGCTGCACCGTGCGCACGATGAAGGGCAGCGAGGTGAAGCACATGGCGATCATGATGCCGAGCGGCGTATAGGCGACCTTGATGCCGAGGTCGCTCAGAAACGAACCGAACACGCCGTTCGTGGTGAAAAGCGCCGTCAGCGAAATACCGGCAACCGCCGTGGGCAGGGCAAATGGCAGGTCGACCATGGCATCGACGATACGCCGCCCTGGAAAACGATAGCGCACCAGCACCCAGGCAAGCGCCAGGCCAAAAACGAGATTGAACAGCGTTGCCCCGAAAGCGGCCGTGACCGTCACGCGATAGCTCGCGAGCGCCCGCGACGACGAGACGATCTGCCAATAGTCGTGCGGGCCGAGGCTCGCTGCCTTGAACACGAGTGCGGCCAGCGGCAGGACGACGATCAGGCTGACATAAAGCAGCGTCACACCCAGAGACAGGCGTAATCCGGGCAGGACATTGCGTCTCACGCGGTCATTTCCTTTGAATGGGAAGACCCGGCAGACCATCCGTCTGCCGGGCTCGAAGAAGGCGAAAACCTGAGAGGCGATTAGCGGCTGCCGTAGAGCTTGTCCAGGACACCGCCCGAGGCGAAGTGGTCGGCCTGGATCTTGCTCCATCCGCCAAAGACGTCGTCGACGTTGACCAGGCGAATTTCCGGGAACTGATCCTTGAACTCGCCGGCGACCTTCTCGTTGCGGACGCGGTGGCCGAACTCGGCGGCAATGCGCTGGCCCTCCTCCGTGTAAAGGAAATCGAGGTAGGTCTTGGCGAGCGCTTGCGTGCCGTGCTTCTCGGCGACCTTGTCGACGACTGCGACCGGGAATTCGGCAAGCAGGCTCACGGACGGGATGACCGCCTCGACCTTGTCGGCGCCGTACTGCTTGGCGATGCTGCGGGTCTCGGCCTCGAAGGTGATCAGCACATCGCCGGTCTCGCGCTCGACGAAGGTCGTCGTGGACGCGCGGCCGCCGGTATCGAAGACCGGCACGTTGTCGAAGATCTTGGTGATGTAGGCTTCGATCTTCGCCTGGTCGCCCTCATAGGCCTCCTTGGCCCAGGCGTAAGCGGCGAGATAGGTGTAGCGCGCATTGCCCGACGTCTTCGGATTGGGGAAGACAGCGTGCACGTCGTCGCGGGCAAGGTCGGCCCAATCCTTGATGTTCTTCGGGTTGCCCTTGCGCACCAGGAAGGACGGGAAGGAATAGAACGGCGAGGCGTTGTTCGGGAAGGCCTTCGCCCAGTCCTTGGCGACAAAGCCGTTCTTGGCGAGGAACTCGATGTCGGTGGTCTGATTGAAGGTCACGACATCGGCCTCGAGGCCTTCGAGGATCGAGCGCGCCTGCTTGGAGGTGCCGGCATGCGACTGATCAACGGTCACGCCCGGATGCTGCTTGATGAACGCCTCGTTCTCGGCCACGAAAAGCTCGCGCGAAACGTCGTAGGAAGCGTTGAGGAGCTTCGTCGGTTCCTGCGCCAGCACGGGCGTGGCGAAGTGCGCGGCAAGGGCGGCGCCAAGAATGAGGAGGCGTTTCATGCAATTCTCCGGTGTTGATGCTGTCCAGAAAACTATCGGCAGCTGTGCAGGAGCGCGAGAGATCGAGGGCTTTGCTTGTGCGAAGCCTTAGAATTTTCATCTCTTTTTCGCCGCATCTCGTGGAGTTTTTTGTCTCACCTTGCCGAGCCTCTGCCCACGCGGACCGGCCCACCCTGACGCTGCCTCGTCAAGGACGGCGCAAAGTCAATTGCGTCCAGCTCGCGCGCTTCTCGTCGATCACGCGATCGGGAGACTAGATATAAGATCAACGCTTTGACAACATAGGAGCAAAGGCAGGGTTGGCGATTCGATGACGATTTACTTCAAGGCAGCGATTTCCGATGACATGGCATTCGGGATGATCGAGCAGTGCTTTTCCGATCCGGACGACTATGACGGGTATCTCGATATCTTTGGCGATCACACTGAAAAGACCGTTTCGTGGAGCAAGGGCAGATCGGTCGACGAATTCAAGGATCAGATCACCGACGCGTTGCGCGCGGCCTGGGAGGCGTCGCCCTTCTGGCAGGTGTACGAACGACGCGAAGACCGGGACGACGCCGGCACCAACGAAATTCGAAGAGCCGCAATCAACCTGACCCGCGCCTATGGCGGTGTGATCGTGATCACACTCAGCCTGCTTGGAAGACGCAGCGGCACGAATGACCTCGAACTGGTGTTCGTCTGCTTCCAGGAAGATGCCCAGCGTCGGAACTTTCGCGTGCGCTATGACGGAAAATTCGTTCCGGCGGCCTGAATCGTCGCGCCGCCCGGCAAGGAGATGGCATGACAGCCGAGCATGATGCGGCGGAAGTCTTCGCGCTGATCGTTGCAAGCTTCCACCAGGTGACCGGCAGAAACCTGGTGGAACACGCAGCTGACAGCCAATGGCTCTACCAATCCGCGCCCTTTGCCGTCCTCGCACATGATCGGTCCGAGGATCCCCGCTTCTTCTATGCGAACAAAACCGCCCAGGCCTGTTTCGGATATAGTTGGGAAGAATTTGTCGGCATGCCTTCGCGCCTTTCTGCCGAAGCGCCCGACCGCGAGGAGAGACAGCGCCTTCTCGACAGCGTCTCCGCCAAAGGTTTCATCGACAATTATCGCGGCCTGCGAATTGCGAAATCCGGCCGCCGGTTCTGGATAGAAGACGCCACCGTCTGGCAGCTTGTGCGCCCCAACGGCGAACATGCCGGCCAGGCCGCCATGTTCCACACGTGGAAAGATCTTTAGCCCGTCTCTCGACGTTGGCGGCAGAACGCTCCCACCTCCACGAGGCCATCATCCGCGCGGCTGTTGATCCAGCCATTGCCCCATGATGGTCGCAAGACGCTGCGGGGCTTCCATCGGGACCATATGTCCTGTCTTCTCGATGACTTCGAGCCTTGAACCGCCAATCCCGCGGTGAAGCTCCAGAGCCTCCTCGCGGGACCTCAACTGGTCCTGCTCTCCTGCAATGACCAGGGTAGGACAGGCGATCGTTCCCAGATGGTCCCGTTCGTCACGTCGCTCGATGAGCGACTGACGGCGAAAGACATCGCCTCCCAGGCGCTGCCCGGCGGCCTGGATGCGCACGATGATGTCGTCGCGATCCGCATGATCCGGGTGCAGCGACGACGCAACGGCCGATCGGCTGAGCCCCTTGAACGCTGCTGTCTGTCCGGCGATTGCCGCCTTGCGCTGACGCTGCACGTCGCTATCGCCGCGGGCGGATGTTGCGATGAGGATGAGGGCAGAAACCCGATCCGCGGCTTGACGGACGATCTCTCGAGCGACGTATCCGCCCATGGAGAAACCGACCAGCACGAAACTGGGCGGCGCATCGGCAAGCGCACGGCGAGCCATGGCCGCTATCGTGTCATCCTTCGCGAGGTCAGCGTAGGTTGCCGGGCCGTGGCCGTATTCGGTCAGTAGCGGCACCACTTCATGCCAAAGATCGGCATCGAGCATGAAACCGGGAACCAGGAGCATTGCCATCTATCGTCACCTCTGCGTCTGCCAGCCCAGGAGTCCACCGCGCCTCAAGGGTGAGGATCACGCGTCGGAGGCTCCTGATCCTTGCGCATCTGGCGCAGCATGTTCCGCCCGGCGATGAGCATCTCGAACAGGAACGCCACGAGTGACCCGATGAGCGAGAGGATCGCGCCGCCGAAAAACCAGAACAGATTCTCTTCGCGAAAGTCGAATCCGAGCGCGCCGGCAAGCAGATTCAAGATGGCGCAGCCGGTGCAAATTGCCGCCAATGTCCCCAAGGCGACCGCGATCTCCAAAGCCAGCGTTCGCCGGCGAAGATAGTCGAGCTGCATGCGTCGCGCCGCGCTTTGCTCGTCCTTCTCATCGATCTCGTTCACCCGGTCGGAAACCCTGCCGAGACGGGTCGCATAGACACTGACGAAGCCCGCCGTACCGGCAAGGAGGAAGACGGGCGCGAGCGAGGTTTGAATGATCGTGGCAAGATCATTGACGATTGATGGCGGCTCCATGCGTACCCTTGCGTCAAATTTGTCTCGAGGCGGTGCAATAGTCGTCATATTGGGCAGCTTCATGGAACAGAGAACGCGCCCGCACTTTCCTACCGCATGACTTGCGCTACGCGACCACCAGCTCCGCCGCCCCAGCCATTGCCTCACCTATGACCGCCGCGTCGAAGCCGTGCTTGCGGAAGAGGTCGAGGACGTGCCCGGCCGCAGACGGGGCGCAGGCGACGAGCAGGCCGCCGCTTGTTTGCGGATCGCAAAGCAGCGCCTTGTCGATGCTGCTCATCTCACGGGAAAATGCCACGTCGTGGCCATAACTCGCCCAGTTACGCCCCGAGGCACCGGTGACGAAGCCGGCATTGGCGAGTGCGTAGGCTCCCTCCAAGAGGGGCACTGCAGACCAGTCGATCCGCAGCTGACAATTGGAGCCCCGCGCCATTTCAAGGACGTGTCCTGCAAGGCCGAAGCCCGTCACATCGGTCATGGCGTGAACGTCAGTGAGGCGGGCGAGATCCGGTCCGGGCGTGTTGAGGCGGGTCGTGCTCTCGATCATGCTGACATAGCCGGCCCCATCGAGCGCGCCCTTCTTCAGCGCCGCGGAAAAGATGCCGACGCCCAGTGGCTTGCCGAGGATCAGCACGTCGCCCGGCTCGGCCCCGCTGTTGCGCTTCAGGTGCGCCGGATCGACGAGGCCGATGGCGACGAGGCCGTAGATCGGCTCGACGGAATCGATCGTGTGGCCGCCCGCGATCGGAATGGCGGCAGCGCGACAGGCCGTTGCCCCGCCGTCGAGGATGGCCCCAATGGTCGCCGATGAAAGCACATTCACCGGCATGCCGACGAGCGCCAGCGCAAAGATCGGCGTTGCACCCATTGCATAGATGTCGCTGATGGCGTTGGTCGCGGCGATCCGCCCGAAATCGTGCGGATCGTCGACGATCGGCATGAAGAAATCCGTGGTAGCGACCACGGCCTGGTGGTCGTTGAGGCGATAGACGGCTGCATCGTCCGACGTCTCGATGCCGACGAGCAGCTCCGCCGGCACCGGCAATTGCACACGTCCACGTAGAATTTCCTGGAGCACGCCGGGCGCGATCTTGCAGCCGCAGCCGCCGCCATGGGCGAGCGAGGTCAGGCGCGGTTCGGCGGAGGGGGAAACGTTGCTCACGGTTTAAACTCCCTTGGGACGTCTGTATCGATGGCGACCGCCATGCTGGCTGCGATCATGACCGATCGTTTCGGTCAAGACCATGACTTTTCGGGGCAATTGCCGATCAAATCGGCCTTGACACAATGGCTGCGAGGCTCGACCATTCGCTTCAAGACCGATACGCATGGAAGAGGACCTCCAATGAACATCGATCTTTCCCGCCGCAGCTTCCTCAAGCTCGCCGGCGCAGGCGCCGCGGCCACCACGATCGGGGCCATGGGCTTCGGAGCGGCAGAGGCCGCGACCGCCGCCCACGTGCGCGCCTTCAAACTTGCAAGCACGACGGAGACCCGCAACGTCTGTACCTACTGTTCGGTCGCCTGCGGCATCCTGATGTATTCGAAGGGTGATCTTGCCGCCGGCGAAAAGGCGGAGCTCATCCATATCGAAGGGGATGCGGACCATCCCACCAACCGCGGGACACTCTGTCCCAAGGGTGCGGCGCTGAAGGACTTCGTGAAGTCCGAGACCCGCACCACGAAGCCGCGCCACCGCGCCCCCGGCGCCGACAGCTGGCAGGACATTTCCTGGGAAGATGCTTTCGACAAGATCGCCCGTGCGATCAAGGACGACCGCGACAAGAACTTCATCGAGAAGAACGCGGCCGGTGTCACCGTCAACCGCTGGACGACGATGGGGTTCCTGGCGGCTTCAGGCGGAACCAACGAGACGGGATGGCTGACCTACAAGACTGTCCGGTCCTTGGGCGTCGTCGGCTTCGACAACCAGGCACGCGTCTGACACGGCCCCACGGTAGCCAGTTTGGCTCCAACATTTGGCCGCGGCGCAATGACGAACGCCTGGACCGACATCAAGAACACCGACCTCGTCATCGTCATGGGTGGCAACGC
>NZ_DASYHB010000124.1:0-41649 GCF_035999185.1 Ensifer sp. | reverse complement strand
GGAACAGATAGAATGAAAATTCCATATTGACGAAACGTCGGAATTTATGTTTCATACCGCCATCACCCACAGTACGAAAATGGTCGGGCCCGCCAAGGTGTCCGCGGGGAGGAAGCAGTGAGCCAGAACGTTTCGGCACAGGGAGCAAAGCCGCTCGACCTGATCACCATCGGCCGGGCCTCGGTCGATCTCTATGGCCAGCAGATCGGCACGCGGCTTGAAGATGTTTCGAGTTTTGCCAAGTCGGTCGGCGGCTGCCCGTGCAACATCTCCGTCGGCACCGCCCGCCTCGGTTTGAAGTCAGCACTTCTGACCCGCGTCGGCGACGAGCAGATGGGCCGCTTCATTCGCGAGCAGCTCACCCGCGAGGGTGTCGAGACGCGCGGTATCGTCACCGACCCAGAACGGCTGACGGCGCTTGCCATCCTCGCCGTCGAAAACGACAGGTCTTTCCCGCTGCTCTTCTACCGCGACAACTGCGCCGACAATGCGCTTTGCGAAGACGACGTATCGGAAGAGTTCATCCGCTCTGCCCGCGCCGTCCTCGTTTCCGGCACCCATTTCTCCAAGCCGAACACCGACGCTGCCCAGCGCAAGGCCATGCGCCTTGCCAAGGAAAACGGCGCCAGGATCGTCTTCGACATCGACTATCGCCCGAACCTCTGGGGGCTCGCAGGCCATGACGCCGGCGAGAGCCGCTACATCGCCTCGGATCGTGTTTCGGCACATCTCAAGACCGTTCTTGCCGACTGCGACTTGATCGTCGGCACCGAAGAAGAGGTGCTGATCGCGTCGGGCGAAAGCGACTTGCTTCAGGCGCTGAAGACGATCCGCGCGCTGTCGAAAGCGACGATCGTTCTGAAGCGCGGCCCGATGGGCTGCATCGTCTATGACGGGCCCATCTCCGACAATCTCGAAGACGGCATCGTCGGCAAGGGTTTTCCGATCGAAGTCTACAACGTGCTCGGCGCCGGCGACGCTTTCATGTCCGGCTTCCTGCGCGGCTGGCTTCGTGACGAACCGCATGCCACCTCCGCCACCTGGGCCAATGCCTGTGGCGCCTTTGCCGTCTCGCGCCTGCTCTGCGCACCTGAAATCCCGACCTGGACGGAACTCAAGTTCTTCCTCGAAAAGGGCAGCAAGGAACGGGCGCTGCGCAAGGACGAGGCGATCAACCACGTGCACTGGGCGACCACCCGCCGCCGCGACATTCCGCTTCTGATGGCTCTTGCGATCGACCACCGCAGCCAGCTCGAAGATATCGCCGCCGGCGACCAGGCGCTGCTTGCCCGTATCCCCGCCTTCAAGGTGCTGGCGGTCAAGGCTGCCGCACAGGTTGCTGCCGGACGGTCCGGTTTCGGCATGCTGATCGACGACAAATACGGCCGGGACGCGCTCTATGCCGCCGGCGCCCACCGCGATTTCTGGATCGGCAAGCCGATAGAGCTTCCGGGCTCGCGGCCGCTGCAGTTCGAGTTCAGCCAGGATCTCGGTAGCCGGCTCATCGACTGGCCGGTCGACCATTGCATCAAGGTGCTCTCCTTCTACCACCCGGACGATCCGGCCGAACTCAAGGCACAGCAGGTGGCAAAGCTGCGTTCGGCCTTCGAGGCGGCCCGCAAGGTCGGCCGTGAAATCCTGATCGAGATCATCGCCGGCAAACACGGCAAGCTCGACGACCAGACCATTCCGCGGGCGCTCACCGAACTCTACGACGCCGGCCTCAAGCCGGACTGGTGGAAGCTCGAGCCGCAGGCAAGCCGCGGCGCCTGGGCAGCGATCGATGCCGTCATCGAGGCACGCGACCCGCTCTGCCGCGGCGTGGTGCTCTTGGGCCTCGAAGCGCCCTATGAGCAGCTGAAGGACGGCTTTGCGGCTGCCCGCACCTCGAAGACCGTCAAGGGCTTCGCCGTCGGCCGCACGATTTTTGCCGATGCCGGCAAGGCCTGGCTCGGTGGCACGATGACAGACGAACAGGCGATCGCCGACATGGCTGGAAAGTTTGGGGCCTTGGTCGATCTCTGGCTGCAACTGGGTGAAACGAAGGCCGCATAGGATCGACGCCAAGCGTCGGACAATGCAGCAAGCAGGGTGGAACGGGACGATTTCGCCCACGAGGAGGAAACAGACAATGAGCCAGAAGACCGTGCGCCTGACCATGGCCCAGGCCGTGGCGCGGTTCCTGACCCGCCAGATGACCGTGATCGACGGCAAGAAGGTACCGATCTTCGGCGGCGTCTTCGCCATCTTCGGCCACGGCAACGTCGCCGGCGTCGGCGAGGCGCTGCACGCAATCAAGGACACGCTGCCGACTTACCGCGCCCAGAACGAGCAGGGCATGGCCAATGCTGCAATCGCCTTTGCCAAGGCGAGCTTCCGCCGCCGCTTCATGGCCTGCACCACCTCCATCGGTCCCGGCGCGCTCAACATGGTCACCTCGGCGGCCCTTGCCCATGTCAATCGCCTGCCGGTCCTGTTCCTGCCCGGCGACGTCTTTGCCAACCGCCGCCCCGATCCGGTGCTGCAGCAGGTCGAAAGCTTTGGCGACGGCACGATCTCGGCGAATGACTGCTTCCGTCCGGTGTCGCGCTACTTCGACCGCATTACCCGCCCCGAACAGATCATCCCGGCGCTCCGCCGCGCCATGCAGGTGCTGACCGATCCGGCCGATTGCGGCCCTGTGACGCTGTCGCTTTGCCAGGACGTCCAGGCGGAAGCCTATGATTATCCGGAAAACTTCTTCGACGAGAAGGTCTGGGTGCCGCGCCGCATCGAGCCCGATCTCGACGAACTGGCAACAGCAATCGCAGCGCTGAAAGCAGCGAAGAAGCCGATCATCATCGCCGGCGGTGGCGTGCTCTATTCGGAAGCGAGCAAGGACCTTGCCGACTTCGCCGAGCGACACGGCATTCCCGTCGTCGAGACGCAGGCCGGCAAGTCGGCGCTGCCGCATTCGCATTCGCTCAACATGGGCTCGGTCGGCGTGACCGGCACGTCAGCCTCCAACGCGCTTGCCGAGGATGCCGACGTGGTTCTCGCCGTCGGCTCGCGTCTGCAGGACTTCATCACTGGCTCGTGGGCGCTGTTCAAAAATGAAGGGCTGAAGATCATTGGCCTCAACGTCCAGCCGTTCGATGCCGGCAAGCACAATGGCCTGCCGCTGATCGCCGACGCCCGCGCCGGCCTCAACCGGATCTCCGGCGGTCTCGGCGGCCACAAGGCCGACCCGAGCTGGACCGCGAAGGCCAAGGCCGGCAAGGCCGAATGGCTGGCGACCGCCGACAAGGCGACGGCGACGACCAATGCTGCCCTTCCCTCCGACGCCCAGGTGATCGGCGCCGTCCAGCGCGCCCGCGGAGCCAAGAACACGACGCTCGTGTGTGCGGCAGGCGGCCTGCCAGGCGAGTTGCACAAGCTCTGGCAAGCGGAAGAGCCCGGCGGCTATCATATGGAATACGGCTTCTCGACCATGGGTTACGAGGTCGCCGGCGGTCTCGGCGTCAAGCTCGCCAGGCCGGAGAGCGACGTGATCGTCATGGTCGGCGACGGCAGCTACATGATGTTGAACTCGGAGATCGCCTCCTCGATCATGCTCGGCGCCAAGTTCACAATCGTGCTGCTCGACAATGCCGGCTACGGCTGCATCAACCGGCTGCAGATGGGCACCGGCGGCGCCAACTTCAACAATCTCCTGAAGGACACGCACCACGTCGAACTGCCGCAGATCGACTTTGCCGCCCATGCCGGCGCCATGGGTGCCGTCACCCGCAAGGTCGGTTCGATCTCCGAGCTCGAAACGGCGCTCAAGGAGACCGCAAGCGAGACGCGAACGACTGTCATCGTCATCGACACCGACCCGCTGATCACCACTCAGGCCGGCGGCCACTGGTGGGACGTGGCGGTGCCCGAGGTGTCGGCCCGCAGCCAGGTCAACGAGGCGCGCAAGGGCTATGAGAAGGCCCTCTCCGCGCAGCGCTTCGGCTAAGATTGCGCCTTCGGCGTCCGCGTTTTCGGCGCGGGCGCTTTTCCCGTTTATGGTCACAGAGCATCCGCCTTCCACGGATGGCATATGAAAGTAAAAGACATGATCCGCTACGGAACCAACCCGATCGCCTGGAGCAACGACGACGATCATACGATCGGCGCGCATCTGACGCTTGAGGACTGCCTGTCCGATTGCCAGAAAATCGGCTTCGACGGCATCGAGAAGGGCCACAAGATGCCAACCGATCCAGAGGCGCTGAAGCAGAAGCTCGGCTCCTACGATCTCGCTTTCGTGTCCGGCTGGCACTCGACCAACCTGCTCACCCATGACGTCGAGGCTGAGAAGAAGGCGATCCAGCCGCATCTCGACCTCCTGAAGCACAATGGCTGCAAGGTGGCGATCGTCTGCGAAACCTCGAACGCCATTCATGGCGACGATGCCAAGTCGGTCGCAAACGACAAGCCGGTGCTGCCGGCCGACCAGTGGAAGAAGTTCGGCGCCGACCTCGAAGCGATGGCTCAGTATTGCGCCGATCAGGGCATCGATCTCGTCTACCACCACCACATGGGCACGATCGTTCAGACCGGCGAGGAGATCGACCTCTTGATGCAGAACACCGGTCCGGCGACCAAGCTGCTTCTCGACACCGGCCACGCCTGGTTCGGCGGCTCCGACCCGGCGGAAGTGGCGAAGAAATACATGCATCGTGTGCGCCACATCCATGCCAAGAACGTGCGGCCCGCTGTGCGCAAGGTCGTCGAAGGCGAAGGCCTCTCCTTCCTCGAAGGTGTACGGCGTGGCGTCTTCACCGTGCCCGGCGACAGCGAGGGCGGCGTCGACTTCCTGCCCGTACTGAAAATTGCCGCCGAACACGGCTATTCCGGCTGGCTGGTGATCGAAGCGGAACAGGATTCGGCGGTGCGCAACCCGTTCGAATACCAGTCGCTCGGACTGAAATCGCTGAAGGCCTTCGCCAAGGAAGCCGGGCTCGACAAGTAAGCAAGCGCTTTCGGTTGCCCGGTGATGGGGATGCCCCTCATCCGGCTGCCGCGACCTTCCGCTGGCGGGGAGAAGGGATGTGCCGCAACCGCTCGACCCTCTCGACGGACGCGGCAGAACGCAAACGGTATCCCCTCTCCCCGCCTGCGGGGACAGGGTCAAGGTGAGGGGCAAGCCACAGGCTCGGCGCCCCCGCGTACTAAGTCAGGAGACCGACATGTCCAAGCTGCTCGTCAAACCGAAGGCCAAATCCGGGCTTATGCAAAACGTGACGCCGGAGAGTGCCGGCTGGACCTATGTCGGCTTCGCGCTCGAACGGCTGAAAGCCGGTGAGACGACAGAAGGTGAGACCGGCGACAAGGAGATCTGCCTGGTGCTGGTTTCCGGCAAGGCGAGAGTGTCCGTCAATGGCGAAGCCTTTGGCGAACTCGGCGAGCGCATGACGCCGTTCGAGGGCCAACCCTACGCCGTCTACGTGCCGAAGGGCAGCCATTGGCAGGCAACAGCCACCTGCGATCTCGACCTTGCCATCTGCTCGGCGCCGGGCGGTGACGGCTTCAAGGCGAAGGTGATTCCGCCGGGTACCCATCCGCAGATGACCCGCGGCAAGGGCACCAACACCCGCTACGTCACCAACATCATGCCGGAAGACGACGGCTCGGCGCAGTCGCTGCTGGTCGTCGAGGTTATCACGCCGGGCGGCCACACCTCCTCCTATCCGCCGCACAAGCACGATCAGGACGACCTGCCGGCGGAAAGCTATCTGGAAGAGACCTATTACCACCGGATCAATCCGCCGCAGGGCTTTGCCATGCAGCGCGTCTATACCGACGACCGGTCGCTCGACGAGACCATGGCGGTCGAGGACGGCGACGTGGCGCTGGTGCCGAGGGGTTATCACCCGGTCGCCGCGGTGCACGGCTACGACGTCTACTACCTGAACGTCATGGCCGGACCGAAGCGGGTCTGGAAATTCCACAATGCCCGCGAACACGAGTGGCTGTTCACGGGCGTGTAAGCCAAGACTTACGACAAGCATCCCCCGCGTGCCTCGGAATTGCAGCTGATATCGCGCCGAAATCGTGATTCGGGGGAGATCCGCCGCATACACATTTTCCCGCCCCGCCCTAGCTTTCCCGCTTTCAGGGAGGCCTTCATGCATATCGATGGGCAATGCCACTGCGGCTTCGTCACCTATGAAGCCGAGATCGATCCGGCGGATATCGGGATCTGCCACTGCACCGACTGTCAGCAGCTGACGGGATCCGCCTATCGTGTGACTGCGGGCACCGAGCGCGAGAACTTCCGCCTGACCGGTGGCGAGCCAAAGCTCTATACGAAGACCGGCGCGAATGGCCGGAAACGGCTGCAGTTCTTCTGCCCGAACTGCGGCTCGCCGATCTACACGACCGGAACGGACGAGGATGCCCTGGAAGTCGGCATCCGGGTCGGCACGATCAACCAGCGCCGGGAGCTGACGCCACGGTCTCAGATCTGGTGCTCCTCGGCGCTCTCCTGGATCGGCGACGTCAGGCGGTTGCCGGGGCGCGATCGCGACGAAGCGCCCGTTGCGTGAGGCACCCGATAAGGTGATGAGCGCTTTGTTCGCTTAGGCCACGGCCAGCAGACGTTTCCGCAACGGCGTCCAGGCGCCACCGATCACCACCGAAGCGGGGGTTGCCGTCATCTGCGACGGCCGCGCCTCGGGGTTCGCGGCGAGATAGGTTTTGACAAGGTGGTAGCCGATCGTGTGGCCGGCCCAGCGTGGAAGAGCGCGATCATACCCGTAGAACCAGCCTTCGTGATCATAGCTGTCCGCCCAAAGCTCCCGTTCGGCGCGCTCCAGCACCTGCGGCCAATCGCCGGCTGCGATCGCATGTCCCCATAGGCGGCCATCGCCGCCGTTGATCTCGTCGTCGAAGGCATCCGCGAGACCTTCCGTGACCAGGGCTTCTCCCAGGCGGATGCCATAGCCGCAGGTCGCATAGCGGAAGGAATGATGCAGCTCATGTGTCAGCGTCTTTAAAAGATCGCCGCCAGCAAGGCTGGCCTCGAAATTGTCGTTGTCGGGGTCGAGTGTCAGCGAGATCAGTCCCCGGCGATAGCAGGCTCCGGTAAGACCCAGTTCGGGGATCACCTCACCCGGCCTTCGTTCGACGACGATATCGATGGGCGCGGCGGCCTCTGCGCTGGAAACCCGGCCGCCGACACGCGCCGCCGTTTCCCGCACCACCCAAAGGATCTGTTCGCGCCAGGGAGCAAGCGGCCCATCCGCCTCAAGGAAATGAACGCGCAAGTCCAGCATGCGAATCTCTCTCGTCGTCAACATTGTTGCGGCAAGTTAAGCATGCGGCTCGTGAATGCAACGGCAGCTGGCCCTAGCCTTCAGGTTGTTTATGCGTTTCCGGCACCGCAATGCGTGCAGGCGCCGCAAGACGCGACAACAATAGGATGGCCGACCGCTAGGCCACGATGTAGAAGTGTGACGGGAAAATATCGGGCGCACGATGGCAAAAGGTCAGTTCAGGATGCTGCGCAGCGCGACCGTCGGCATTGACGCGGTCGAAGCTGAAACGCGCCACAGCTTTGCCCGCCACACGCACGATCAATTCGGCATTGGCCTCATTTACCAGGGTGCCCAGAAATCGCTGAGCGGCCGCGGCATGGTGGAGGCGGGCGCCGGCGACATGATCAGCGTCAATCCCGGCGAGGTGCATGACGGTGCGCCGATCGGCGATGCAGGCCGCAGCTGGCGCATGCTCTACCTCGACCCTTCCGTTGTCGCTGCAGCCGCCGAAGACATCAGCCAGGGGCGTTCGTCGGAAGGCGAATTTAGCACCCCGGCGTTCCGCGACGCAGGAGCCGCACACCAGTTCCACGCCCTCTTCGCGGCGATCACCGCCCCCGTGGCACCGGACGAAGCGATCCGCCGGGAAGAGCTGTTGCTGCTGCTGTTCGGCAGCCTGCTCGTTACCGGCAGGGTGCCGCGAACCGAAAGCCCAGCTGCGGTCGCGTCGGCCAGGACGATGATCGACGACGACCCGACCGTTGCCATCACGCTCGCCGATCTCGCCGCCGAAGCCAGACTCAGCCGTTTCCAGCTCGTGCGTCATTTCGCAAAAGCCATTGGCCTGACGCCACACGCCTATATCATCCAGCGCCGCATCGAGCTTGCGCGTCGCCTGATCGGCAAGGGCGCACCGCTTGCAGAAGCCGCGTTCGCCGCAGGCTTTGCCGACCAGAGCCACATGACCCGTGTCTTCGTCAGCAAGTACGGACTTTCGCCCGGCGCCTATGCCGAGGCTATCAAGTAGCCCTGCAATTCCGTTCAAGACCCGAACGTCTCCCCCGGCGCATTGCTGACGCTCGCTTCCAGGCGCAGCAGTTCGAGAGGGGACGACATGTCGGAAAAGGTTCGGGGCTATCTCTATCTGTCGCTGGCGATGATCCTCGTCGGCAGCACGGTCATCGCCAGCAAGATCATCGCGACGGGCCTGCCGCCATTCGCGGCCACGGCTCTGCGCTTTGCCGTCGCCTTCCCGCTCTTCCTTCTGTTGATGCGCGTAACCAAGGCGTCATGGCCGAAACTCGCAGCACGTGACTGGCTGATCCTCGTCGCGCAGGCGGGCGCTGGCAGCGTCGGCTACACCACCCTGTTGATCGCGGGCCTCGGCTTCACCTCCGCGACCGACGCCGGCGTGGTGATCGGCACCTTGCCGATCGTCTCGGCCGCCATTGCCATCCTCATTCTCGGCGAGCGCCCGGACCGCCGAATGCTTGCGGCAATCGCGCTTGCCGCCTTTGGCGTTTTGACCATCGTCTTCAAGCCCGGCGATGGGGGGGCCCATTCTGCGTTGGGCATCGCTCTGATCTTCGGCGCCGTCATCTGCGAGGGCCTGTTCATCCTGATCAACAAGCGGGTCAAGACACAGATCTCGCCTCTTGCGCTCTCGACGCTGATGGCCGGGCTTGGCTTCGCCGTCGCGCTCGTCCCTGCCCTTTTCGAGACGCCCTGGAACGCAAGCCTTGAACCGGGCGCGCTCACGGCGGTTCTCTATTACGCGCTGGTCCCGACGGTCGCCGGCTTCCTGCTCTGGTATGCAGGATCGGCGCGCGTCAGCGGCACGGAGGCTTCGGTCTTCACGGCGCTGGCGCCGGTCTCGGCCGTCGCTTTCGCTTTTCTGCTTCTGGGCGAGCCGGTCGGGATCTATCAGATTGCAGGCATCGCCTGCGTGCTTGCCGCTGTACTCGGGCTGAGCGTGCCCCAGATACTGTCGAGAAGGAACCCGGCAAACGCCGTGCCGCACCCGGCGCGCAGGACGTGAACGATCATGAACGCACAGGATACGAGGGCTCCCATGCATTTCCAGCACGCCAACGAAATCTGGCACGATTTCCCGGAACTCCGAGCCGGCACGATCTTCATCGACGGCGTGCGCAGCGACGTTTCAGTCGATGACGCGGTCCTGCGTTTCCAGGCGATCGCCAACGACCGGCTCGGCGAAAACTCAGAAAGCGACCTCCCGGAGATACAGGCGTGGCGAAGAACCTTTGCAAAAATGGGGCTGAAGCCGACGCAATACCGCTCGGCCTCCGAAGCACTGCTGCGGCGTTTCCGCAAGGAAGGCGCTCTGCCAGCGATCCACCCGTTGATCGATCTCTGCAACGCCGCTTCGCTCGCCTTCGCGATCCCGATTGCGGTCTTCGATCTGGCGTTTGTTTCTGAACATCTGCATGTCCGGCGCGCGCTCGGCAACGAGACCTATCTGACGTTTTCGGGAGAGGTGGAAAAGCCGGAGCCCGGCGAAGTGATTTTTGCCGATGCGGAAGGCCGGGCGCATGCCCGGCGCTGGACCAACCGGCAGAGCGGCCTTTCAGCGATCCGGCCGCAGACGACACGCGCACTGATCGTTGCTGAAGCGCTGCATGAGATGGCGCGCGAGGATATCGAGCGGCTGGTGACGTCACTTTCACAAACGCTCGAAAGTACCTGGGGCGCTCGCCCAAACTCGGCCCTGCTCGAGCGAGCGTCCGCGCGTTTCGATTTTCTGGTCTAGGGAAGTGGGTTCGGGGCAGCGTACCGGCTGGCGCACCGGAATTCCGGCCGGCGCGTCACGCACCGGCCAGAAGAAGAAAAGTCGATCAGGCCGCCTTGGCGACGTGGTATTCCTTGATCGCGACCATCTTGATCGCCGGATAGCGCTCCGCTTCGTAGCGCAGCGAGAAGCTGTCCTGCGCCAGGAACACCGGGTCGCCGTCGAGATCGCGGGCGATATCGCCGCGGCGGGCCGTCACGAACTTGTCGAGTTCGGCCGGCTGATCGGACGAAATCCAGCGGCAGACCGAGAAGCGCGACATTTCGAAAGAAACCGGCAGGCCGTATTCGGCGCTGAGGCGCTCCTTCAAGACGTCAAGCTGCAGTGCGCCGACAACGCCGACGATCGCCGGTGAGCCGTCCTCGGGCGAAAACAGTTGCACGACGCCCTCTTCGGCCATCTGCTGCAGCGCTTCCTTCAGCTTCTTTGCCTTCATCGCGTCCTCAAGCCGCACGCGGCGCAGGATTTCCGGCGAGAAGTTCGGAACGCCCTGGAACACCAGCGGTTCGCCCTCGGTCAGCGTATCGCCGATACGGAGCGTGCCATGGTTCGGGATGCCGACGACGTCGCCCGCATAGGCGGTGTCGGCGAGCTGGCGCTGCGAGGCAAAGAAGAACTGCGGAGCGCTGAGCCCCAGCTGCTTGCCGGTGCGAGACAGCCGTGCCTTCATGCCGCGCTCGAGCTTGCCGGAGCAGACGCGGGCAAAGGCAATGCGGTCGCGATGGTTGGGGTCCATGTTGGCCTGGATCTTGAAGACGAAGGCGGTCATCTTGTCGTCGGTCGCGTGCACGGTGCGAATATCGGCCACCTGGTCACGCGGCGGCGGCGCGATGTCGCCGAGCGCGTTGATGAGATCGCGCACGCCGAAATTGCGCAGCGCAGAGCCGAAGAAGACCGGCGTCAGGTGACCTTCAAGGAACGCCTTCTTGTCGAAAGGCTTGCAGGCTTCGATCGCCAGCGACAGCTCGTCGGTAAAGGCGTCGCGCTCGTTTTCCGGCAGGCGGTGCGAGGCCATCTCCGGACCGTTGACCTTGGTCGGGATTTCCTGCGTGTCGGAACCGCGCACGGTGTTGTGGGCGAGATGATAGGAGCCGCAGAAGGTCTTCGAGCGGCCGATCGGCCAGGTGACCGGCGCGCAGTCGAGCGCCAGCTTTTCCTCGACTTCATCGAGGATTTCGAAGGGATCGCGGCTTTCGCGGTCCATCTTGTTGACGAAGGTGATGATCGGGATATCGCGCATGCGGCAGACTTCGAACAGCTTCAGCGTGCGCGGTTCGATACCCTTGGCGGCGTCGATGACCATGACGGCCGCATCCACCGCCGTCAGCGTGCGGTAGGTGTCGTCGGCGAAGTCTTCGTGACCGGGCGTGTCGAGGATGTTGAAGACGTTGCCGCCATACTCGAAGGTCATCACCGAGGTGACGACCGAGATGCCGCGCTCGCGCTCGATCTTCATCCAGTCCGAACGGGTCTGGATGCGATCCTTCTTGGCCTTGACTTCACCGGCGAGCTGGATGGCGCCGCCGAACAGCAGCAACTTTTCGGTGAGCGTGGTCTTACCGGCGTCCGGGTGGGCAATGATCGCAAATGTGCGGCGGCGGGAAACCGCCTCGGCGAGAGTTTCGGCCATGTCGTAAAATCCTGTGAGTTGCCGCGTCCTTTACAGGCTCGGGCTTGATTATGCAATTGACCGAGGGGCGGGCCGCCCGGCTTATGGGGCCATGACCACACTGACATCCCAATCCCGCCCGACGCTCAACCTCGTTCGTCTGCCGCATGGCGAAGGCCTGGACCTGCCCGCCTACGAAACTGCAGGCGCCGCCGGCATGGACCTGCGCGCCGCCGTTCCCGCGGATCGCCCGCTCATGCTGATGCCGGGCAGGCGCGCGCTGGTGCCGACGGGCTTTATCTTCGAGGTTCCGGCAGGCTACGAGGCGCAGATCCGGCCGCGTTCCGGCCTTGCCTTCAAGCACGGCATCACCTGCCTCAACACGCCCGGTACGATCGACAGCGACTATCGCGGTGAAGTGAAGGTGCTGCTTGTCAATCTCGGCGATGAGGACTTCATCATCGAGCGCGACATGCGCATCGCCCAGATGGTGATTGCGCCTGTGACCCAGGTGACGGTTCGCGAGAGCGACAATGCCAGCGAGACGACGCGCGGTGCGGGCGGCTTCGGCTCCACCGGGGTCTGAGCCCTATCTCCAGTTAAAGCAACGGCGGCAGGCGGCGCTTCACCGGCGACGATTTCACGATCGAGGTGTTCGTCTGCGCCTTCTCGGCGATCCGGTCGAGGATGGTATCAAGCTGTGTCATGTCGCGCACGTAGAGCTTGGCGATGAAACAATCGTCGCCGGTCACCTTGTCGCATTCGACGATCTCGGGCGTGTCCTGGATCAGCCGCTCGACGATGTGCAGCATGCCCGGCATGGGGCGCACGCGGATGACGGCCTGCAAGGGGTACCCGAGCTTCAGCGGATTAAGCGAGATGGTAAAACCATCGAGAACGCCGCGCTCTTCCAGCTTGCGCAGCCGGTCGGCAGCACTCGGCGATGATAGGCCCGCCTGCTCGGCCAGCTCTTTCAGCGACACCCGCGCATTGGTCGCGAGGATATCGAGGATTCGTCGGTCAATCTCATCCAGCATCACACCACCATAAGCCGAAACACGGAATATAACTTCGAAGATTAGGCATTATCGCACGAACGCCTTTTCCTATCCATGGAAAACACGAGGTCAGGCGCCTATTCTGGCATCACCAACCAGGGAGCGGTGATCATGAATTCGGAACTTAGGCGCGGCAGCATCGAGATGACGGCGGCGATGCTGATCTCAGGCACCATCGGCTGGTTCGTGCTGATGTCCGGCCAGCCGGTAACCAGCGTCGTGTTCTGGCGCTGCGTCTTCGGCGCAATCACGCTCGTTGGCATTGCCTGGTTTCTCGGCCTGCTCGACCGCAAGCACTTCAGCCGCCGCATGCTCGTACTGTCTGTCGTTGGCGGCGTCGCCATCGTCGTCAACTGGCTGCTGCTTTTTGCCGCCTATTCCCACGCGTCGATCTCGATTGCGACCATGGTCTACAACACCCAGCCCTTCATGCTGCTCGGGCTCGGTGCGCTCTTTCTTGGCGAGAAGATCACGGGCACGAAGATCTTCTGGCTCTCCGTCTCCTTCGCCGGCATGCTGGCCATCGTCGTAGCCAAGCCGAGCCATGGCGTCGCGCCGGAAAGCTATCTGATCGGTATCGCCCTTTCGATCGGCGCCGCCTTTTTCTATGCCATCGCTGCAATCGCGACGAAGCTGCTCAAGGGCACGCCGCCGCATTTGATCGCGCTGATCCAGGTAGTTACGGGAACGCTGATGCTGGCGCCAATGGCGCTCGCCGCCCCCGCGCCATCAGGTGCCGCGCAATGGTCGATCCTCATCACGCTTGGCATCGTCCACACCGGCCTCATGTACGTGCTGCTCTATGGCGCGATCCAGCGGCTACCCACGCACATGACCGGCGCGCTTTCCTTCGTCTACCCGATCGCCGCCATCGTCGTCGATCGCATCGCCTTCGGCCATCAGTTGCAGCCGATCCAGATCCTCGGCTCGATCGCGATCCTCTTTGCCGCAGCTGGCATGAATCTCGGCTGGAAACTTCGCTTGCCCTCTTCTATCAAGCGTCAACGCGAAGGGAGAGCCGCATGATTACCTGCTATCTGAAATACGTCATCGACCCCTACCAGGCCGCCGAGTTCGAGCATTACGCCAAGCTCTGGATTCCGCTCGTCAATCGCCTGGGCGGCACCCATCACGGCTATTTCATGCCGCACGAAGGTGCAAACAACATCGCACTCGCGCTCTTCAGCTTCCCGAGCCTTGCCGCCTACGAGGCCTATCGCCAGGAGATGGCGCGCGATCCTGAATGCCTTGAAGCCTTCGCCTATGCCGAAAAGACCCGCTGCATCGTCAGCTACGAGCGCAGCTTCATGCGGCCGGTGTTCGAGTAATCGTCCAAAGATCAGGCTGGCGCGGATTAACGCCGCGCTTCGGCCGCCATGCTGAGCGCGAAACCGAACAGCGCGGTACCCATTGCCCAACGCTGCACCACCATGAACAACGGCCGTCCGGCGAGGAAGGCCGAAATGCCGCTGGCCGCGAGCGCAATCATCGCATTGACGGTAACGCTGGTCACGATCTGGATCGAACCGAAGACCAGCGACTGGCCGAGCACGTTGCCAAGCTCCGGCCGGATGAACTGGGGCAGCAGCGAGAGATAGAGGATCGCCACCTTGGGATTGAGCAGGCTGGTGAGGAACCCCATGACGAAGAGCTTCTTTGGCCCGTCCTTCGGCAGATGCCGAACCTGAAACGGTGAACGCCCGCCCGGCCGGACCGCCTGCCAGGCGAGGTAGAGGAGATAGGCGGCCCCCGCGAAGCGCAGCGCGTCGTAGGCGAAGGGTACAGCAATGAGCAGCGCGGTGATACCGAGCGCTGCCGAGACCATGTAGACGACAAAACCGAGCGCCACGCCACCAAGCGAGATCAACCCCGCCGCCGGCCCTTGGCTGATCGAGCGCGAGATCAGGTAGATCATGTTCGGTCCTGGCGTCAGCACCATGCCCAGGGCCAAGAGAGCAAAGCCGATCATGTCTTTCAATTCGGGCATGGAAACGCCTCCCGCTCTTGCGCCAGTGCAACCTCTACCCGCCAGTTGCCGCAGGACAACGCCAGACTTGTCACCGGATCAATTTTGTCGCACGGCCCCTTGAGTGAACGCGCCCTATGCGCGCATAGGCCATCATACCACTCTGGATGGCTGCATTTCTCCCGGAAATCGGCCAAGATTTAACGAAGCACACGGCACGCCGTCGTTTTGCTACGTTCTCTTTTCCGGCATCTTGCGGTAAAAGCCAGCACCACCATCACAAGGACCGTTCATGACGCTCACGGCTCTCATCGCCTATTGCGGCGCTCTGTTCATTGCTGCGGCCATCCCCGGCCCTGGCGTCACCGCCCTGGTCGCGCGTGCGCTCGGCTCCGGATTCCGCGAAACCTTCTTCATGGGGCTCGGCATTGCGCTTGGCGACATCGTCTACCTGACCGCCGTCATTCTCGGACTGGCGCTGATCGCTCAGACCTTTACCACCGCCTTCCTGGTGGTGAAATTCGCGGGCGTGCTCTATCTCGGCTACATCGCCTGGAAGCTCTGGAGCGCCGGCCTGCTGCCGGAAGAAATCAAGGCGAAGCCGCCGGCGAATGCCGCCATGTCTTTCCTGTCCGGCCTGCTGATTACGCTCGGCAATCCAAAGACCATGCTGTTTTACGTAGCGCTCGTGCCGACGCTGATCGACATCCGCGCGATCGGGCCCGGCGATTACGGCCTGCTTTTGACGGCGACTTTCCTGGTGCTCCTGACGGTGCTCGTGCCCTACATGCTGCTCGCGTCACGCGCACGTCTGCTGTTGAAGCAGCCCACGGCACTTAAAACGCTGAACCGGGTTGCCGCCAGCGTGCTTGCCGGTACCGCGGCCTATATCGCGGTGCGCGCGAGCTGAAAAAACTTTTCCCGAACAACGACTTCGCCGGTGCTTTTTCCTCCGGCGGATCGTCGCGCTGTCGTTGCCGTTCTGGAAGTCGGCGGGCGCAATGCCTATTCTCATGACCAGAACAATTCACGCCCAAGGGAGAAACTTGATGTCCGACACACGCAAGCCCGGCCGCGGCCGCGTCTATTCCTCGATCACCGAAACGATCGGCGACACGCCGATCGTGCGCCTCGACAAGCTTGCCAAGGAAAAGGGCGTCAAGGCGAACTTGCTCGCCAAGCTCGAATTCTTCAACCCGATCGCTTCGGTCAAGGACCGCATCGGCGTGGCGATGATCGAGAGCCTGGAAGCGCAGGGCAAGATCGCACCCGGCCGTACGACGCTGGTCGAGCCGACCTCCGGCAACACCGGCATCGCGCTTGCCTTCGTCGCCGCTGCCAAGGGTTACAAGCTCATCCTGACCATGCCGGAAACCATGTCGGTCGAGCGGCGAAAGATGCTGGCGCTCCTGGGTGCCGAGCTGGTGCTGACGGAAGGCGCCAAGGGCATGAAGGGCGCAATCGCCAAGGCGCAGGAATTGGTCGAGACCCTGCCCGACGCGATCATCCCGCAGCAGTTCGAAAACCCGGCCAACCCGGAAATCCACCGCAAGACCACGGCAGAAGAGATCTGGAACGATACCAACGGCGCCGTCGACATCTTCGTCTCCGGCATCGGCACCGGCGGCACGATCACCGGCGCCGGCCAGGTGCTGAAGGCGCGCAAGCCGTCGATCAAGGTGATTGCGGTCGAGCCGGAAGAATCCCCGGTTCTTTCCGGTGGCGCGCCCGGCCCACACAAGATCCAGGGCATCGGCGCGGGCTTTGCCCCGGCGATCCTCGACACGAAGGTTTATGACGAGATCGTCACCGTCAACAGCGCAGAAGCGATCGAAGCCGCCCGCCTGGTCGCAAAACTTGAGGGCGTTCCGGTCGGCATTTCCTCAGGTGCTGCACTGACGGCAGCAATCGAGATCGGCCAGCGCGAGGAAAACGCCGGCAAGACCATCGTCGTCATCATCCCCTCCTTTGCCGAACGCTACCTTTCGACGGCGCTGTTTGAAGGGCTTGGCGGCTGATTGGCTGTAACCACCTATGATCGGAAGGGCGCCTTCGAGGCGCCCTTTTTTCTTCGAAGACACCCTGAAGCGTGCTCTGTTCGCGGGAAGGAACGAGCTTCGTGTATGCGAAATAGGAATCGATGCGCAGTCCGAAATCCGGTGCGCTTCGTTTCCGACGCCGCGCAGAGCAGACTGATCAGCTCCTTTCATCGCGACGCCGCCTTTCGGCAGCGTCGCGCAAGACTGGCAACCTGGATCGAGCGCCCTCCCACGGGCGCTCGCTAAGCCGCCGCCTGCAGGCGTTCGCCGGCCATGCGGTAGGAAATCGCCTCGGCGAGATGAATGCGGCCAACGGTCGCCGCGCCGTCGAGATCGGCGAGCGTGCGGGCAACCTTCAGCACCCGATGATACCCGCGGGCGGAGAATTTCATCTTCTCGGCAGCGTCCCTCAGAAGCTGCAGGCCCGACGAATCGGGGGCGGCGATCTTCTCGATCAGCGAGGTCGATGCGCGGGCGTTGCTCGTCAGGTCCGGATGACCGAGGGCGGCGAAGCGGTCGATCTGGAGAGCGCGGGCATGCGCGACGCGGCGGGCCACAACCGCGCTGCTTTCGGCTACCGCCGGCTTCAGCAGGTCGGCGGCGCTGACGGCAGGCACGTCGATGCGGATATCGATGCGATCCATCAGCGGACCGGAGATGCGCGCCTGATAGTCCGCCATGCAGCGCGGCCCTCGGGCGCAACTGCGGCCCGGCTCGCCGGCCATGCCACAGCGGCAGGGGTTCATCGCGGCGACGAGCTGGATGGCGGCCGGATAACTGACACGGTGATTGGCCCGCGCAATGATGCATTCCGCCGTTTCGAGCGGCTGGCGCAGCGCATCGAGCACCTGCGGCGAGAATTCCGGGAATTCATCCAGAAACAACACGCCATTGTGGGCGAGCGAAGCTTCACCGGGCTTGGCACGCATGCCGCCGCCGACCATGGCGGCCATGGTGGCGGAATGGTGCGGCGTGCGGAACGGCCGACGATCCGAAAGCTTGCCGCCCGGCAATTGCCCGGCGATCGAATGGATCATCGACACTTCGAGAAGCTCGGCCGGATTGAGCGGCGGCAGGATCGATGGCAGGCGCGCGGCGAGCATCGACTTGCCCGATCCGGGCGGGCCGACCATCAGCAGATTGTGGTTGCCGGCGGCGGCCACTTCGAGCGCACGTTTGGCGCTTTCCTGTCCCTTGATGTCGGCGAGATCGGGCAGGTTGGCAGCGCCGGAGCGGATCGCGGCCTCAGGCCGCGACAGCACCTGCGTGCCGCGAAAGTGGTTGGCGATCGCGATCAGGCTGCGGGGTGCCAGAATGTCGATCTCGGCGCCGGCCCAGGCGGCCTCAGGTCCGCTTTCAGCCGGGCAGATCAGCCCCTTACCGAGCGCATTCGCACCGATCGCCGCCGGCAATGCCCCGGCAACCGCGGCAATGGTGCCATCAAGATTGAGTTCACCGATCACCACATAGGGCGCAAGCGCATCGCCCGGGATGGCGCCGAGGGCCGCCATCAGACCGAGCGCGATCGCCAAATCGAAATGGCTACCTTCCTTCGGCAGATCGGCCGGAGCGAGATTGACGGTGACGCGCTTGGCCGGCAGAGCGAGGCCGGAGGCATGAAGGGCCGCCTGCACCCGCTCGCGGCTTTCGGCGACCGCCTTATCCGGCAGGCCGACGATCTGCATGCCGACCTTGCCGGGCGCGACCATCACCTGCACATCGACCGGCAACCCCTCGATACCCTGAAATGCCACCGTGCTGACGCGTGCGACCATGATTGTCCCCTTGCCCTGGCGGCCCATACTCGCTGGCGCCGCAACCGCTCTGGGTTGCAGGATGGAGCCTTGCACGGTTTACGGACAAAAACAAGAACAATTACAGAACATCGTTGAAATGCGGCCGGCTCCCGCGCGCGCGATATCCTGCCAGATGGCGCGCGCCGGATTGTCGCGCTCAGCCGGCCAAATCCACCACGATCTTGCCACGCGCGCTACGGTCTTCGACCGCATTGTGGGCGGCCGCCACCTCTCCCAACGAAAACGGCCTGGGATCGACGATCGGCACCAGCTTGCCCTCCTCCACCAGTCGGGTTGCCGCAGAAAGAATGGCGCCATGGCGCTCACGACCGATGCCGGTCAGAAGCGGCAGAAGCGTGAAGACGCCGGAATAGGTGCCGGCCCGAAACGACAATGGTGCGAGAGTGTGAGTGCCCCAGCCGAGGCAACTGACCACATGACCGAAACGGTGGATCGCCTTGAAAGATGCATCGAGGATCGTCCCACCACCGGTGTCGTAGACGAGATCAAAGCCTTCACCGCCAGTGTGGGTGGCGACATAGTCCTCGACCGTCTCGTTCCGGTAGTCGATCGCCGTGGCCCCGAGCGCTTCGATCACCTCCCTCTGCCCGGCGTTGCCTGTGGCATAGACCTCTGCTCCGAAAGCCCTGGCGATCTGCACGGCGACGTGACCGACGCCACCGGCCCCGCCCTGGATCAACACCTTTTGCCCGGTCCGCACACCGGCGCGGTCGACAAGGCCCTCCCACGCCGTGATGACGACAAGGGGCAGTGCAGCGGCCTCGCGAAACCCGAGATTGGCCGGTTTCCGCGCCAACAGGCGGGCATCCACGGCAGCAAACTCCGCCAGCGATCCCTGAATGCCGCCGACGCCTCCGGTCATCCCGTAAACCGCGTCACCTGGGCGAAATGCCGTCACATCCGAGCCGACCGCCTCGACGACGCCTGCAAGATCGATGCCCAGAATTGCCGGAAGCGGATGTCTGGCGTGCGCCGCGGCACCGGCGCGGATCTTGATATCCAGCGGATTGACGCCGCTGGCCTTGACCCGCACCAGAACCTCACCTGGCCCTGGTTCCGGCCGGGCGACCTCAGCCAGGCTGAATGGTCCGCCATGGGCCTCAAGAAAGGCCGCCCGCATCGTCTGCTTTTCCGACATCATTCATCTCCGTTGCGCTGTTGACGGTGCGAAGATGGGCGCAGATGATTCCGTTTGAAACTTACGATATCGACCGTAGATCATTCAAAATTGCATGGGCCGAGATATGGACTGGAGCGACGTCAAGATCTTCCTCGCAATCGCCCGCAGTGGCACGCTCGGTGCTGCTGCCCGCACGCTCGGGCAAAGCCAGCCGACCATGGGTCGCCGTCTGAGGGCTTTGGAAGAGGCGGTTGGTCACGCGCTGTTCCAGCGAACGAGTGAAGGCTTCGTGCTGACCGACGAGGGTTCGGCGGTGCTCTCGCATGCCGAGCGGATGGAAGAAGAGGCTCTTTCCTTCGAGAGGGAACTCGATGGCCAGGGCAAGCAGCTCGAGGGCACGCTACGGATTGCCAGCTCCGAGTGGTTCGGAACCTACGTTTTGACGCCGATTCTTGCCAGGCTCGTGGCGGACCACCCGCGGCTGACGATCGAGCTTCTGACCGATGCCCGCATCTTCAGTCTCGCCCGGCGTGAGGCGGACCTGGCGTTCCGGATCACGCCGTTCAGGGAAAGCGGCGTGGTCCAGCGCAAGCTGATCCGGCTCGACTACGGGCTTTATGGCATACCCAGCACGGCCGATCCGAGGTCGATTGCGGGGTCCGACGTCAGGCTGGTGACGATGGACCATGCCTTCGAAACACTGCCCGACGCGACCTGGCTTCGCGAAGCCTTCCCTCAGGCGCGCATCGGCTTTCGCAGCAACAATCGCGAGGTACAGGCAAGGGCGGTTCTTGCCGGCGCCGGCATCGCGGTGCTGCCAAACCTTCTGGCCGAGCAGATCGCCGGTCTGGTTCGCATCGACATGGACCCGGCTCCGCCGGCGCGGGATGTCTGGGTGGGCTATCACGGCGACCTCAAGCGCCTAAGGCGACTAAGGGTCGTGCTCGATGCTGTGATCGACGGCCTCGGATCCCGACGTTGAGTGTCGAACCGCGTTGGCGGGCTTTAAGCGCCCGCCAGCATAGATCAGGGGCGTGTTGTTCGGCTCAGGCGCGCTTGCGCTCGATCGCATCCCAGAGCAGGCTTGCGACGTCGGCGCCGCCGAACTTCTTCACTTCGCGGATGCCGGTCGGCGAGGTCACGTTGATCTCGGTCATGTAGTCGCCGATGACGTCGATGCCGACAAAGAGGAAGCCGCGGGCTTTGAGCGCCGGCGCGATGCGGGCGCAGATTTCCTTTTCGCGCGCCGTCAGCTCGGTCGGCTCGGGGCGGCCGCCGGCGTGCATGTTGGAGCGGGCGTCGTGGTCTGCCGGCACGCGGTTGATGGCGCCGACCGGCTCGCCGTCGACGAGCAGGATGCGCTTGTCGCCCTTGCGCACGGCCGGCAGGTATTCCTGGGCGATGAAGGGCTCGCGGAACATCTGGCCGAACATTTCCAGGAGAGATGACATGTTGCGGTCGTCACGGGTCGAGTGGAACACGCCGGCGCCGCCGTTGCCGTAGAGCGGCTTCAGGATGATGTCGCCCATTTCCTGGCGGAACCGCGCGATCTCTTCCGCGTCACGGGTGATCAGCGTCTTCGGCATCAGGTCGGCAAATTCGGTGACGAAGATCTTTTCTGGCGAATTGCGCACCCAGGCCGGGTCGTTGACGACGAGTGTCTTCGGATGCAGGCGCTCCAAGAGATGCGTCGAGGTGATGTAGGCCATATCGAAAGGTGGGTCCTGGCGGAGCAGGATGACATCCATGGTCGAAAGGTCGACACGCTCAGCTTCGCCGAGCGTGTAGTGGTCGCCCTTGACGTCGCGCAGCGTCATCTGCTGCACGCTCGCATAGACCTTGCCGTCGCGCAGCGAAAGCTTTTCGGGCGTGTAGTGGAAGAGGCGATAGCCGCGCGCCTGTGCCTCGATGCTCATTGCGAAGGTGGAATCACCTGCAATGTTGATGCCCGACACATGGTCCATCTGGACCCCGACATTGACGATTTTCGCCATCTTCCCATCCCCTAAGGATCGCGGTCACGCGCGATCGATTTCAAGTCGCCAGAACGATAGAGGACGAGGAAACCGCTGCCCTCTCCCGCACTGGAAAAGCCCTCGACATGTAGAATGCGGGCGGGCCTTAGGCAAGGAGACGCCCGGCTATTCGAAGCCCTCGACGACACAGGTGATGAGATCGTGATCCGAGAGCGGCCGACCGGACGGGTCGAGCGAGGGAATGATCCTGGTCTCGCCGATCTTCAGGCCGCGGGCAAGGAACCAATCGAGCTTCATCGCGCGCTCCGGCCAACGGGTGATCAGGCTCGGCCGGGTCGTCATCACCTCGAGCGGGCCGCCGTGGCGGGTAAAGCCCCTGATAGCGCTCATGGCAAAGAGCCCCTCGGCCTCGAAGTCGCCGCCGGCATGGTTGCCGGTGTTGAGATCGCCACCGATCAAGACCGGCAGGCCTGGGAAGGCTGCGTCGAGCGCATCGATCAATTCCTTGACCTGGCGCTCGCGATAGGCGGCGGTCGTCGCACTTTCGAGATGGGTGGAGATGGCGACGAAGGGACCGGCCTCGGTCTCGATGACGGCGCCGATCGCGAAGCGTTCGCCGAGCCGCGGCTGCTCGCCATCGGTGAACCAGAGCCGCTCGCCCCAGAGGCGTAGCATGAAGGGTTGACCGACGGGTACCGAGGCCATCAGCGCGTTGCCGTGGAAGCCCTTGGCGTTGAACTCGTCCTCGCAGAATTCGCGCTCCGTGTCGGAGCCGAGGCCGAGTTCGATGAACTCGATGCCATAGGCGTATTGCATGCCGAGCGTATCAGCGACCTCGGCCGTCGGATGACGCTGGCCGGTGCGGGCCATGCCGTTGTCCATCTCCGAAAGCAGCACGACGGGCGCCTGCGTCGCGGCGAGATGCGCCGCACTCTCGGGCGCAAACAGGCAGCGCTCCAGGTTCCAGGCGGCAGCCGTGAAGGGGAAGGCAAGCGGCGCGGTCGACGATGGCGTTCCGCCGATCTCGACACTGTTCAGCTCCGGCCGAGCGGCCATGGCAGCGTCATGGGCCGCAATCGTGCGCACGATATCGGCAATTCCAGCCCGGACTTCAGCTGAAGGAACGGCAAGTTGGTCTACGGTCTCAAGGATCACGATGCCGTCTCCAGTCGGTGGGTCTCGACTGGGGCCTCGCTCGCAAAAGACGTGCCGCGCTCCAGTCGCTTGCCTGTCTCCGGCGAGAAGAAATGCAGGCGATCAACCGCAATCGTCACGGCAAGGTCGCCGGAAAGCGGCGTTTCCGGCGACAGCGCGATCGTCAGCGGCTGTCCCTCAATGCTCCCGTGCACCAGCCGCTGCGCCCCCAGTTCCTCGACATAGTCGACTTGGAACATCATCGCGTCCTCGCCGACGCCGGCAAGCTTCAGGTCCTCGGCGCGAAGCCCAACGGTGACAGGACCCTCGACCGGCGCACGGCCGCCAAGCTCGATCCTGTAGAGGCCTACATGCAGGCTGCCGCCGTCGATCTGGCCCTTGATCAGGTTCATCGCCGGCGAGCCGATGAAGCTCGCAACGAAGGTCGAGGCCGGGCGGTGGTAGACGTCGAGGGGGCGGCCGATCTGCTCGATGCGGCCACCGTTCAAGACCACCAGCCGGTCGGCCAGCGTCATCGCTTCCAGCTGGTCGTGGGTGACGTAGAGCGAGGTCGTGCCGAGGCGCTTCTGCAGCCGCTTGATCTCGCCGCGCATGGAGACGCGCAGCTTGGCGTCGAGGTTGGAGAGCGGCTCGTCGAAGAGGAAGGCCGCTGGCTTGCGCACGATGGCGCGGCCCATGGCGACGCGTTGGCGCTGGCCGCCCGAAAGCGCACGAGGCTTGCGCTGGAGATAGGGCTCGATCTCCAGCATGCGCGCGGCCTCGGCGACGCGAGCGTCGATCTCGGCCTTCGGCGTCTTGCGGTTCTTCAAGCCATAGGCAAGATTTTCGTAGACCGTCATGTGCGGATAGAGCGCGTAGTTCTGGAAGACCATGGCGATGTCTCGCTCGGCCGGATCGACGTCGTTGATGACGCGCGAGCCGATCGTCACCGTGCCCTTCGAAATCGTCTCGAGCCCCGCAACCATGCGCAGCAGCGTGGACTTGCCGCATCCCGAAGGTCCGACAAGCACGATGAATTCGCCGTCTTCGATGTCGATCGAGACGGATTTCACCGCCTCGACATTGCCGTGATAGATCTTCGAGACCTCGGCGATGGTAATGGCCGCCATGGCTGCCTCCGTAATTTGGTGTCATTTCAGGAGCGGGCGGGACCTCTGCCCCGCCGCTGCTCCGCTTACTTGTCGCTTTCGGTCAGGCCCTTGATGAACCAGCGCTGGAAGATGACGACGATCATGACCGGCGGCAGCATGGCGAGGATCGCCAGCGCAAAGGCCTCGTTGTAGTCGGGGATGTTCGAGCCGACCCAGACGAGCAGGATCTGCTTGATGCCACGCACCAGCGTGAAGAAGCCTTCGTCGGTCGTCATCAGGGTGGGCCAGAGATACTGGTTCCAGCCGTAGACGAACATGATGATGAAGATCGCCGCCATCATCGTGCGCGAGAGCGGCACCAGAACGTCGATGAAGAACTTGAACGGGCCGGCGCCATCGATGCGCGCCGCCTCGAGCAACTCGTCGGGTACCGACTTGAAGAACTGGCGGAAGTAGAAAGTGCCGGTGGCGGATGCAAGGAGCGGCACGATCAGGCCGGTGTAGGTGTTCGTCAGCTTCAGCGTGTTCATCACTTCGTAGGAGGGAAGGATGCGCACTTCGAGTGGCAGAAGCAGCGTGGTGAAGATCACCCAGAAGAAGAAGGTAGCGAGCGGAAAGCGGAAATAGACCAGCGCATAGGCCGCCATCATCGACAGAACGATCTTGCCGACGGCAAAGCCGAGGCCAAGGATCATCGAGTTCAGCATCATGTTGAAGCCGGTGATCTTGCCGGTGAAGCCGCCTTCGCGCGTCAGAACCGTCGTGTATGTCTCGACGAAATGGCCGCCCCAGGTGAGGCTGAGGCCATTGCGGTGGATGTCGGCTGCCTCGTGCGTCGAGGTCATGAAGGCGACGACAACCGGCGCCACCATGATGAAGACGCCGAAGAGCAGAATGACGTGGTCGAAAATCTTGGTGCGATACATCGGCCCCACCTCAGTTGTAGTGCACGCGCCGCTCGATGAAGCGGAACTGGAAGATGGTGAGCACGAAGACGATCAGCATCAGGATCACCGACTGGGCCGAGGAGCCGCCGAGATCGTTGCCGCGGAAACCGTCCATGTAGACCTTGTAGACAAGGGTGATGGGGTTGTTGGCAGCCTTGTCCTTCACCATCACGTCGATGACGCCGAAGGTATCGAACAGCGCGTAGGTGACGTTGATGATCAGAAGGAAGAAGGCGGTCGGCGCGAGCAGTGGCAGGATGACGGTCCAGAAGCGACGGAAGCCCGAGCGGCAATCGATCGCCGCCGCCTCGCGCACCGAGACCGGAATGCCCTGCAGCCCCGAGAGGAAGAAGATGAAATTGTAGGGGATCTGTTTCCAGACGGAGACAACGATCATGGAAAAGGCGGTGTCGAAGTAGTTGAGACCAACCTTGATGTCCCAGCCGAACCAGCGGGCGAGCTCGACGATCGGGCCGATATGCTGGTCGAAGAACATCATGCCGATGAGGCCCGCGACCGGCGGCGCGATGGCATAGACCCAGATCAGCAGCGTCTTGTAGGCGGCGTTGCCGCGGATGACACCATCGGCCTTGACGGCGAGCAGCAGGCCGATCGACAGCGCGAAGAAGGTGACGAGCGCCGTGAAGACCGCGGTGAAGCGGGCGATGCCGAGATATTCGCCGGATTTCAGCACGTCCGTATAGTTGGTCATGCCGACGAAGGTCGAGCCGAAGCCGAAGGGGTCTTCCAGATAGAAGGACGACTGGATCGCCTGAACCGACGGCCAGTAGAAGAAGATGAAGATGATCGCGAGCTGCGGCGCGAGAAAGAGGTAAGGCAGGAACGGCGAGGCGAACTGCACGCGCTTGGCAGCACTTTCACCTCCGTTCGACTGGCTACCGAAAAGCCGGAAGGCGCCGGAACGACGCCCCCCGGTCTTGGTTCCGGTCCCTCCCCGCGCTGCGGGGAGGAGATCTGTCGCGGTCGTCATCGAGATCAGCCGGCCGTCTTGGCGAAACGGGCGAGAAGCTCGTTGCCTTCCTTCTCGATCGTGTCGAAAGCGTCCTTCACGGTCGTTTCGCCCGAGAAGATACGGCCGTATTCGCGCTCCATGATTTCGCGGATCTGCGGATAGAAGCCGAGGCGGTAGCCCTTCGACCAGTCACCGGCCGGCAGCAGAAGCTGCTTGATGCCGACTTCGGCAACCGGCTTTTCCTTGTAGTAGCCGTCCTTCTGGGCAAGCTCGTAGGCTGCCTTGGTGATGGCCACATAGCCGGTGGCCTTGTGGTAGAAGTACTGGATCTCAGGCGAGGTCAGGAACTGGAAGAAGTCGGCAACGCACTTGTTTTCTTCGTCCGACTTGCCGGACATGGCAAACAGAGCCGCACCGCCGATGAAGGAGTTGGTGCCAGCGCCCTTGATCGAGCCCCAGTAGGGCAGGAAGGTTGCCGAGAACGGCATCTGTGCGGTCTTCTGCAGGCCGCCGAAGGAGCCCGACGAACCGATCCAGAAGGCGGCCTTGCCTTCTTCGAAGACCTTCTGGTTGTCGTTCCAGCCGGCGCCGTAGAAGGCGAAATAACCTTCGTCCTTCCAGGCCTTGAGCTTGTCGAACATCATGATGAGGTTCGGGTCGGTGACCTTGAGCTCAGTGTCGACGACAGCATCGTAGCCGTTGTTGTTGGTGGCGAACTGGATGTTGTTGCGCGAGAAGAAGTTCTCGGTGAACTGCCAGGTGAGCTGCGACTGGACGAGCGGGATGTAGCCGGCCTCCTTCAGTTTGGGCGCTGCGGCTTCGAACTCTTCCCAGGTCTTCGGCGCTTCGACGCCGGCCTTCTTGAGCGCCTCGTCGTTGATGTACATGATCGGTGCTGACGAATTGAACGGCATGCCGACGAACTTGCCTTCGCTGTCGGCGTAGAAGTAGCGCACGCCATCGATGAAGGCGTTGCGGTCGAAGTTGTGGCCGGCCTTGATGATCAGGTCTTCGGCCGGGATGACCGCGCCCTTGGCGTTGATGATGGTGGCTGCACCGGCGTCGAAGACCTGCAGGATGTTCGGCTGTTCGCCCGAACGGAATGCGGCGATGCCGGAAGCAAGCGCTTCCTCATAGGTGCCCTTGGAAACCGGGGTCAGCGCGCAGGCGCTCTGGGCTTCGTTGAACTTCTTGGAGACTTCGTTGATGACTTCGCCATTGCGGCCGGCCATGCCGTGCCACCAGGTAATGTTGGTTGCGGCAAACGACGAGGTTGCCGAAAAAGCAAAGGTAAGGGCTGCAAGCGAAAACTTCTTGAACATTGACTAATCCTCTCCACCGGGTTGCGGATGGCAGTGGACTAGTGGCCTTCAATGACAGGCCCTTAACGCTTTTGTGTCGGAACGATTACAAATTCGCGAATATGTTCCAATGGGGCGCGCAGGTGGAACACCGCAATCATTTTCCCCGACACGCGTCTGTTCAGAAGGCGTCCGGCAGATGCCGAGGCCAGCCCCACGGCGTCACAGTGACGATGTCGTAACGCACGGAAAGTCTGGTGAAATCCGGCTGCTTGGCCAGCCAGAGGTCGCTCGCAGCGCGAATACGCCGCTGCGCCGTCGCGGTCACGGCAAAGACGCCATCCTCGGCCGAGCGGCGTGCCTTGACCTCGACGCAAGCGATAAGATCGCCGCGCCTTGCGATGATATCGATCTCGCCCAGCTTAGTGCGATGGCGCATGGCGACGATACGGTAGCCTTTCAAAAGCAGGCAGAGAGCCGCGCGATATTCTGCAAGCCGCCCACGCTGCAGGGCTTTCAGTCGCCGCTTGTCGCCGCCATCACTCGCCATGGCGCTCCTTCAGCTGCAGCAGGCGGTCGTAGAGCTCCTTGCGCGAGAGCCCGGTCTGGCGAGCGGCCTCGGTCGCCGCCTTGCCGGCCGGCATGTCGGCAACGAGCCGCAAAAGCAGCGCATCGACGTCGGCGGCTTCTGGTTCGGGGGCTGCGTCCGGCGGGCCGATCACGAGCACGATCTCGCCCTTGACCGGGCCGGCCTGCTCGTAGTGGGCGGCAAGCTCGCCGAGCGTGCCGCGGCGGAATTCCTCGAAGGTCTTGGTGAGTTCGCGACAGACGGACGCGCGCCTGCCCTCCCCCAGCACGTCGGCAGCAGCAGCGACGGTCGCGGCAATCCGATGCGGCGATTCAAAGAACATGATCGTCGCCGGCACCGCCGCGAACTCCCTCAGGCGATCGCGCTTGGCCTTGTCCTTGGTCGGCAGGAAGCCGGCAAAGAGAAAGGCGTCGTTCGGCAGGCCGGAGCCGACGAGGGCTGCAAGGGGTGCAGAGGCACCGGGGATCGGCACGACGCGATACC
The DNA here is from genome assembly GCF_035999185.1 of Ensifer sp. GTDB lineage: Bacteria > Pseudomonadota > Alphaproteobacteria > Rhizobiales > Rhizobiaceae > Ensifer. The sequence continues at coordinate 13,445 of NZ_DASYHB010000124.1, read as the reverse complement.
CCGCTTCGATCGCCAGCTGTCCGAGCCGGTAGCCGGGATCGGAGACCAGCGGCGTGCCGGCATCGGAAACGAGCGCGACAGATCGCCCCTCCGCAAGTGCAGCCAGCAGTCGCGGCCCGGCCTCGTCGGCATTGTGTTCATGGTAGGCGTAGGGACGGTTGGCGATGCCGTAGCGGTCGAGCAGCACGCGCGTCACGCGGGTGTCCTCGCAGGCGAGCACGTCGGCGCCGGCGAGCGTCTCCAGTGCGCGCAGGGTAATGTCACCGAGATTGCCGATCGGCGTCGCCACGAGATAGAGCGCCGCGTCGAGCGGGCGCGCCGGAATGCTCACATTGTGCAAACGGTAGCTGCGTTGCCTTTGCCCGTCGGGGGCTTCGGATGTCTTCTGCTTTTCCAACTGCAACGTCCTGATCATGCTTACAGATGAGCCGTTTCGGCCTTTATGGGCGAGCCGGCATGGCAGGGCAAGGGCAAGGGTGCCGGGCAACGCTCGGCTTCTGGGGACAGAACCCCTTAAACCCCTTGCTTTCCGGGCGATGTTTCTGCCATTTTGCCGGTCCACATCCTTCCGGTCGTCGGCCGGGACACTCGCAGTTGACGCTCAGGCGGGCGCCTCGTCCGCCGGGCAACGGTTGAAAGCGGCAGCATCCCATGCGTATTACTCTCGAGCGGTCCAACCTCCTGAAATCGCTGAATCACGTGCACCGCGTGGTCGAGCGGCGTAACACGATCCCGATCCTCTCGAACGTGCTCCTGCGCTCCGATGGCGCCAGCCTCGAAATGAAGGCGACCGACCTCGACCTCGAAATCACCGAAGCGACACCGGCGCAGGTAGAGCAGGCGGGCGCAACGACGGTTCCGGCACATCTGCTTTACGACATCGTGCGCAAGCTGCCGGACGGCTCCGAGGTTGCGCTTGCGACCAACGCCGAAGGCACGGCGATGACGGTCCAATCCGGCCGCTCGAAGTTCTCGCTGCAGTGCCTGCCGCAATCCGACTTCCCGGATCTGACCGCCGGCAGCTTCTCGCACTCCTTCCGCCTCAAGGCGACGGACCTCAAGATGTTGATCGATCGCACCCAGTTTGCGATCTCGACCGAGGAAACCCGCTACTACCTGAACGGCATCTTCGTGCATACGGTCGAGAGCAAGGGCGACCTGAAGCTGCGCGCCGTGGCCACCGACGGCCACCGGCTTGCGCGCGCCGACGTCGAAGCGCCGTCCGGCTCCGAAGGCATGCCGGGCATCATCATCCCGCGTAAGACCGTCAGCGAGCTGCAGAAGCTGCTCGACAATCCGGACCTCGTCGTCACCGTCGAGGTCTCGGACGCCAAGATCCGCCTGACCATGGGCTCGATCGTCATGACCTCGAAACTGATCGACGGCACCTTCCCGGATTATCAGCGCGTCATCCCCGCCAACAACGACAAGGAACTGCGCGTCGATTGCCAGTCCTTCGCCCAGGCTGTCGACCGCGTATCGACGATCTCGTCCGAGCGGGGCCGCGCCGTCAAGTTGGCGCTGAGCGAAGGCCAGATGACGCTGACGGTCAACAATCCGGATTCCGGCAGCGCGACCGAAGAGCTTCCGGTCGGCTACGAACACGACCCGCTCGAAATCGGCTTCAATGCCAAGTACCTGCTGGACATCACCTCGCAACTGACCGGCACCGAAGCAATCTTCATGCTGGCCGACCCGGGTTCGCCGACGCTCGTGCGCGATCTCGCGGCCGAAGACGCGCTTTATGTGCTCATGCCGATGCGGGTGTAACCGGGCCTCGCGCCGTGCGAAACGCCAACCCGTCACGCCCGCGCGTGGCGGGTTTTTTATTGGCCTCCCCTAGGGGAGGCTGTTGATAAGAGAACGCCTTCAGGCGCGAACAGACTTGTTTTTGCCGCAGATGGGAACACATTATGGTGACCGCCACCCGAGCCGGCTCGAATCACCGAGCCGGACTTTTGCGGGCGGCCCGTGCGAGGAGAGGACAACGGTTTTGAGGGGTTCAATGAATTTGCGCGTCAAGGTGAAGGAACGGCTCGGACGAAAATTCGACGAGGAGATCCGCTTTTTCAAGGGATGGATGAGCAACGCCAAGGCTGTCGGCGCGATCCTGCCGACCTCGACCATCACAGCGCGCCGGATGGCGAGCGTTATCAATCCAGCCTCGGGCCTTCCCGTTCTTGAGCTTGGACCCGGCACGGGCGTCATCACCAAGGCGATCCTGGAACGTGGCCTGCCCGCGTCCAACCTGGTGTCGGTCGAATATTCCACCGACTTCTACAACCAGCTGCGGGCCAACTTCGCCGGCGTCAACTTCGTCAATGGCGACGCGTTCGATCTCGAACGCACCCTCGGTGCATTGAAGGATCAGACCTTCGACAGCGTCGTTTCCGCCGTCCCGCTCCTGAACTTCCCGATGCATCGGCGTGTCGAACTGATCGACGATCTCCTGTCACGCATCCCCGTCGGTCGGCCGGTTGTCCAGATCTCCTACGGACCGCTTTCGCCTGTCGTCGCCATGCCGGATCGCTACAGCATCCAGCATCTGGACTTCGTCGTGCGCAACATTCCGCCGGCACAGCTCTGGGTCTATCGCCGGGCGCACTGACGCTATGTTCGGCATCTATGTCACCCACCCGCAGGTCCGGATCGATCCGGACGTGCCCGTTCCCCAATGGGGACTTTCTGCAATTGGCCGAGAGCGTGCGACCTTGACGGCCGCACTGCCCTGGGTGCGCTCCCTCGGACGCATCGCCTCGAGCGACGAGACCAAGGCGATCGAAACGGCGAACGTTCTGGCCAGTGCCGCCGGCGCGACCGTCGAAGTCCACCACGACATGGGCGAAAACGATCGTTCGGCCACCGGCTTCCTGCCGCCGCCGGAATTTGAAAAGGCGGCCGACTGGTTCTTTGCCAATCCCACCGAGAGCTTCAAGGGGTGGGAGCGAGCCGTCGACGCCCAGGCGCGGATTGCCGATGCGGTCTTCCGCGTGCTCGACAGCCACGATCCGACAATCCCGATCGCCTTCGTCGGCCATGGCGGCGTCGGCACACTCTTGAAGTGCCGGTTGCTCGGTGCGCCGATTTCGCGCGCAGCCGACCAGAAGGGCGGCGGCGGTGGCAATGTCTTTGCTTTCCGCCTTGCAGATCGGACCGTCGCATGCGACTGGACCCCGATGGAACACTGGCAGGGGATCCCGACATGACCGAAACCGCGCGCGACAGACTGATTGTGGGTCTCGACCTTCCGACGATCGCCGACGCCGAGAAGATCGTGTCGACGCTCGGCGACGACGTCTCCTTCTACAAGATCGGCTATCAGCTGGTCTTTGCCGGCGGCCTCGAATTCGCGCGCGAACTTGCTGGAAGCGGCAAGAAGGTCTTCCTCGACATGAAGCTGCTCGACATCGACAACACGGTGGCCAAGGGCGTCGAGAACATCGCCAAGATGGGCATGTCGATGCTGACCCTGCACGCCTATCCGAAGGCGATGAAGGCGGCCGTCGAGGCGGCGAAAGGCTCTGATCTCTGCCTGCTCGGCGTCACCGTGCTGACCTCGATGGACGAGCAGGACGTGATCGATGCCGGCTACGAATACGATCCGCATACGCTGGTGCTGCGCCGCGCCGAACAGGCGCGCGCCGCTGGCATGGGCGGCATCGTCTGCTCGGCGGAAGAATCGGCGGCGGTGCGCAAGATCATCGGGCCCGACATGGCGCTCGTCACTCCGGGCATCCGCCCGGCGGGCGCTGACAAGGGCGACCAGAAGCGGGTGATGACGCCTTCCGAGGCGCTCAAGGCCGGATCCAGCCATCTCGTCGTCGCGCGCCCAATCGTCGCAGCCGCCGAGCCGCTTACGGCCGCCCGTGCCATTCTTGCGGAGATGAACGGCGCGCTTGCACGCTGACGCGGGCAACGCTCCACTTGTGATGGCGGCACGTGCCGATCCGCTTGACCTCAACCAAAATTTGCCGGAAGTAACACTCCCGTCGGTCTTTATTCGAATGACGAGGAGGTCATCATGGCCAAGGGATACTGGATTGCGCGGGTCGATGTCCGCGACCCCGAGCGCTACAAGGACTATGTGACGGCTGCCAAGCCGGCCTTCGAGAAATACGGCGCAAACTTTCTGGCGCGCGGCGGCGAGTACCAGCGGCTGGAAGGCGGCGTGCGCGCCCGCAACGTCGTCATCGAGTTTCCGTCGCTCAAGGATGCGGTCGACTGTTACAACTCGCCCGAATACCAGATTGCCGCAGCCATCCGCCAGCAGGTCGCCGACGCGGAAATGGTGGTCGTCGAGGGCGTCTGATCACCGGCTCCTCTTGCATTCCACCTCATTCGGAGCGCCGCGTGGATTGGCCTTCACCTCTCGCGGCACTTCAGCTATGTAGCAATCAATTCTTCCCTCTGCGATCAGGAGTGCCTTTCCCATGACCTTGTCCAACCTTCCGCCGCTGGTGACTATTTTCGGCGGATCCGGGTTCGTCGGCCGTCATGTGGTGCGCGCGCTCGCCAAGCGCGGCTATCGCATCCGCGTCGCCGTGCGCCGCCCGGATCTGGCCGGCCACCTGCAGCCGCTCGGCAACGTCGGGCAGATCTCGTTCGTCCAGGCCAACCTGCGCTACCGCAAGTCGGTCGACCGTGCCGTCGAAGGCTCCGACCACGTCATCAACTGCGTTGGCGTGCTGTTTGAAAGCGGCCGCAACACCTTCGACGCCGTGCAGGACTTCGGCGCCCGTGCCGTGGCCGAAGCCGCCCGTGGCGTCGGCGCGACGCTGACGCACATCTCGGCGATCGGTGCGGACGCCAACTCGCCTTCCGCCTATGCCCGCAGCAAGGGCCGCGCCGAAGCGGCAATCCAGCAGACGCTGCCCGACGCCATCATCCTGCGCCCGTCGATCGTGTTCGGACCCGAGGACGGCTTCTTCAACAAGTTCGCCGAGATGGCCCGCTTCTCGCCTTTCCTGCCGCTGATCGGCGGTGGCGAGACCAAATTCCAACCGGTCTACGTGACCGACGTTGCCGAAGCCGTGGCGCGTGCCGTCGATGGCAAGGTCGCCAAGGGCAAGATCTATGAACTTGGCGGCCCGGATGTCCTAAGCTTCCGCGACTGTCTCGAGATCATCCTCAATACGATCGACCGCAAGCGCACGCTCGTGTCGCTGCCCTTCGGCGTCGCGTCCTTCATGGGCAGCATCGCGTCGATGGTTCCGTTCGTCGCGCCGCCGATCACCCCCGACCAGGTGGTGTTGCTGAAATCCGACAATATCGTCTCGGCAAAGGCAGTTTCCGAAGGGCGTACGCTCGCGGGCATCGGCATCGACGCGACGATGCTGGAGCCGATCCTGCCGACCTATCTCGTGCGCTACCGTCCGCAGGGCCAGTATACGCGCAGCGGCCGCGCCGCCTGATCCTCTCAAATCCGTCATTTTTTTTAAAAGGCCGCCGGAACCTCCGGCGGCCGTTTTCTGTTGTATCGATGTAACAGCGTTGCAGTTCTGCCGCAGTTGCAAAAGCGAATGGCATTTACCGCAGATTCAACATGTCCTGATATTGATCATGTCATATCCAGCGAATAAACACCGCCTCGCGCCACGATCCCAAGTACGGCGGCGGCAGCATCAATCTCGAAAGGCATAGCGTCCATGGGCAAGTCGATCGCAATCTTTTTTGCGTGTGCGGCACTGATCATTCTGGCTGGCTCATTCATCGCGCCGAACACGGTTGCGAGCAGCGGCAAGGATTGTGCGCCGGCCTATGGCGTCGATCCGTGCACGACCGCATCGATCGACCTTTCCGGCAACTAAGCCGGCGCCCTCTGGATCACGCAACTCCGGTTTTCCTGGAATTGCATTCGAGGGCAAATTCAAAGTTATTGGCGGGGGCCAGTGGCCGCGTGCGTTTCTCCTTGAGACGCACGCGGCTTTGTTTTTGGCCTGTCTTCGTCGCCGCCCCATCGAGGCCAAAGCAGACGATTGGCAATCGAATGACCTGACCTCTGGCGGCATGCGCTACGGAGAAGCGCTTTCCTTGGATTGCAGGCTGCAGACAACAGGACAATCCACGCAGACACTCAGGTCGCAAAGGCGGCAGACAGAGTAAGCGTGATCGACGTCCCGGACGAAGGCTGACAGCAGCTTTTCAGCGAGCATTCGGAACGTCTCGCGTTCGGACGGCTCGAACACGTCGAGTGCGTCCGCAATGCGCCGGTACCGCGATGAGAGGATTGCGTCGCAAGTTGTCTCGCCTGCCTCGGTCAAATGAAGCGCAACAGCGCGCTTGTCTTGCGTGCTTGGCTTTCGCGCGACCAGACCATCCACCGCAAGCCGATCGACCAGTCGCACAGCACCCGGGTGCGACATGCCGAGCGCGCGACGCATCTGCTCGATGGTCATGCCGGGCTCATGGCGCAGCAGCGCGATCGCAGCTGCAGCCTGACCTTTTTCCGGAGCGTGATTTTCTGTTTGCTGGAGGACCGCGTCTGCAAGTCCGAGAACGAGCGCGCCGACCACATTTTCCGTCTTCTTTTCCATTGAGACGAGAATATGTGCTTCGCGCATAGACATCAATGTCAAAATGTCGGACCGTGAATGCGGGGGTATCGAGGGGCTGCGAAACCGGGAGGTAAACATGATGAAGACGGAGAAGGTGGAATTTGCCGGACACGCCGGCGGCCGCATCGCGGCACGTCTCGACCTCCCGGATGCCGAGGTCCGCGCCATTGCACTGTTTGCCCATTGCTTCACGTGTTCGAAGGATCTTCTAGCGGTCAGACGCATCGCTGCAGCCCTTGCCCGTTACGGCATCGGCGTCCTTCGCTTCGACTTTACCGGCCTTGGGGCTTCGGAGGGTGAGTTCGCTTCCACCAACTTCTCCTCCAATATCGAGGATCTCAAGCTGGCGGCCGAATATCTGCGGCAGGCCTACATGGGGCCGCGCCTGCTGATCGGCCACTCGCTGGGCGGGGCGGCAGCGCTTGCTGCGGCCGGCGACATTGCAAGCGTGCAGGCCGTAGTGACCATCGGGGCGCCTGCCGACGTCGAGCATGTGCTTCACAACTTCGGCTCCGATATCGCCGCGATCGAAAAAACCGGTAGCGCCCAAGTCTCCTTGCATGGTCGGGCATTCACCATCGAGCGCCAGTTCATCGAGGACGCACGCGCCGCCAATCTCTCCCGCCGCATCACCGCCCTGCGCAAGCCGCTCCTGATCCTGCATGCGCCCTTGGACGAAACGGTTGGCATCGAGAACGCAGCTGAGATCTTCTCCGCGGCAAGACACCCGAAGAGCTTCGTTTCGCTCGACGGTGCGGACCACCTGCTGACGCGTGCGCAGGATGCCGAATTTGCAGCGAGCGTGATCTCGGGCTGGGCAGCGCGCTACATTAACCCGGCTGATATCGAGCCTCCTGCACTTCAGACGGGCGCCATCCTCGTCACCGAAACCCGAGAGGGGAAGTTCCAGCAAAAGATCGATGCCCACGGCCACAGGCTGTTGGCCGATGAACCGCAGAGCTACGGAGGCACGAACACCGGCCCGACCCCCTATGATTTCCTTGCGATCGGCCTTGGAGCGTGCACGTCGATGACGCTTAGGCTCTATGCCGAGAAGAAGGGGCTGGACCTGGATCAGATCTCCGTCGAGGTCGATCATCAGAAGGTTCATGCGACGGATTGCGCCGAATGCGTCGACAAGCCCGTTCAGGACGGGAGAATCGACCGCTTCGATCGGCGCATTCGCGTCAAGGGCGGGATCTCCGAGGACATCGCGCAGGACCTGTTGCGGATTGCCGATCGCTGCCCCGTGCATCGAACGCTGGAGGCAACGTCAGTCATCGTCACCCATGTCCTGCCGACATGAATGGCGCGACTTATCGATCGCCCGCGCCGGCGCTTGCCGTAAAGGCGGTCGCCGCGCTGATCGCTGTCTGTCGGTCAGGAATTGCGCGCCCCTGACCGCAGAAGGCCTTCGCCGAGAACCACCAGGCTGATGCCAAGAAGAGCGACGTCCTTGATCAGGAACGCGCCGAGACCGTTGAGAAACGGCAATCCGCCGGAAGCGTCTTCCCAGATCGGCAGCGCGACCAGAGTGGAAACCGTGGTTGCAAACGTCAGGGTGCCAAGCGCGCCCGCAGCAATTGCCGCGCGCGGCGACCACACCGCCAGGATGAAGAGCACAGCCGTCACAAGCTCGACAACGCCAAGCAGGTAGCTCGTGCCGGCGAAGCCGAACACGGCGTATAGCCAGGCCAACCAGGGAGTTCCCGAGATCAGCGGCTTCAACGCATCGATCTCGATCTGCGTGAACTTGAGAATGCCGATCAGAAAGAGCGGCAGGAACACGCCTGCAAGCGTGATCGCGCGTCCGGCAACAACCATGGAGGCCAAGGTATCGCCTTTGCTGACCTCTGCAAGTGAAGGCACGCTCATTTTCCGGCTCCTTTGTCGATAGAATTTACATGCGTGACGCACATATTTGCACGCAACGTCTAAAATGTCTATGCGCGACGCATATATCGTGATCCGGATCGACCAAGGGTTCTGCTGTTGCCCTGTCCCGTTGCGGCAATCGTCAGGGCTCGTTGGCGACACAGAGCGCAAAAAGCCTCCAACGCACGCGGTGCTCCAGGCAACGAAAAAGGCGCGTCGGAAACGCGCCTTGGGTCGTTGCGAGCCTGTTGTTCCAGCTCAGCCGAAAAGCAGCAGGGCGATCAGGCCGGCCGTGCCGACGACGATGCGCCAGATGGCGAATGGCGTGAAGCCGCGCCGCGAGACGAAATCGAGCAGAGAGCGCACCACGAAGATACCGGCGACGAAGGCCGCGATGAAACCGACGGCGATCAGGGTGAAATCGTCGAAGGAGAGCGCATCGCGGTTCTTGTAGAGATCGAGCGTAAAGGCGCCGAGCATGGTCGGCATCGCCAGGAAGAAGGAGAACTCCGCGGCCGACCGCTTGTCGGTGCCCATCAGCAACGCTCCGGCGATGGTGGCGCCCGATCGCGAGGTGCCGGGGATCATTGCCAGGCACTGGAACAGGCCGATCTTCAGCGCCAGTGAGGGCGGATAGTCCATCACGTCGGTGTAGCGCGGCTGAAGCGGCAGGCGGTCGATCACATAGAGGATGATGCCACCGACAATCAGCACGATGCAGATCAGGACCGGCGTTTCGAACAGCACCGTCTTGATGAAATCATGCGCGATCGCGCCGATGATGGCCGCCGGCAGGAAGGCAAGCAGCACCGACACCACGAAGCGACGCGCCTTGACGCTTGTCGGCAGCGCCAGCGCGATCGACAGAAGCTTCTGGAAATAGACGAGCAGGATCGCCAGAATGGCGCCGAGCTGGATAAGGACCGCAAACGTATTGCCCGGCGACTTGAAGCCGAGGAAGTGGCCGGCGAGAAGGACGTGCGCCGTCGATGAGACGGGGATGAACTCCGTCAGGCCCTCGATAAGACCGAGGACAAGCGCGCTGATGATCGATTGATCCGCCATATATGAGATTTTCCTGACAAGTTTTGAAGTGGGAGGAAAAGGCTGATTCGCTTGTGTTTGCCACCACAAATTTCTATAGCTCTAACACATGAGCCGTGGCCAGACGCTTGCGCCGCCACGCTGATGACCCCAGCAAAAGCCCTGAGAAGCCAGATCATCGATGCCGACACTGTACCACCACCCCATGTCCGCCGCTTCACGCTTCGTTCGCCTGATCCTGTCGGAGTACGGATACCAGACGGAACTGACCGAGGAGCAGCCGTGGGAGAACCGGCGCGACTTCCTGGCGTTGAACCCGGCCGGCACGCTACCGGTCTATGTTGACGACAGTATGAGAGCGCTCTGTGGTGCCACGATCATCTCGGAATATCTCGACGAGACGAACGGCATCATGAAGCGCGATCGGCGGCTTCTGGCCGAGGACCCCTTCCAGCGCGCGGAAATCCGCCGGCTGGTCGAATGGTTCCTGCAGAAGATGGAAGCGGACGTGACGCGGCCGCTGGTGCGCGAGCGGATTTTCAAGCTTCAGATGACGCCCGACCAGGGCGGCGGCGCACCGGACAGCAAGGTGCTGCGCACGTCGCGCGCCAACATCCGCCAGCATATGAAGTATCTCTCCTGGCTTGCCGGCTCGCGCACCTGGCTTGCCGGCGATCGCATTTCCTATGCGGACCTTGCAGCGGCCGCGACCGTATCGGTGCTCGACTACCTCGGCGAGATCGACTGGTCGGATGCTCCGACCGCCAAGGAATGGTATCAACGGCTGAAGTCCCGTCCCTCCTTCCGCCCGCTGCTGGCCGAACGCGTGCGCGGCGTGACCCCCGTTCCGCACTATGCGGATCTCGACTTCTGAGGCGAAAACCGTGCCCGGCATCGATGCCAAGGCAGACAATAAGGAACGGCGGCGGCTGAAGCTGACGGCGTTCCTGAAAGCGGAGGCAGCCGACAAGGGCTTCGACCTCTGTCGCGTCACTCGGCCGGATGCGATCCCGGAGGCGCCAGCCCGCCTCCGCGACTTCCTCGACGAGGGCTTCCACGGCACGATGGACTGGCTCGCCGAGACCGCTGAGCGCCGTTCCGATCCGCGCACGCTCTGGAGCGAGGTGCGCTCCGTCGTCATGTTCGCGATGAACTACGGGCCGGACGAAGACCCCCGCGGCATCCTTGAACAGACCGATCGCGGCGCGATCTCGGTCTATGCGCAGAACCGCGACTATCACGACATCATCAAGGGCAAGCTCAAGGAAGTGGCGACCCGCTTTGCCGCCCGCGCCGGCGAGGACGTCAAGGTGTTCGTCGATACGGCGCCGGTGATGGAAAAGCCGCTGGCCGAAAAGGCCGGGCTTGGCTGGCAGGGCAAACACACCAACCTCGTCAGCCGCGAATACGGCTCGTGGCTGTTTCTCGGTAGCCTGTTCACGACGGCGGACCTCGCCTTCGACGCACCGGAGCGAGACCGCTGCGGCTCGTGCCGCGCCTGCCTCGACGCCTGCCCGACGGACGCCTTTCCCGCGCCCTATCAGATCGACGCACGCCGCTGCATTTCCTATCTGACGATCGAGCACAAGGGGCCGATCGACCCCAGCCTCCGCCCGAAGATCGGTAACCGTATCTACGGCTGCGACGACTGTCTTGCCGCCTGCCCCTGGAACAAGTTCGCCCAGGCTGCCTCCGAAATGAAGCTGAAGGCGCGCGAGGATCTGAAGGCGCCCTCGCTCGACGCTTTGCTCGACCTTGACGACCCGGCATTTCGCAGCCTGTTTTCCGGCTCTCCCGTCAAACGGATCGGGCGCGAGCGCTTTGTCAGAAACGTGCTGATTGCCGCCGGCAATTCCGACGATGCGGCGCTCGTGCCCGCCGTGCGAGCGCGCCTCGCCGACGGCTCGCCGGAGGTCCGGGCCATGGCAGTCTGGGCCCTGTCGCGATTGGTCGCGCCGGCAGCGCTTGCGCAAATCGCCGAACAATGCGAGCCAGAGGCCGACGACGACGTCCTCAACGAATGGCAGATGGCAGGAGTAAGCCGATGCATGTCCTGATCCTTGGCGCCGGCTACTCCGGCTTGGCAATCGCGCGCGCCATGGCGCCGACGGCGACAACTGTTGTTGGAACCACCCGCACCGCGGAAAAGGCTGCGAAGCTGGAGAAGGCGGGCGTCCGCCCGATTCTCTTTGATGGCGAGGCGATCTCCGATGAACTCGCCACTGCCCTTGGCCAAGCCACCCATCTGATCCAGTCGATTGCGCCGGGACGGGACGGCGACCCGATGTTCCGCACGTCCAGCCCGGACCTGGCTCAGCTGGCGCCGAACCTTCGCTGGATCGGTTACCTCTCGACGGTCGGCGTCTACGGCGATCACGGCGGCCAATGGGTCACCGAGGATATGCTGCGCAAGCCGGTATCGGCCCGCTCTGTCGAGCGGGTTGAGGCGGAGGATGCCTGGATAGCGTTCGGCGCCGAGCGAAACATTCCGGTCGCCGTGCTCCGGCTCGCCGGCATCTACGGTCCTGGGCGCAACGCGTTCTGCAACCTTTCAAACGGGACGGCCCGGCGGCTGATCAAGCCTGGGCAGGTGTTCAACCGCATCCGCGTCGAGGATATCGGCGCTTCGGCGCTGTTCCTCGCCAACAACGGCACAGCGGGCGTCTTTAACATCACCGACAACGAGCCGGCGCCGCCGCAGGATGTGGTTGCCGAAGCCGCGCGACTGATGGGCGTCGAGCCGCCGCCGGAGACCCCTTTCGAACAGGCGGAACTCTCGCCCATGGCCCGCTCTTTCTATGGCGAAAACAAGCGGGTTTCGAACGCCCGCATGCGCGCCACAGGTTTCGAGTTTGCCTATCCGGATTATCGCGTTTCGCTTGCACAGCTCTGGCAGTCCGGCACCTGGCGCGGACAGTGAAACGCAACGCGGGATGCGCCAAATAGCATAACCCATAATGCTTATAGAACGTCGACAGTCAGTCCGTCAGTAAAGGCGGCACCGTCGACGCCTGAATTGTGACATTCTCTGGATATTCGTTCGATACTTGGCGAATTTCTTGCAACCTGTGCGCTAGTAACGAATTTTCGACCATCGCGATTCCGGAAATTTCGTCCAATTCGAAATTTTTAATGATTTTTTTCGTTTACGGGTGCGCTGCGCTCGCGTGCGGAAGGTCTGCCGCGTGCAACCGCTGATTCCAAAGAACTTCCGGGCCATCTTTAAACTATTTCAAACGATCTTCGTTTTTGAATTTTCGTCATTTTTTAATAAACCCTAATAGATCGTAAACGGTTGAAGCACGGTTTTGCCATTTTTCGCCCCAATTAGCGTTTCCCAGGAAATTTTAACCAAGCATTGACCGAGGGGATCGCCAGTTGACACCAGCGAAAATCAAAACTGCTGTTGCCGCAGCACTGTTCACGACCGCCATCGGTTTCGTCTCGGTTTCCGACAGCCATGCAGCCGGCGCTGGCTGCGGCGGCGCGTCCTGGTACGCGCTGACGTCCAAGACTGCTTCCGGCGAGCGCATGAATGCCGCCCACCTGACCGCCGCGCATCGCAGCCTGAAATTCGGCACCAAGGTCCAGGTCACCAACAAGCGCAACGGCAAGACCGTGATCGTTCGCATCAACGATCGTGGACCGTTCATTCGCGGCCGGGTCATGGACCTTTCCAAGGCTGCGGCATCGCAGATCGGAATGGTGCGCTCCGGCACCGCCAGCGTCTGTTATCGCGTCATCAATTCCTGATCTCCGCAATACTGACATCCGGCCAATTGTCGGGTGGGGTTACTTGAGAAAGACCGTTCTTGGCGGTTAATCTTATCCGCCGTCTTGCTCTTCGATGCCATCGCCGTTACCACGGCGAAAAAGGAGTTGATCGAAGATGCGTTTGGGCGGCAGGCTCGCTGGAGCCATTGAGGTTCTTGAGGATATCGAAAAGCGGAAGCGCCCGGTCGCCGACGCGCT
>NZ_DASYHB010000115.1:0-106876 GCF_035999185.1 Ensifer sp. | reverse complement strand
CCCGGCGAGAAGGGCCTGAGCAACTAAAGCAACCGCTCCTCCGGTTGAAAGGCCGGAGGAGCGCTCGATCACCCCAACGACAGAAGGAAACGGCATGTTCAGGTTTCTGCTTGTCCGCATCGCCTCTGCCATTCCGGTGCTTTTGGTGCTGAGCGTGGCGACGTTCGCCATCATCCAGGCTCCGCCCGGCGACTACAGCGACTACATCCGCTCGCAGCTGATCAACCAGGGCGGCGCGTCCTATGAGGAAGCGGAAGCCCAGGCGCAGGCCTATCGCAAGGAACATGGGCTCGATCGGCCGATGGCGGTGCAATACGTCAACTGGATGACCGGCATTCTGACGCGTGGTGATTTCGGCCACAGCCTCTATTACAACAAGCCGGTCGCCGATGTCGTCGGCGAGCGCCTGCCGCGCACTTTGGCCCTAGCTCTCGTCTGCCATATCCTCGCGTCGATCATCGGCATTTCCTTCGGTATTATCGCGGCGACACGGCAATATTCCTGGATCGACAGCCTGCTTTCGACGGTCGCCTTCCTCGGCATGACGGTGCCGCGCTTTCTGATGGCGCTGATCATCGTCTACATTCTCGTCTTCCATTTCAATGTCAGCGAAATCAACAGCTTCCACTCGGCCCGCTATGGCGGCGCGCCCTGGTCCTGGGACAAGTTCGTCGACCTCGTCAAACATGTCTGGCCGGTCGTGGCGATCGCCACCTTCGGCGGCCTCGCCTACAATATGCGGGTGATGCGCGGCAATCTCTTGGACACGCTGAACGCTCAATATGTCGAGACGGCGCGCGCCAAGGGCTTGAGCGAAGGCGCGGTGGTCATGCGCCACGCGGTGCCGAATGCCCTGCATCCGCTGATCATGTACCAGGGCGTTGTGTTGCCCTACATGCTGACCGGTGAGATCGAGACCGCGATCATTTTCGCGCTGCCGACCGTCGGACCGGCCATCGTCGGCTCCATGTGGGTGGGCGACGTCTATGTCACTGCCACCTTCATGCTGGTGCTGTCGGCAACGCTGATCCTCGGCAACATCATTGCCGACATGCTGCTTGCAGCGCTTGATCCGCGCGTGCGTCTCGGAGGAGCCCCGGCATGACCGTTGAGATGCAAACAACCCTTCCGATCGCCGTAGAACCCAAGAACGAGCAACACAACGAGAGCTACCAGGCGCTGGTCTGGCGCCGGCTGAAGCGGTCCTGGACCGGCATGCTCGGCCTCGTGCTCGTCGGCCTGTTGCTCTTCATGGCAGTTTTTGCCGATTTCCTGTCTCCGGTCGATCCGAAGGCAACCGGCGTCGCCTTCGCACCGCCGCAGGCGATCAGCTTCACCGATAAGGACGGCAACTTCGTCTTTTCGCCGCGCAGCTATCCGCTGACCGAAGGCACGGAGCTCGACCCGATCACCTTCCAGCCGATCATCGGCCCGGATTACGACAACCCGCAGATCCTCGGCTTCTTCGTCAAGGGCGCGCCCTACCGCCTCTTCGGCGTGATCCCGGCCGAGCGCCATTTCTTCGGTGCGGTCGACGGCTCGCCGGTGCATCTGCTTGGAACCGACAAGTTCGGCCGCGACGTGCTCTCGCGCATTTTCGTCGGGTCACGCATCTCGCTGATGATTGCGCTGATCGTCGTCTCGATCGTCACGGTCGTCGGCACGACGGTCGGCATGGCTTCGGGCTATTTCGGCGGCCGTTTCGACGTCTGGACCCAGCGCTTCGTCGAACTGGTGCTCGCCTTTCCGCAGCTGCCGCTCTATCTGGCGCTGACCTCGCTGATCCCGGTGACGGCGCCGACCAATGTCTTCCTCGCCTTCGTCATCATCGTCATGTCGGCGCTCGGCTGGGCGCAGATGTCACGCGAGGTGCGCGGCAAGACCTTGGCGCTCGCCCGTATCGACTATGTGCGGGCGGCAATCGCCGTCGGCGCCAGCGACAGGCGCATCATCTTCCAGCACATCCTGCCAAACGTGATGAGCCACGTGATCGTCGCGGTCACTCTGTCGATCCCGCAGGTGGTGCTGCTGGAATCCTTCCTCGGGTTCCTCGGCTTTGCGGTCAAGCCGCCGCTCATTTCCTGGGGGCTGATGCTGCAGGACACCTCCACCTATTCCGTCATCGGGTCCTATCCCTGGATCCTCTCGCCGGTCGCCTTCGTTCTTGTCACCGTCTTCGCCTTCAATGCGCTCGGCGACGGCCTGCGCGACGCCATCGATCCCTATTGAGAAGGACGCATCATGACAGAGACATTCGACGTCCTCGCAGCCGCCCCGTCTGAGCGCAAGGATCTTGCCGAACGGGCCGGCCGGCCGATCATCGACGCGCGCAACGTTGCGGTTCGCTTCAAGGTCGAGCATGGCACGGTGGAGGCGGTGAAGGACGTGTCGTTCCAGCTTTACCGCGGCGAGACCATCGCCATCGTCGGGGAATCCGGCTCTGGCAAATCGGTAACGGCGCGCAGCGTCATGGGGCTGCTCTCCAAGCGCGCGACCATCGCCCCGCAATCGCGCATCGAGTACGACGGCAAGGACGTGCTGAAATTTGCGCCGCGCGAACGGCGAGCCTTGCGCGGCAACCGGCTGGCAATGATCTTCCAGGAGCCGATGAGTTCGCTGAACCCGGTCTATACGGTAGGCACGCAGATCATCGAGGCGATCCGGGCGCATCGCAGGATGAGCCGACGCGCTGCGACCGAGCGGGCGCTGGAACTCTTGCGCCATGTGAAGATCCCGGATCCTGAACTTCGCATCAACCAGTATCCGCACCAGCTCTCCGGCGGCCAGCGTCAGCGGGTGATGATCGCCATGGCGCTTGCCAACGACCCGGATGTCCTGATCGCCGACGAGCCCACGACGGCGCTCGACGTCACCGTGCAGGCGCAGATCCTCAACCTGATCCGCGACCTGCAGCGCGAACTCGGCATGGCGGTGATCCTGATCACCCACGACCTGACGGTGGTGCGGCAGTTCTCCGACTACGTCTATGTCATGCAATACGGCGAGGTGAAGGAACACAACACGACAGCGGCGCTGTTCGCCAATCCGCTGCATTCCTATACGAAACGGCTGCTCTCCTCGGAACCGTCGGGTGCCGCCAAGCCTTTGCCGGACAATGCGCCGATCATGCTCGACGGGCGGGATGTGAAGGTCTCCTTCATGCTGAAGAAGGGTGGTCTGTTCCGGTCTGAGTTTTCGGAACTCGTTGCGGTGGACAAACTCAGCCTCAATCTGCGCAAGCACGAGACGCTGGGACTGGTCGGCGAGTCCGGTTCGGGCAAGACGACTTTCGGCCAGGCGCTGATCCGCCTGCTCAACGCCGATGGCGGCGAGATCTTCTTCGACGGCATCCCGATCCACGACAAGGACCGCACGGCGATGCGCCCGTTGCGCTCGCGCATCCAGATCGTCTTCCAAGACCCGTTCGCCTCGCTGAACCCGCGCATGTCGATCGGCCAGATCATCGAGGAGGGCCTAGTCGTCAACGGCATCGGTGAGAACCGCAAGGAACGGCTCGACCGCGTTATCGACGCACTTGTCGCCGCTGGCATGCCCGGCAACATCCTGTCGCGCTTTCCGCATGAGTTCTCCGGCGGCCAGCGCCAGCGCATTGCGATCGCCCGTGCCATCGCGCTCGAGCCGGAATTCATCCTGCTCGACGAGCCGACTTCGGCGCTCGATCTCTCCGTCCAGGCCCAGATCATTGAGCTGTTGCGCAAGCTGCAGGACGAGCGGGGACTGAGCTACCTCTTCATCTCCCATGACCTCAAGGTCGTGCGCGCGCTCTGCCACCGGGTGGTGGTGATGCAGCACGGCAAGATCGTCGAGGAGGGGCCGGTGAGCGAAATCCTTTCCAATCCCAAGACCGCCTACACCGAAAGGCTCGTGAAAGCCGCCTTCGATGTGGCAGCATGACCGTTAGAACTGAGAGGCAATCCATGACCAGACAACCCAAGATCACCTTCATCGGCGCCGGCTCCACCGTCTTCATGAAGAACATCATCGGCGACGTGTTGCAGCGGCCGTCGCTGTCGTCAGCGACCATCGCGCTGATGGACGTCAACCCCGAGCGCCTCGGCGAAAGCGAGATCGTCGCCGGCAAGCTGGTGCGCACGCTCGGCGTCAAGGCGAAGATCGAAACCCATTCCAACCAGAGACAAGCGCTGGAAGGCGCCGACTTCGTCGTCGTCGCCTTCCAGATCGGCGGCTACGAGCCCTGCACGGTCACGGATTTCGAGGTGCCGAAGAAATACGGCCTGCGCCAGACGATCGCCGACACACTCGGCGTCGGCGGCATCATGCGCGGGCTTCGCACCGTGCCGCATCTCTGGAAGATCTGCGAGGACATGCTGCAGGTCTGCCCGAACGCCATCCTGTTGCAATACGTCAACCCGATGGCGATCAACACCTGGGCGATTTCCGAAAAGTTTCCGACGATCCGCCAGGTCGGTCTCTGCCACTCGGTCCAAGGCACGGCCTTCGAGTTGGCGCGCGATCTCGATATCCCGGTGTCGGAGATCCGCTACCGTGCGGCCGGTATCAACCACATGGCCTTCTACCTGAATTTTGAACACAAACAGCCTGACGGCAGCTTCCGCAATCTCTATCCGGATCTGATGCGCGGCTACCGCGAGGGACGATTCCCCAAGCCCAGCCACTGGAACCCGCGTTGCCCCAACAAGGTGCGCTACGAGATGCTGACCCGCCTCGGTTATTTCGTCACCGAAAGCTCGGAGCATTTCGCCGAATACACGCCCTATTTCATCAAGGACGGCCGTCCCGATCTGATCGAGAAATTCGGCATTCCGCTGGACGAATATCCGAAGCGCTGCGTCGAGCAGATCGAGCGCTGGAAGGGACAGGCGGCCGCCTTCAAGGAGGCGGAAAAGATCGAAGTGGCCGAGAGCCACGAATACGCTTCCTCGATCATGAACTCGGTCTGGACCGGCGAACCTTCGGTGATCTACGGCAATTTGCGCAACAACGGCTGCATCACCTCGCTGCCCGAGAACTGCGCGGCGGAAGTGCCGTGCCTGGTCGATGCCTCGGGCATCCAGCCGACCTTCATCGGCGACCTGCCGCCACAGCTCACCGCGCTGATCCGCACCAACATCAACGTGCAGGAGCTGACGGTGCAGGCGCTCATGACCGAGAACCGCGAGCATCTCTATCACGCGGCGATGATGGATCCGCATACGGCGGCCGAACTCGACCTCGACCAGATCTGGTCGCTCGTCGACGATCTGCTCATCGCGCATCGCGACTGGATCCCGGAATGGGCGCGGGTTTCAAAGAAGGTCCAGGCGGCCTGACATTTTCTCCCGGTCAGGTCGCAATTAAGCCCCGGAACCTCACGTTCCGGGGCTTAAGCTTTCTGCAGACGAAGACTTGAAGGCGACGAGCGCGCCGGGTCAGTTCGCGCGCGCTTCCAGCCAGTCGTGCCATTGTTCCTCGCTGCCGTGGAACACGTTGAGGTCGATCTTGCCGTCAACGCCTTGCGACAGGCCCGAGCCCGAATACTGCCAGAACAGCCACTTGCTGTTCGGGTAGACGATCGACGGGTGCTGGGCGACCGCGCGCAGCCAGAACGGATACTGCTTGAACGCGCCCTGCAGGTTGTCCTTGTAGAAGTCCGGTGCCGTATAGATGATCGGGCGCTGGCCATAGTGCGCTTCGAGCTTGTCCATGAAGACCTGCATCTTTTCGCGCACGCGCTCGGGCGAAAGGCGGCGCTTGCAGCTGGATTCGCCGTTGTACTCGACGTCGATGACAGGCGGCAGTGCGCCGGGCTCGCGCGGAACGTTGCGGATGAACCAGTCGGCCTGCTCGCCGGCGGTGCGGCACCAGTAGAAGAAGTGATAGGCGCCACGGCGCATGCCGGCTGCCTTGGCGGCGCGCCAGTTCTTCTTGAACATCGGGTCAAGATGGTCGCCGCCGTCGGTCGCCTTGATGAACGCGAAGTTGGCCCCTTGCGTGCGCAGCTTTGCCCAGTCGATGTCCGCCTGCCAGCGCGAAACGTCGACACCGTGCACGGCCATCTTGCGCGGATTTTTGGCGCGGCCAAAATTGATCGGCTTGGCGTCGCGGAAGCGATGACCGTAGATCTGCGAGCGTCCGCGCGGCATCGCCTGCGTCACCGGATTTTCCGGCGCAACAAAGGCGACCGGTCGCGCGCCCGGAACGGGCGCCTCCAGCGTCGTCGTTGTTGTCGTGGTCGTGTTGGCCGCGGGTGCGAAGGCCTCGGGTTCCGGAACCGGTCCGGCCCAGGCGAGCATTTCCTGCGGCGGGGCGTCCTGGATGTTTTGCGGCGGCGTCGCCTGTGCTACCGCCTGACCGACGCTCGCTGCCGGCACCGGCGCTGCCGTCAGCGCAACGGAACTGGTGGTTTCGCGCGAAGGGCGCGGCGCGATGGCATCGAGGCTCGAGCTGGAGGAGCAGCCGGAAATCAGGCCGGCAAGCAGGATCGCGGTCGCAGACGAAAAACGCATGGGCACCCGTACGCAAAACAAGGTCGACGGCGATCGCCGGCCGACAGGTGTGAAATAGCTAACGGAAGCTTACCCAAAAAGTTTGAATCCAATCTTACCAACGGAACCCAACTTCACGCACTCAAGGTTGCAGCCGGTACGTCACATTGACGCAGTTTCCGGATGCCCTCAACCGGGCGTGGGTTCCAGGCCGTGACCGGCCCTCCGCCGCCGACTGCCACGGACGTCGAGATTGCGAGCGATGGTTTCGTCGAGCGCGCCCGACGCGTCGGTAATCATCGTCGGCGCGAAATGTGAGCGGAAACCTTCGCCCACCCGGAAGGCTGGCGTGTAGAGCGGACCGAGCGGCTGCGTCGTCGTGACATAGGTGAGCTTATCGTCGTTTCCCGAGCGCTGCGGCAGACCATGACGATGCATGACCGATGGCAGGGCAAGGCGCAGGCTGTTGGCAAGCAAATGCGCCATCTGTCGGCCCGAGAGCGAGCGACGGTAGTTGCGGTAAAAGCCAAGGCAATGACGCAGGATGCGACCGCGATTGCCGTCGAGCCGCGACAGCTTGCGCGCAAACAGCGCGACGTCGTCGAGCGCGTCGAGAGGACGAGTCATCAGCGTGAAGCCGTCCATGTCGCGCAGCTTGGCTTCGGGCAAGAAGCGTCCTTCGGCGGCGCATTCGTCAAACAGCGGCGTGCCGAGCAGCGGGAT
This sequence comes from Ensifer sp., assembly GCF_035999185.1. GTDB lineage: Bacteria > Pseudomonadota > Alphaproteobacteria > Rhizobiales > Rhizobiaceae > Ensifer. Next base: position 99,686 of record NZ_DASYHB010000115.1, on the reverse strand, counting down.
CGTCAGGCTCAGGAATGCCGGCAAGGGCATCGTGCTTTCGCCGGTGATAAAGGTGAGTTCGTCCTGCATCGCCTGCATCGTTTGCGACGCCGGATCGAACATCAGGCCGTACTGGAACGCGACGCCGGCCTTGAGGCAGGTCTGAATGGCTTCCAGTTGCGGAACCACCAGGTTCTGCTTTTTCTGGTAGCGCTTGAGCTGCGCCTCGTTCAGCGTTTCGACGCCGCTGAAGAGGCCGAGACAGCCGGCCGCCCGCACCGCTTCGAGATTGTCGAGGTCGCGGAAGAAATCCCCGGTGACGAGCGCGATCCAGCCCTGGAACAAACGCTCCTGCCAAAGCTTCCGGATCAGTTCAAGCTTGGCATGAAAGACGTCCTTGCTGTTGCCGTAAAAATTGTTGTCGATGAACAGCACGTATTTCCGGGCCGGTACATTGCGCAACTGGGCTTCAATATAGCCGAGATCGTAGCTGTGGTAGCGCCGGCTCTCGGCCGTGAGCGCGCAGAAGCTGCATTTGAAATTGCAGTAGCGGCTCGTCTCGACATAGCTGATCGGACCGCCCCAATTGGCGAGGTCGAAGCGCGGCAGGATCGTCTCGGCCACGGCCCATTCCCCGAAGACCTCACCAATGACGGTTTGCATTTCCTCGATATCGCCATCGCACGCGTAGTCGAAGGTCTCGGCGCTCGATACCGGCAGATTGCGCACGACCGGCCCACCGGCGACGACGACGCAGCCGGGCGATTTCGTGCGGGCATAGGCCGTCAGGTGCCGCATCCGGTCAAAGGCGGCGGTTACGCCGGTCAGAACCAGCATGTCCAGCTCCGCAAAGGCGGCTTCGTCGACGAGCGGCCCGTCGTGGAATTCGCTGTAGCAGCGAAGGTTCACGCGGTCCCTTGCAAAGGCGCCCGCCAGGAACAGGTGGCCGGTTCCCTGCGGCATGAAGTCGGGACGGCCCCTGGGGTTGCGGGTTTCGTCAAAGTGGGCAAGCACGATGAGGATGCGGGGCGGGCTGGTGCGGTTCATGCGCGACCTCCCTGAGACCGGGCCATTGGGACATGCTGCTGAAGATCAACCTGATCAAACGGAAGGACCTCGCTCCAGGCGGCCCGGCGCAAGGAAAACATCGTCTCAAACGCCTGTCGCGACGCCGCATCCTTCGGTCCTGCCGCGTGGTTGAGCGACGCGAGCGCGACCGCCGGCATTTCCAGTCGGATCGCCTCTGCAAAGGCGTATTGCGCGCCGCGTTCGGCGCGCCGCTTTTGACCACGTCTGAGATTGAGCGTCGCCTCGCCGAGCGCTGCCGCCGGGCGGCCGATCGGGTACACCCGCGCGAAACGCTCGAGCTTTCCGAGAACCAATTGTGCCGCTGCCAGGTCGCCGCCAGCAGGGTCGCTGGCGACGTCGAACAGGCGGGCGAGCGCCGGCAGCGTGCGGGTCTTCATCGCCGGGTTCAGCGTTCGGCACCAGGAAAGCGCGCTCTCGAGCCAAGCCGTCGCCTCGCTCGCGTTGCCCTTGCGCCGTGCGGCTTCACTTAACAGCGAGGCACCTTCGATGCAGTGGACGAGTTCCAACCCTTCCGCCTTTTCGCGAAGGATCCGCTCCAGTTCGTCGAGGTCGCCATCAATCGCATTCCATCGGCCAAGTGCTGCATGACCCCGCACGCGGCCGAGCAGGCCGCAGCCGAGCACCTGGGTGTCGCCGCGTCGGCGCCCTTCCTCGCAGATGCGCTGAACCAGGATCTCCCACGGCGCTATGCCCTCGAAGGCGGAGGTTAGCAGCCACGGGCCGGAAATGGTCTCGAGGCCGACGGCGACTTCGCACCACCGCCTCAGATCGCCGACGGTGGCGGCATTGCCGAGGCCAGCCTCGAAGGCGCGCTTGCCTTCGCGCCAGTGACCGACGCCGATTTGGTACATGCCTGACAGCAGGTCGACACGGACGCGCGTTCCCAATTGATCCACGCGTTCCGAGAGTGCAGCGGCCAGCCGGCTGTAATGTTCGGCCTGGCTGTGCAGCGGGATCACGCCGCATATTGCCCCAAGGCTCGCGTAATTAGTCGCTGTCGTGGGCGACACGAAGCGGTTTCTCTCGGCAAGGTTCGTCGCCCTGAGCGTCGCATGGATCAGCCGCAGTTTCTCGCTGGTGAAATAGTAGATCCGCGTCAGATCCTCGTGCGCTCGTGCCACAAGCAGGAACGGGTCTGAGGGCGACCGCGAGATTTCGCGCTTCAGGATCCAGTCCGGGTCCCGATGCGTCGCACGACGCCACACCTGTTCGGCGAGGTCGAGCACGAGGTGAAGCGCAAGGCCGGCTGAACTGCGCGGAAGCGGCATGCCGGACAGCCGCAGTCCTTCCTCGTAGGCGTGCCGTGCGGCTTCGGCGCGACCGAGATTGAGGCTGGCTTCGCCGAGCAGGAAGCAGGCGGCCGCCCGTCTTTGGGCAGCGATCGTGATCGCAAGTTCGTGCGCCGTCTTGAAGAAGCGCGTGATCAGGTCGACGACCGCGGCATTGTCGAATTGGCGCAGACGCAGTTCGGCGACGCGATCCAGATAGTTGAACGCCAGAGCGGCCTCGCCGGCGCGCTCCCAGTGGCTGAGGATGCGCGGCAGGTTTTCGGCATCGTCGAGTTGTCCACGCTCCTCCATCGCCAGGGCGATGGCGCGATGGGCTTCGCGGCGCTGTTCGGTCAGCATGCTGTCGTAGATGGCGCGGCGGATGACGGCGTGGCTGAACATGAAACGGCCCGGGCGATCGTCCACGGGCTTGATCAAATGTGCCGCCTGCAATCGAGCGAGGCTTCCTTCGATATCGAGCGCCGTTTTCCGGATCGGCGCCAGCGCGCTCAATTCGGCCACCGAGAAAGCCGCACCCATGGCGCTCGCGATTTTCAGGAGCACTTGCAGTTCCGCCGGAAGCTGATCGGTCCGGGCCGTGACGGTGGCCTTGGCGGTGTTGAGCAGCGTCGCGTCGTTCGAACCGGTTTCTGCCAGCGAGATGGGCGCCTCTGCAGCCTTCGGCAACCGGCGTTCGTCGATCATCCGACAGATCTCGCAGATCAGCAGCGGGTTTCCCGCCGACTGGGCATAGACCGCTTCGCCTATGCCGTCTGCCGGCGAATTGCTGCCGATAGAGGCGCGAACGAGCGCGATCGTGCCCTCGAAATCAAGCGGCATCAGATCGAGTGTCTCAGCGCCGTTATGATGCTGACCGGTCCAACGCGACACGTCTTCCTGCGTTCTCGTCGTCCGGGTCGATACCACAACCGGCACCGGTGCGGCTCCTGAAACCACGCGTCCCAGAAGTTGGCCGGAGGCCTCGTCGAGCCAGTGCACATCCTCCAGAACGATCAGCCCCTGTGCCGGGGCCAGGCTGCTGCTCATGAGCTCGCTCAAGAGTTCGCGCAGTCGGTGGGAGCGGCCGTCGCCCGACATGGCGCGGGTCTCCACCGTGTCGGTCAAAGCGAGGTTGATGGCATCGTTCAGCAAGGGCGCGAGATGCGCGAGTTCCGGCCTTTGGACGAAGAAACGCCCCACCTGATCCGCGGCTTCCACGCCACGCAGGTCACCGATGCCCAGCAGGTCACGGATCACGCCGCGCCAGGCAAAATAGGGCACGTCGCTTTCGATATCGTCGGCATTGCCGACAAGAACGCGGCTTCCGCGATCGCGGCAACGTTCGACGAAGGTGCGCAGCAACGCCGATTTTCCGACGCCGGAATCACCCTTCACGATCATCACGCCGGACTGCGCCTTGCCCGCGCGCTCCAGGTAGGCGGAAAGTGCCGCAAGCTCGGCTGCCCTGTTGAGCAGGATCGGGGTTCCGCCATCGATTGCCGGCACCGTCTCCTCGATCGGTGCGAAGGCCGTCACGCCGCCGCGCACCCCGGGTATGGCAAGGGACCATGGCCCGGCAAAGGCAATCTGGCCGACGGCCTCCTTTTCCGTCGCCTGGTCGACGAGGATGCGGCCAGCGGCAACGCTTGCCAGCCGAGCGGCCATGTTCACGGCAGCGCCGACGACCGTGTAGTCTGCGCGATGGCTTGCCCCGAGCGCGCCGCAGAAGCTCTCGCCGGTGGAAATGCCGGCCGACAGACCCAGATCCGGCTGCGCGAGCTCGCGCGACAGCCGAAGCGCTGCAAGGATCGCGCGTCGGGCATTGCCGGCGTGTTTTTCGCCCGGCAGCCCGAAGACCGCGAAGACCTCCAGCCCATCGCCATGCAGGGCCGTGTGAAGGATTTCCCCGCCGGTGCGGCCGACCACGGCGATCGACCGGCTGACCAGTCTGTTCAACCGGTCGAGATCCGCATCGAGGTCCTTGCCGGTCACGTGCACGAACAGTGCCGTCACGGTCCTAAGATCCGCGAGCCACTCCGAAAGCGGCGACAGAAGGCGGCTGCGAAGGGAAAGCGGCAGATAGGCTTCGAGCTGCTCGTGGGCGGTGCTCGCACGCGCTGGGCGTGGCAGGCTTGCGGTTCCAAGGGGGCTGATTTCTTCGAGGCGCGTGGTCCCGTCGCGGCTTGGGCCGCCCCTGGCGTGCTTGCCAATCAGCTGCCACACCGCGTCGGATACCAGTATTTCGCCGGCATCGCTCAGCTGGCCGCAATGGTCGGCCTGGGCCAGGCAATCGCCGCCGACGATCAGCCAGCGCTGATCGATGCGGGGGACGAGGTGCAGCAGGGTGATGGCGCCAGCACCGACGGCGATGCGCAATTGCAGCGCGTCTTCAGGACCGCCTGGCGCCTTGATCTCTTCGCGGATCCGGCCCGCGCAGTAGCAGCTTCGCCAGGCAGTCTGTTCGAGTTCATCCGGGGACGACGCCTGCCAGCCGGCAAGCAAACTGTCGCCCGCGAAGCTCAAGACCGTGCCGCCATGGCCTTCCACGTGCCTGATGAGCGCGCCCATGAAGCCGTTCAGAAGCAGGCTGACACGTTCGGCGCCGGCCGCGCGGTCGCTCTCGGACCATTTGGCGGTCAGGCGGGTGAACCCAGATATGTCGGCAAAAAGCAGCGAGCCGAGGAAATCTTCCCGCGCCGGGCCAGACGATTCCGTTGCTGTCGGGGAGGACCATTGCACAAGGGCTCCCGACAGGTAACGTTGGAATTCATATTTGCCGGCGCCACCAACCACGCAAAAATCTCCCCAAGATTTCAGAGTAACATGCCTCTCTCCCAACTAAAAGGCAGGTCGAGTTGATCTACGATGTGTCAGTAACGGCAAGTAAATACCTATTCCATAGGTCCGATGGACGGAGTAATGTTTGCCCGATTGTTCGAGGGGGTCTCGCAACAGGAGGGGACGATGGGGGTCGACTGGGCTGGTCCGGTTGCCGCCGTGACACGACGCGATGTCTTGCGACTTGTCTCGGCAGGTGTTGCGGCGAACGTGCTCTCCGGATGTCGACATGACTGGCCCCCGCCCGGCGAATGCGACCTGGACTATCCTGTCATCGATGTTCATTGCCATTTCTTCAATGCGGCGGACGTGCCGGTCGAGGGGCTCGTGCGCTACCTGGCGCTGCGGGAAGGAACGCCCGGTAAGATACCGACGCCGGTCGTGAACGCCTTGGCCGTCGTTCTTGTCGTTGCGCTCGCAGATGTCGCGCCGGAAGCGAAGGACGAGCTTGCCGTTCTCCAGAAGCGCGCGCGCCCTCTCTCCGAGGCAGAACTCCAGAGACGCAAGGACAAGCAACTGTACAGAGCTGTCGAGGCGCTCATTGCGCTTGCGAAAAAGGAACGGTCGACGAGCGAATTCGTGCAGGGCTTCTTCGGCGAAGAGCCCGCCTACGACGCTTTGTTGGATCAGCTCGCGGACCGCGCCAACTTGCCGCGCTCGTTTCTGGATGGCATTGGCGGTGTCAGCCCAACTGATATCGACGCGATCGTCAAGGCCGCCAAGACCCACGACATCTTTGGCGTTTACATCAGGTTCGTGCAGCTGATGCAGGACTACCGGATGGACCTGGCCGAGAACTACCTGCGGATCTACGCATCCAGGTGCTCGCTGTCTGTCATCACGCCGAGCATTCTCGACTTTGAGAAGTCGATTCCCGGAAAGGCTTCGCCGCAGTGCGACCAGATCGACGTCATGGACGAGATACAACGGATCGTGGCCAGGGAGCGGGGCATCCGCATGCACAGCTTCGTCGGTTTCGATCCGAAGCGGGAGGTGTGTGATCCAGGCTCCTCGCTGGAGAATGTCGAATACGCGATCATGTGCAAGGGGTTCATCGGGGTCAAACTCTACCCGCCGATGGGGTTTCAGGCGACAGGCAATGCCAAGCCGATCGAAGCCGCACTGAAGAAGCTTTACAACTGGTGCTGCAAGCACGACGTGCCGATCATGGCGCATACGGAAAACAGCCTTGGCGCGCATTGCGGATTCGGCAACTTCGCAAGTCCCGTGCATTGGCGCAAACTGCTCAATGATCGCCACTATAGAGATTTGAGGATCAATCTGGCGCATTTTGGCGGCTTCGACGAAAGCCGGCGCAAGGGGGAGCCGACCGGTATTCTGGTTAACTGCGAAAGGGACAAATTCTCCGGCCCCCCGAGTTGGGAGAAGATCATCGGAAAGACGATCCGTGACGATCATCGAGCAAACCTATATGCCGACCTCAGCTATCTGAGCGAACTGGTCAGCACCACAAGTGCAGGTTTGCACTATGATATCCGCAAGCGCCTGAATGCCTGGCTCAACGCCTATGACCCAACAGCCCGTCACCTGATGTTCGGGACGGATTGGTCGATGATGTCGCGGGAAAGGAACTACAACAACTACGTTGCGCGAATGGTCGACGGGCTCGCACGAGCCGGGGTGGGCGAGGAGCTCCGGCAGAACATCTTCTGGCGCAATGCCTCCCGCTTCCTCGGTCTGGATCGTCCCGGGCCAACGCGCGAGCGGATCGCCGCCTACTGCAAGACGCATGAGCTTGGCACGGATTGGCTTTCCGAAATCGTGATCGCCTGAAGCGCGGTTGGATTGCGCCGGGGCAATCGCGCGCTCGTTGCCGAACCACGGTACGCGCAGGGGCGCTATAGCTGAGGGTGGCAGGTAACGCGCAGGGTCATACTTGTTGGTTCCATCACTTAGGTGAAAGTTGCACTGCCTGGAGAGAGTAACAGCAAGTAAATACCTATTCCATAGGGCCGTCGGGCGGAGTAATGTTTTCCCGATTGTTCGAGGGGGTCTCGCGACAGGAGGGGACGATGGGGGTCGACTGGGCTGGTCCGGTTGCCGCCGTGACACGACGCGATGTCTTGCGGCTTGTCTCGGCAGGTGTTGCGGCGAACATGCTCTCAGGATGTCGGGGCAACTGGCCTCCGGCTGCCGCCTGTACGCTTCCCCACCCGGTCATCGATGTCCATTGCCATTTCTTCAACGCAGCCGATGTGCCGGTCGAAGGCCTTGTCCGCTATGTGGCGTTGCGCGAGAAAAGGCTTGATGCCAGGCTCTCCTCGGACCCGATCGAGGCCAAGGGCCTGGAAAATGCCCTGGTGGTCTTTCTCATCACCGCGCTTGGCGACGTCGCGCCGAAAGCCAGGGATGAAATCAGGATTCTCCGGAAGCAGGTGCGGCGGCCATCCGACCAGGAGCTGGATCGGCGCAAGGAAGAGCAACTGCGCACGGCGATCAAGCAATTGGTCGAGCGTGCGCGCGAGCAGCGCTCCACCTTGGCGGCGCGTCGCGGAGGCGATGCGCCTGACCATGACGGACTGCTCAGGCACCTCACAGGCAAGCCCGTTTTACCGCAGACGCTTCAGCGGGGTTCGGTCGATCTGGCCGAAGAGGACATCGATGCCCTGGCGGCTGCCGCCAAGTCCGATGAAAAGATCGGCACCTACCTCTCCTTCGTGCGGTTGATGCAGGACTATCGCGAAGACCTGGCAGAAACCTATGCCCGGATTTTTGCGTCCAGATGCCAGTTCTCGCTGATCACGCCGAGCATCCTCGACTTCGAGAAGTCGATTGGTGGCAGAGCGTCGCCACAACGCGATCAGGTCGACGTCATGGACGAGATCCAGCAGATCGTGATCAGGCAGCACGGCTTTCACATGCACAGCTTTGTCGGCTTCGATCCGCATCGGGAGGTGCAGAGCCCGGGCTCGTCGCTTGCAAACGTCAAATACGCCATCATGGAGAAGGGCTTCATCGGCGTGAAAATCTACCCGCCGATGGGCTTCAAGGCTTGGGGCAATGCCGATCCGGCCTTCGATGCGGCGCTGAAGCGACTTTACGTCTGGTGCCGCGACAACGAGGTGCCGATCATGGCGCATGCGGAAAACAGCATCGGCGCGGGCTGCGGTTTCGGCAATCTGGCAAGCCCGGCCTACTGGAAGAAGCTGCTCGATACCAACCAGTACAACGCCCTGCGGATCAATCTGGCGCATTTCGGCGCCTTCGATGAAGTTCTACGTCCCGGTGCGCCGACCGGCGTGATGGTGTCCTGTGCCGAAGACAAGTTTTCCGGGCCGCCAACCTGGGAAGACATCATCGGGATGACGATCGATCACGAGCGCCGTCCGAACCTCTTTGCGGATCTGAGCTATCTGAGCGAACTGGTCAGCGACCCCGACGCCGAACTTCATGAAAAAATCCGAGCCCTGCTGGATCAATGGTTGCAAACATACGACAAGGAGGCCCGTCATCTGATGTTCGGTACCGACTGGTCGATGATGGCGCTTGAGAAGGATTACAACGCCTATGTCCCGAGGATCGTCGAGGAATTGAGGCTCGCCAAGGTCGGCGAGGAGCAGCAGCAGAATATCCTCTGGCGCAACGCCTCCCGTTTCCTCGGTCTCGACCGGCCGGGCAAGACCCGCGACCGGCTGACGGCCTATTGCCGCAAGCGCAATCTGGATACCACCTGGCTGTCTCGGCTGACGATCGCCTGATGGCGCGCGCCAGGGCTGTTACCGCCAGCGCGCCGTCTTCGCGATCCACTGCCGCGTCCGGCCTTCCGGATCAGCGTTCAACGTGATGTCGGTCACGACGGCGGCGCTATCGGCGCCGTGCTCGAACACGCCGTCGATCCGCTCGATATTGAGCCCGCCGATCGCAACCAGCGGCAGCGGTGCGACGCGTTCGCGCCAGGCCGAAAGGCGGGGCAACCCCTGCGCATCCCATTTCATCTGCTTCAGGATCGTCGGGTAGATGGGGCCGAGCGCAACGTAGTCGGGCTTGGCGGCAAGGGCCGTCTCCAGCTCGGTCTCGTCATGGGTGCTGAGGCCGAGTTTCAGTCCGGCGGCGCGGATCGCGTCGAGGCTTGCGTCCGCGAGATCTTCCTGGCCGAGATGAACGAAATCGCAGCCCTCGTCGATCGCGAGGCGCCAATAGTCGTTGACGATGAGTTGGCAGCCGTGCCGCTCGCAAACCGCCTTTGCCGTGCGGATTTCGCGGCGCAGCCCCGCTTCCGGTCGGTCCTTGATGCGAAGCTGGACAAGCTTGACGCCGAGCGGCACCAGCCGCTCGATCCATTCTGCGCTGTCGACGATGAGGTAGAAGGGGTCGAGTTTCACGCGAACACCGCCTTTCCGATGACGGGGGTGGAGGGAACGGCGAAATCGCGCGGTTCGAGCATGCCGGCCTCGAACGCCTCGCGGCCCGCCTCGACGGCGCGGGCGAAGGCCGAGGCCATCAGGGCAGGCTTAATTGCTCCAGCGACGGCGGTATTCAGCAGAACCGCGTCGAAGCCGAGTTCCATCACCGTCGTCGCGTGCGAGGGACGCCCGATGCCGGCATCGACGATCAGCGGTATGTCGGGGAACTGCGCCCGCATCGTTCGCAGCGCCGGGAGGTTCTGTGGGCCCATGGCGCTGCCGATTGGCGCGCACCAGGGCATCAGCACCTTGCAGCCCGCTTCAACCAGCCGCTCGGCAACGACCAGATCGTCGGTCGTGTAGGGAAAGACGTCGAAACCTTCCGCGCTCAGGATGCGGGCCGCTTCGACGAGCCCGAAAACATCGGGCTGCAACGTGTCGTGATGACCGATGACTTCGAGCTTGATCCAGTTGGTGGCGAAGACTTCGCGCGCCATCTTGGCCGTCAGGACCGCCTCCGACACCGAATGACAGCCGGCCGTGTTTGGCAGGACGTGCACGCCGAGGGCGCGGATCAGTTCGAAGAAGGCGCCGCCCTGGCGCCCGCCGGCGGTTTCGCGCCGCAGCGAAACGGTGACGATTTCCGTCGCCGATGATCGAACGGCGTCTTCGAGCACAGCGGGCGAGGGGTAGCGGGCGGTGCCCAGCAGCAGGCGTGAGCGCAGCTCCTGTCCATAAAGCGTCAGCATGTCTCAGCCTCCTTTCATCGGCGAGAGAATTTCGATCCGATCGCGATCGGTGAGGATATGCGCCGTCCGGTCTGCGCGGTGCACCAACTCGCCGTTGACGGCGGTGGCGAGCCAGTCCCCTTCGAAGTCGAGCTTGGCCAGGAGATCGGCGAGGGTGGTGACGACGAGATCATGATCCTCGCCGTTGACGGTCAGTTGCATGCGGCATCTCCCTTCAGGTCCGAGCCTTGCACAAGGTTGACGGCCTCCTGCGCCAACGCTGGCGAAAGCAGGAAGCCGTGGCGATAGAGCCCGTTGACCGTGATCGTGTTTCCGGCGCGCACGGCGCGCGGCAGGTTGTCGACAAAGGCGGGGCGGATACCGGTGCCGGTCTCGACGAGGCGCGCCTCGCCGAACGAGGGATGCAGGGCATAGGCGGCGTTCAAGAGTTCCATCAGCGAGCGGGCCGTGATCGGGCCGCCATCGTCCGTCTCGATCATGGTGGCGCCGCACATGAAAAGACCGTTACCGCGCGGCACGATGTAGAGCGGAATGCGCGGGTGGATGAACCGCACCGGTCGCGACAGCGCCACGTCGTCGGTCTGAAGGTATAGCATTTCGCCCCTGACGCCCCGCAGGCCGCTGACACTGCCAATGCTGGACGCGCCGGTACAGTCGGCGATCAGGTCAAAAGCGTCATCGTCCACACCAGCCGCGTCAACGAAGCCGACGCCACGTTTGACGAGCTTTTGGCGCAGCGATGCAAGAGCCCGACGCGGGTCGAGATGGGCTTCACCCGGAAAGAACAGCGCCTGCTGGAAGCGTCCGGCGAGCGCCGGCTCCAGCCGCGCGATCTCCTCGGTGTCGAGCCATTCGTAGCCTGTGGTGCGGGCTGCAAAGCGCTTGAGTTCGCCCACGTCTCTCGCCGGGGCGATGACCAGCGTGCCGTTGCGCGAGACTGCGCCCGGAAGCGCACGGTCCCACCAGTCTATGGCGCCGATGCCGCGTGTCAGCACCGTCTCTTCCGCGCTCTCGCGCTCGCACCAGGGCGCGAGCATGCCGCCCGCAAACCAGGAGGCAGTGCCCCTGAAATCCGTGCCTCGCTCGGCAATTGTCACGTCGATGCCGCGGGTGCCCAACTCATGCGCCAGTGTCAGTCCTGCGACGCCGGCGCCTTTGACGAGAACGTGCATCGTCAACGCGTCCGCATGTGGCGCACGGGGTGTCGGCCTGGGGGTGGCGGGGTCGCGATAGGCATGCCGAGGCTCCAAGGTTGGAGACCCAGCTCACGCTGGAAGGGAGGGAAGAACGCCTTGCCGATCCGGGCTCGCACGAGATGCGATGATAGCGGCAGCGATGTCTGCACCGTCCCTACGCCAGTATGAACTGGATCAGGTTCAACGGGTCACTGCGCCGCGCGAACGCCTAGCAGAATCTCAGCCCCTTGTCGGGACACCCCTGGTGAATGCTTCAAACTGAGCGTCCGGATCGGCTCTTGTCAAGGCCCGTATTCTTCGCCCTTGCGTACACGCAGAAACGTCGGGGAAAAATTATCTATAAAACCATCGGGGCGATCAGGTCGCGGCGATGGTCCCGTCGGTCTTTTGCCGGAACAGTGTCTTTGACCCCGGAAATATCCGATAAACGGGCGTGTTTGACGCATTTTTGGCCATGTTTGTGGGCCGTAGCAATTGGGGACGGGGGCTGGTTTCGCTTCGTTCTTCCAGCCAAGCACTGTCCCTTGTTTGTGTGATGCGCGGAGCTCTATGGATAAATATACAATCTGAGATGTGTATTTGTCGCCGTCGACACCTTTTGAGTGCTTGTCTCTTCGCGTCTTGCGAGAAATTATAGATAATATTGGATTCTATCTATATCGCCATCGCGATGGACCAGAGGATGTGCCGAAATGTTGGACGCAACACGATCGACGGACGCTGAGACGACTGACGTTGACCCCACCAAAGTCCGCTGGAATCAGGCGGATGCGAAAAAAATCTATAATCTGCCGTTCAACGACCTCCTGTTCAGGGCCCAGTCCGTCCATCGCGATCACTTCGACCCCAACGCCATACAGATGAGCCGTCTGCTCTCGATCAAGACCGGCGGCTGCGCCGAAGATTGCGGTTATTGCAGCCAGTCGGCGCACTATCCGACCGGGCTGAAGGCTTCGAAACTGATGGAGGTCGAACGGGTTCTGGCTGAAGCGCGGAAAGCCAAGGAAGGCGGTGCGACACGCTACTGCATGGGTGCTGCCTGGCGCAGCCCCAAGGAACGCGACATGGAGGCGATCGTCGCCATGGTTAAGGGCGTGCGGGCGCTGGGCATGGAAACCTGTATGACGCTCGGCATGCTGTCGCCCGGGCAATCCGCGCGACTGGCCGACGCCGGGCTCGATTACTACAACCACAATGTCGATACGTCGGAGCGCTTTTACGGCGAGATCATCACCACCCGCAGCTTTGCCGATCGGCTGGAGACCTTGGCGAACGTCCGCGATGCCGGCATCAAGGTCTGTGCCGGCGGTATCCTCGGCATGGGGGAGAGCGACGACGATCGGATCTCGATGCTGGTGACGCTCGCCAATCTGCCGACGCCGCCCGAAAGCGTTCCGATCAACATGCTGATCCCGATCCCTGGTTCCAAGCTCGCCGATGCGGCGCCGGTCGATCCGATCGATTTCGTGCGCACCATCGCGCTTGCGCGCATCATGATGCCCCGGTCTCATGTCCGTCTTTCGGCCGGTCGCACTGACATGAGCGACGAGATGCAGGCGCTCTGTTTCTTTGCCGGCGCCAATTCGATCTTCGTCGGCGAAACGCTTCTAACCGCCGACAATCCCGGCGAGGATCACGACGCCGCGCTCTTTCGTCGTCTTGGCCTGAGGCCGATGGCTGTTGCTGACGGACACGACGCGGCGCGGGATGCGGCGGAGTGATGGCGGGCCTTCTCGAGTGCTACGAGAAGACGCTTCGCGGCCTTGAGCGGAAAGGGCGCAGCCGTGCCCTCGTCTCGGCCGGCGGTATCGATTTCACCTCCAACGACTATCTGGCGCTTGCCGGCTCGCCGCGCCTGAAAACGGCGATCACAGCGGCAATCGAGCGCGGCGTGCCGGTCGGCTCCGGCGGCTCGCGGCTGCTGCGCGGCAACCATCCGGAGCACGAGGCGCTGGAGGCGGAGGCGGCGGCGTTCTTCGGCGCGGAGCGGGCGCTCTTCTTCGGCAGCGGTTACGCCGCCAATGCCGCGCTGTTTTCGACCTTGCCGCAGCGCGAGGATCTGATCGTCCGTGACGCACTGATCCACGCGAGTGCGCATGAGGGCATGGCGGCAGGCAGGGCCAGCGCGCGCGCCGCAAGGCACAACGACGTGGACGCCTTTGCGGACGCGATCAAGACGTGGCGCGATGCCGGCGGAACCGGGCGCCCGTGGATTGCCGTTGAAAGCCTCTATTCGATGGACGGCGACCGGGCGCCGCTTCGAGAGCTTGCAGCGCTTGCCGACCGGCACGAGGGGTTTCTGGTGGTCGACGAGGCGCATGCGACGGGTGTGGCCGGGCCCGAGGGCCGCGGACTGGCGGTGGAGCTCGAGGGCCGCGACAATGTCGTGGTGCTCCACACCTGCGGCAAGGCGCTCGGCGCCTCCGGCGCCTTTGTGAGCGCCAGCACGGTTCTGTGCGATTACCTCGTCAACCGCGCCCGCAGTTTCATCTATTCGACAGCGCCATCGCCACTCATCGCAGCCGCCGTTCGGGAGGCCCTGGTGATGGTCGCCGACGAACCCCAGCGGCGGGCCAGGTTCGACCGTCTTTGCACCTATGCCAACCGGATGCTTGCCGAAATGCTCGGTGTTGAAGGCAGCGGCTCGCAGATCCTTCCGATCCTGATCGGAGACAATGGAAGGGCCGTCAGGATCGCTGCGCGCCTGCGGGCGGAGGGTTTTGATCTGCGGGCGATCCGGCCTCCGACCGTTCCTGAAGGCACCGCGCGCCTGAGGGTCGCGATCACGCTCAACGTCGATGAGGTGCAGATCGCAGACATGCTGCGACGGCTGAAAAACGCGATGATGGAGGAACGATCATGAGACGGCGTTTTGTGGTCACCGGCACCGACACCGGCATCGGCAAGACGATCTTCTCGGCAGCCCTCACCGATGCCCTTGGCGCCTGTTACTGGAAGCCGGTGCAATCGGGGCTCGACGAGGAAACCGACACCGAGACGGTAGCGCGCCTCGGCCGAATCCCGCCCGCGCGCATCTTGCCGGAAGCTTACCGGTTGAACACGCCCGTCTCACCGCATCTGTCGGCGCGGCGCGATGGCGTCGCAATCCGGCCTGACGATCTATCACCACCCTCTGTCGACCATCCGCTCGTGATCGAGGGGGCCGGCGGTCTTCTTGTGCCGCTCACCGAGCGTACGGTCTTTGCTGACGTCTTCGCCCGCTGGCAATTGCCGGTGGTCCTTTGCGCCCGAAGCGGACTTGGGACGATCAATCACACGCTGCTGTCGCTCGAGGCGCTGCGTTCGCGCGCCATCCCCATCCTCGGCGTCGTCTTCATCGGCGACGAACAGGCGGACACCGAGACGATCATTCCCCAGTTGGGAAGGGTTCGCCGGCTTGGGCGGCTGCCGCGGATCGGACCGCTGACGCCGGATCGTTTGCGGCAGGCTTTCCGCGAAAACTTCGACATTGCCGAATTTCAGGAGGTCCCGGCATGAACAACTCGGCCGTCTGGTATCCCTTCACCCAGCACGCGTTGGAGCCCGCAATGCGCCGCATCGCCAGCACCGAGGGTGCCCATCTCATCGAGGAGGACGGGGAGCGCATCCTCGATGCGATTTCGTCCTGGTGGGTGATCACCCATGGCCACCGCCATCCTGTGATCATGGAGGCGATCCGCTCGGCCACGGAGAGCTACGACCAGGTCATTTTCGCCGAATACACCCACGCGCCTGCGGAAGAGCTTGCCAAGGGGCTGCTCGAGATTGCGCCTGCCGGACTGGCCCACGTCTTTTACTCCGACAGCGGCTCGACTGCGGTCGAAGTCGCGCTGAAGATGGCGCTCGGTTTCTTCCACAACGCCAACCGCCCGCGCCGCCGCATCTGCGTCATGGAGCACGGCTATCACGGCGACACGATCGGCACGATGTCGACGGGCGAAAGAGGCGTCTTCAACGCCGCCTACGCGCCGCTGCTCTTTTCGGTCGATCGCCTGCCGTTCCCGGAGCCCGGTCGCGAGCAGGTAACGCTCGACGCTTTCGAGGCCGCCTGCGACACCGGCGAGGTTGCGGCGTTGCTGATCGAGCCGCTCTTGCTCGGTGCCGGCGGCATGAAGACCTATCCGGCTTCGGTTCTTGCGGCATTGAAACGGATTGCCGAACGGCACGAAACGCTGTTGATCGCCGACGAGGTCATGACCGGCTGGGGGCGCACGGGAAGCCTGTTTGCCTGCGAACAGGCAGGCATTTCACCGGACATTCTCTGCACATCGAAGGGCCTGACCGGCGGCGCCCTGCCACTGGCTGCGACACTCTGCACGCCCGCGATCTTCGAAGCGCATCTGTCGGCGGATCGGCGCAAGACGTTCTTTCATTCCAGCTCCTATACGGCCAATCCGATCGCCTGCGCCGCGGCGCTCGCCAATCTCGCCGTCTGGAACGAGGAGCCGGTGCAGGAACGCATCGAAACGCTTGTCGGAAGGCAAGCGCGGCATCTGGCGCGTTTTTGCGGAGATCCCCGGTTCAGCGGCGTCCGTCATGCCGGGACGGTCACCGCGCTCGATCTCAGGGTTCCAGCAGGCGGCTACCTCTCAGAGGTCGGTCCAAGGCTTCGCGCTTTTTTTCGAAAGCGCCAATTGCTGATCCGTCCACTGGGCAATGTCATCTACCTGATGCCCCCCTATTGCGCCTCGGAAGCGGACCTGGAGCGGGCCTACGACGCCATCGACGAGGCGGCATCTCTGTTTGCGGCGGGGCAGTTGTGAGGGGAGCGCGATCGTCACGCCTGGTGGGCTTCGGCCATGCGGTGCCCGCTCGTCGCGTCGCCAATGCAGAGATCGAGACGACGCTCGGCCTGGAGCCCGGCTGGATCGAGCGGCGCACCGGCATTCGCGAGCGTCGGTGGGTCGAGGATGGCGAGACGTTGAGCGGACTTGCGGCGCGTGCCGCGGCCGCAGCGCTCGATGATGCCGGTGTACCGCGCAGCGATGTCGCCTTGACGCTGCTTGCAACCTCGACGCCCGATCATCTGCTGCCACCGTCCGCACCCCTTCTGGCCCATCGCCTGGGGCTTCCCCGTTCGGGTGCGGTCGATCTTGCCGGCGCCTGTTCGGGGTTTCTCTACGCGCTGGCGCTTGCCGATGGTTTCGTCCGCGTGCAGGGCAGGCCGGTGCTTGTGGTCGCCGCCAATATCTTGAGCCGGCGCATCAATCCGGCGGAGCGGGCAAGCGCCGTGCTTTTTGCCGATGCCGCCGGCGCCGTCGTCATTGCGCCTTCCGACGATCCTGAAACGGGCGTCCTCGGCGTCGATCTCCAGGCCGACGGCAGCCGCTACGATCTGATCTCGATTGCGGCAGGCGGAAGCAGCAAGCCGTTTTCGCCGGGCATGCCGGCTGCGGATTCTCTGATGACCATGCGGGACGGGCGCGAGATGTTCGCGCAGGCGGTGGAGATGATGGTCGCAGGCGCCGTCGGCGCAATGGACGCGGCCGGCTGCACGGCCTCGGACATCAGTCGTTTCGTGCCGCACCAGGCCAATGCCCGGATTTTCGACGCGGTGTCCGATCGTCTCGACATCGAGCCGGCACGAACGGTGCGCACGATTGCTGACTATGGCAATTCGTCCGCGGCAACGATCCCGTTGTCGCTGTCGCTCGCGCATCGGGAAAAGCCGATCGCTGCCGGCGAGAAACTGCTGTTGACGGCGGCAGGAGCCGGCCTCACAGGCGGGGCTGTTGTGCTCGGGTTTTAACGTGTCTTTCCGGCTCGCTCCCCATCGGCGCGCTTGAAGTCAGGGCGCCGATGGTGAAGTGCAGGATCCGCGCCGCATTAGCACCGGCTGCAGCTTGTATTCTTCTTCGAGTGCGTGGCTGCCAAGCACGCCTTCGAGCGCCAGGCGGGCCATCTCGTCGATCGGCTGGCGAATGGTCGTCAGGCGTGGCTGCACCAGCGAGGCAAGCGGAATGTCGTCGAAGCCGACGATCGACAGGTCGTTCGGCACCCGCACGCCCATGTCGCCTGCGGCGCGCAAAAGGCCGATCGCCTGCTGGTCGCTGGAGGTGGCAATCGCCGTCGGTCGGGTGGCGGCGGGTTGCATCAGGAGCTGCTTGCCAAGCTCTTCGCCCGACCGGTAATCGAAGTGGCCCTCGACGATCTGCGGTGCGATGTATTCGCCGCCGTGGGTTTCCCTGAAGGCATCGAGCCGACGAAGAAACCCGTCGCGACGTTCCGATGACACCTCGGTCGTGCCTGGTCCGCTGATGTAGCCGATCCGGCGATGTCCGAGCGAGAGCAGGTGGTCGGCGGCCAGATAGCCGCCCTGCCGGTTGTCGACGGCGACAAGGGCGTGGCCGCTCAAGGGGCGGTCGACGGTAACCGTGCGGGTGCCGATCACAAGATTGTCGACGAGGCTGTTGCTGACCGGAACGAGAATCAGGCCGGCGGGAAGTCGTCCAAGGAGGGTCTCGATCTGCTGTTTTTCCGCCTCCGGGTCGTCGTGGGTGTTGGCCAGCAGAACCGAATAGCCCTCGGCAGAGGCCAGCATCTCCACGTGCTTGGCGAGTTCGGCAAAAAAGGGGTTGGTGATATCAGGAACGACAAGGCCGATGATGTCGGTCTTGGCCAGGCGAAGGCTGCGTCCCAGGATGTTGGGCCGATAACCGATCGCCTCGATCGTCGCTTCCACCTTGGTCCTGATGTCTTCGTTGACCGTCTTGTTTTTGGCAAGCACGCGCGAAACCGTGCCGACGGAGACGCCGGCGCGCTGGGCAACATCCTTGATCGTCGGGTTCAAATGGTTGGCTCCCGGTCTCCCTTGATCAGGTGATGCTCAAATTCGCACGCCCGATCAAGGTCTTACAGTCTTGGTCGCGCGATCATCAGTTAAGTGCCGCCCAGCCAGTTAAATCAGAGAATGCCGCGAACCGGTAGCGCCTGCCAGCACAATTTTCCGGACGATGAAACGTTTCATGTTGACAATGATGTTATGTTTCGTTCTTCTAACGCTTGAAGCGGCTGTCGCGTGAACTCGCGATGAAACGTTTCATTGATGGTTGGAGGACCATCTTTTCACTCGGAGGAAAACCCATGAAACTTTCACGATTCGCATCGATTCTCGCGCTCACCGTCGCAACCGCCCTGCCGACGATCGCGCTCGCCGCCGACAAGCCCGTTGTAGGCCTCGTCATGAAGTCACTGGCCAACGACTTCTTCAAGAACATGCTCGAAGGTGCCGAGGCGCATGCCAAGAAGCGCGGCGACTACGAGCTCAAGGCCATCGGTATGCAGAACGAGACCGATTTCGAAAGCCAGCTGAACGGTGTCGAGAACTTCATCACGCAAGGGGTCGACGCGATCGTGATTGCGCCGGCCGACAGTCGCGCCATGGTCGCACCGCTGAAGAAGGCGATGGACGCCGGCATCGTTGTCGTCAACTTTGACGTCTCGCTCGACGAGCAGGCGAAGAAGGATGCGGGTATCGATCTCGCCTTCGTCGGACCGGACAACCGCGGCGGCGCCAAGCTGGTCGGCGATGCGCTCGCCAAGGACCTCGGCGCCGGCGGCAAGGTCGTGATCCTTGAAGGCAATCCGGGCGCCGACAACGCCGCCCAGCGCAAGCTCGGCTTCGAGGACGCGATTGCCGCGGGCAAGCTTGACCTCATCGATTCCCGCACGGCCCATTGGGAGACCGAGGAGGCCAACGCCGTGTTCTCGACGATGTTGACGGCGCATCCCGACATTCAAGGCGTGCTCGCCGCCAATGACTCCATGGCGATCGGCGTGGTCAAGGCGCTCGACGCGGCCGGCCGCAGCGATATCAAGGTTGTCGGCTTCGACAACGTGCCCGCGGTTGCGCCGATGCTGAAGGACGGCAAGCTTCTGGCGACCGTCGATCAGTTCGGCTCGGAGATGGCGGCCAACGCCATCGACAAGGCGCTTGCCGTGGTTGCCGGCGGCCCCAAGCTTGAAGGCTGGGTCAAGACCGACATCAAGCTCGTGACCAAGGACGATGTGAAGTAGGCTCTGGATCGCCTGTACCGCACCGGGTTCGCCCCGGTGCGGCTTGACAAGGAATGCAATTGGAGGAGCCGGAGGACAGGCTCAGTCCGATCTGCGCGATTTCAAAGGGCCTGATCATGAAGAATGCGCAAACCGTGGGTGCGCAGACGGCCGGTGTCTCGACGCCGCCGGTTCTGGAGCTGCACGATGTCAAGAAATCCTTCGGAGGCACCAGGGCGCTGAACGGCGTCAGCCTTTCCGTTCAACCGGGCGAAGTGCACGGGCTGATCGGCGAGAACGGGGCTGGCAAGTCGACCCTGATCAAGGTTCTCTGCGGCATCGTTCGCCCGGACGAGGGCGTCATCAACCTGGCCGGCCGCGCCTACGCGCCGTCAACACCGCGCGATGCCAAGGCCAACGGCCTGCAGGTGGTGCACCAGGAGTTCAACCTGCTGCCCTATCTGTCGGTAGCCGAAAACATCTTTATCGAGCATCTGCCGCGCAACGCGTTCGGCGTCGTCAAGCGGCAGGAGATGCATGCGGGCGCACGCGCAGCACTCGACGCCATCGGGCTCAGCGACATCGACGTGCGCTGGCCGGTCGAGCGGCTGGGCATCGCCCACCGCCAGCTGGTCGAGGTCGCCCGCGCATTGATGACGGAGAGCCGCATCCTCATCCTCGATGAGCCGACGGCAACGCTGACGTCGCGAGAAACCGAGCGGCTGTTTGCGATTGTAAACGACCTTCGCAGCCGCGGCGTCTCGATCATCTTCGTTTCCCACCACCTCGACGAGGTCTTCCGCATCTGCGACCGGGTGACGGTGCTGCGCAACGGCGAGACCGTGTATTCGCGCCCGATCGCCGAGACCAGCCAGGACGACCTGGTGCGCGCGATGGTCGGTCGGAAGTTGCAGCAGCAGATGGCAAGCGAAGTGGTCTCGCTCGCGCGGCCCGAGGAAGCGCTTTCGCTTGTCAACTTCCGCCATCCGCAATCGCCCCATGCCGAAGGCATATCGTTGCAATTGCACAAGGGCGAAATCCTCGGGATCGCCGGCCTCGTGGGCTCCGGGCGCACCGAGCTTCTGCGGGCGATCGCGGCGGCCGAACTGCCGCTTTCAGGCGCGCTGCACCTCGAAGGTACCCCTGTTTCCTTCCGATCGCCGCGCGCGGCGATCAATGCCGGCATCGGTTTCGTCACCGAAGACCGCAAGGAGGAGGGGCTGATCCTCAACATGCCGATTTCTGCCAACGTCACGCTCGCGTCGCTTTCCGACGTGTCTCGAGCCGGCATCCTCGACAAGAAAGCCGAGATCGCGGTGACCGAGAGGCTCGGCGCCGAACTCAAGTTGAAATACGGCGGCCCGGGCAAGAATGCCGCTACACTTTCGGGCGGCAACCAGCAGAAGGTGGTGCTCGCCAAATGGCTGGCGCGCAATCCGAAGGTACTTTTGCTCGACGAGCCGACCCGCGGCGTCGACGTCGGCGCCAAGGCCGAGATCTATGCGCTGATCCGCCAGTTCGCCGAACGCGGTCTCGCGCTGCTGATCGTCTCCTCCGAGCTGCCGGAGCTGATGACGCTTTCGGATCGCATCCTCGTCATGTCGCAGCACCGCGTCGTCGGCGAACTGTCGCGACCGGAATTCTCCGAAGAACGCATTCTCCAATACGCCTACCAGGGCGAGCAGCAACAGGCGAGGCCGTAAGATGCAAGCACTCGAAAACACACAAGCGAGCGAAACGGCCAAACCTAGCCGGCCATCGGGCTGGTCGCCGAAGATGCTGTTGCGCGACACCGGTATCGGCCTGGCGCTGCTGCTTTTGATCGTCTTCTTTTCGGTCTCGACCGAGCACTTCCTGACGGCCAACAACATCTCCAACATCCTGACGCAGATCACCATCAACCTGATCCTGGCCGTCGGCATGACCTTCGTCATCCTGATCGGCGGCATCGATCTCTCGGTCGGCTCCATGCTCGCCTTCTGCGCCGTCGTCGGCGGCACGGTGCTGACGATCCCCGATCTCTCGGTGTTCCAGGCGGTGGTGCTGGCGACGCTCGCGGCCGTCGGCACCGGCGTCGTCTGCGGCTTCCTCAATGGCTGGATCAGCGCCTTCTGGGGGCTGCCCTCCTTCATCGTCACGCTCGGCATGCTCAACATTGCGCGCGGCGCCGCACTTCAGGTCACGGATGCACGCACGATCTATTCCTTCCCGCCGAGCTTCAACGCCTTCGGGTCTGAGATGATCTTCGGCATTCCCGTGGTCTTCCTGATCGCGCTGGTGCTGGTGGCGATCGCCTGGTTTATCCTGTCGAAGACGGTGTTCGGCCGGCTGCTCTACGGCATCGGCAACAATGAGGAGGCCGTGCGCCTCGCTGGCCACTCGCTGATGTTCTACAAGGTGGCGGCCTTTACCATTGCTGGTGCGCTCGTCGGCATCGCCGCAATGGTCTACATGGCGCGCCTCAACATCGCGAGCCCGATCATCGGCATCGGCTTCGAACTCAACGCGATCGCTGCCGTCATCATCGGCGGCACCAGCCTCAATGGCGGCCGCGGTACTGTCATCGGCACGCTGCTCGGTGCCTGCATCACCGGGGTGCTCGCCAATGGCCTCATCCTCTTCGGCCTCAGCGACTTCATGCGCCAGATGATCACCGGCGTCGTCATCATCCTCGCCGTCATCATCGACAAGTATCGCGAGCGGCTGACGGGCGTTTAGCACCGGGAGCCAAGAGCGGGCGGCTTTGCCGCCCACTCCCTCGACAAGAAACGATCAAACGGACACGGCAGGGGCGACAACCCTGCCGGCATCGTGGATCTGCGCCTGGATCTAGAGACGCAGAGGCAATCCCAGGAAGGACACTCTGATGCTCAAAAACATCGATCCGGCGCTCAGTGCCGACGTGTTGCATGCGCTGCGCTCCATGGGGCACGGCGACCGCATCGCGCTCGTGGACGCAAATTTTCCGGCCGAGACGATCGCCCGCCACACGCGGCTCGGCCTGCCGCTCTCCATTGCCAATGTCTCGGCAGCGCGCGCCGCCAGAGCCATACTCTCCGTGATGCCGCTCGACACGCCGCTGCAGCCTTCGGCCGCACGCATGGCCCCGAACGGAAAGGCGGGCGAGTTGCCGGACGTCCAGCGTGAGGTCCAGGCTGAGATCACCCGCGCCGAAGGCGAGGCGCCGCAGATGTATGCCATCGAGCGTTTTGCGTTCTACGAGGAGGCGAAGCGCGCCTATTGCATCATTGTCACGGGCGAACTGCGCCTCTATGGCTGCTTCCTGTTCACCAAGGGCGTTGTGCCGCCTGCCGGCCAATGGGGTGAGACTGTCTGAGAGCGCATGCCGACAGCGCATTGTGATGTCGGTTCAATCGTGCTTGCGCCAGCAAGGAATACCGCTACCGCGCCTTGGTCGGCGCGACAGCGGTTGCTGGCGAGCTTGGCCGGTCCCGCCACTGTTGCTGCCGCAGAGGCGGGTTGGTGGTTGCAAAGATGTAGCGGGTGCCGCCGTTTCTGGCGGCCGAACCGATCTGCGGTGGACGGCTCAGGCCCGTGCTCGTCGATTGTCCCATGACCGAACAGCAGCTCAGCCTGCTCTATCCGCACCATCGCCACCCCTCGAGCATCGTGCGCGCCTATCTCGATTTTTGTCAGAATCACGCGCGACGGTATGTCGATCCGGCGACCGGTGGCTCGGCGCCGACCCGTTAAAAGGCGGTCGCCTGAACGAGCGGGTCGACGCCGAAGAGGGACTGATGCCCGCCGAAAAGAAGGAGCGCGGTGATGGCCGCCGTCGCAAGCGCCGCGACGATCATCGCCGGGTCGATGCGCAGGGCGGCTTCGCCCTTGGCGATCGCAGCCAAGGGCCACACGGAGGTCCCCTTCAAAGCCTCTGACCAGTTGTCGCCGAGGCGTCGTCGCGCGCGCTTCTCCAGCATCAAAAACCCGCCGATCGAAAACAGTGCGAAACCGCCAAAGAGGACCGCCGAGCGCACGTCGCCGTTCGCCACGATGTGACCAGTGGCCCAGATGAGGAAACCCCAAAGCACCGGGTGGCGGGTAATCGCGACGATGGCGCCTGGACGGTCGTCCGCCTTGTGCAGCGAGATGGAACGAGCATTCCGGCTGAAGAGGCCGGCGAGCACAAGGAAGATCCCGAGCGGGGCAAACAGCAACGTTACCCAGGCCTGCCAGGCGGC
Organism: Ensifer sp.; assembly: GCF_035999185.1. Taxonomy (GTDB): domain Bacteria; phylum Pseudomonadota; class Alphaproteobacteria; order Rhizobiales; family Rhizobiaceae; genus Ensifer. The sequence goes on along the minus strand of NZ_DASYHB010000115.1, from coordinate 76,006 downwards.
CGGTTGCCAGAGCGCAATGAAGTCAAGCTGCAGCGCCGCGTCAAAGACGAAACCGAGTGCGACCAACGACAGGAGCGAGTAGATGGCGAAATAGGCGGCGCGCCCGAGCCTGTCGATCAGGCCCTGCCGCAGGGCCGGCCAGGCCGGGACGAGATGGAGGATCAGGAAAACGGCAAAGGCAAAGAGGAAGTAGCTCATGTCGATCGTCTCGCAACCGGCGCCAAAGCGAACGCGTGCGTCCCTTATCGAGGATCATCGGCTCACGTTGAAACGTCCCAAAACGCCGCGCGACGCTTCGCCTCATCGCGTCGCCGCGGCCAGCTCGCCAAGGATCCACTGTCGGAAGGCGCCGACCTTCGGCGAGTTTCGCCGCGTCTCCGGATAGACCAGCCAGTAGGCCTGGTTGTCGGTGCACAGGAGATCGAAGGGTTGGACCAGGCGGCCGTCCGCCAGTTCTTGTGCGAAGAAGGCGGGTGTCAGAATGGCAACGCCCTGGCCGGCGGCTGCCGCATTGCCCTCATAAACCTGCGCGCCCATGCTGTTGCCCGGCCGGCTTGCAAGTCCTTCCACCGACACATTCGCCGTCTCGAACCACTTCGCCCACCAGGGGTCGGAGGTGTCGAGTAGCGGCAGGCGCAACAGGTCGGCCGGTTCCTTCACCCCGCCAATGCTCGCTGCGAGCGACGGGCTGAGCATCGGGGTGAAGTCGGCTTCGATCAGCCGGTGCGCGACGAGGCCCGGCCAGTCGCCCAAGCCGGAGCGAATGCCGATATCGACCTCTTCGCGGGTAAAGTCGACCAGATGGGGTTCCGTCTGGAGACGGACGGCCAGTGACGGGTGGGCGATCTGGAACGATCCGAGACGCCGCGCCAGCCAGTTGGAGGCAAAGGTGGCGATCGTGCTGATGACGAGCGTTCCCTGGGCGCCGCCGCGTGCCGTGACATAGGCTTCGCTGATCTGCTCGAAGGCCTGCGTGATCGCAGGCGCCAGCCGCTGGCCAATCTCGGTCAGCGCGATCTGGCGCGGCCGGCGCAAAAACAAGGGAGCGCCAACCCGGTCCTCGAGCACCTTGATCTGATAGCTGACCGCGGCCTGGGTCATGCCGAGTTCTCCGGCCGCCTTGGTGAAACTTCCGTGCCGGGCCACGGCCTCGAAAACGCGTATCGCCGTCAGGGGCGGGAGCGGAAGTGTCTTATGCATTAATTGGCCTTATGCATGATGCGCGATATTCGATTGGAAGGTGATGCTGTTCATCGCCATTTTCAAGGTCCGCCCATCAGGCGGATTGATGAAGAGGATGACAGCTATGACCACCATTCAAGTCCGCAGTTTTTCGTCGGCACATGACTTTTCCGCGCGTTCGTGGCTGGCGTTTCTGTTTGCTCGCAAGCGCCGGGGCGCCGATGTCGTCGACATCAGGGATGTTTCGGATCACTTGCAGCGCGATATGGGTTTCCTCGATGGAAACCGGCCCACGCGGAAGGGCTTCCGGTCCGAATGACCTGTTTTCCCGGGCGGGCCTCCCATCGCCCGGGATCACCTCCGTGCCATGCCATGGCCGGGACCAATGTGGAGCGGTTTTTCGCCTCACGCTTACTCTTTGGGTCAGAATTCCTTTAATCTACTATTTAAGTGGATAATCTCGACAGGACTCGGCTCGACGCCGGGCCGGCGGTCAAGAACTGCCATGCGGTCGCCCAGTCGCGGCGGCTGCTGCGAGATGAGGTCTGATATGAGCATGTTACGGCAATATGAGCGCTTGAGCGCAATCCGCGAGGTCCTGCAGGGCAGGCTGGAACTTCACGAAGCGCGTGACTGCTTCGGTTTCGACGAAATTGAGGATGGCACGACGAACGAGCTCAAGGACCGTATCGCCGAACTCTCCGACGAGATATCGACGTTGCGAAGCCGCTGCGATCGGTACGAGAGCATCAACCGCCTTTGACCAATCTGTCTGTTGCCAAATGACGGCACGGTGCCGTCGATGAATGGAAGTTCCCCATGACATTGCATGTGAATTCACGGATCGCCGATCACGCGATCAACCCGCTCTTCCTCGAACGCTGGTCGCCTCGCGCCTATACAGGCGCAGAGATCTCGCAAGCCGAGTTGTTCGAGATCCTCGAGGCGGCGCGCTGGGCTCCGTCGGCCTACAACGCTCAGCCCTGGCATTTCGTCTATGCACGACGCGGCCAGGCGGGCTGGGACAAGCTGCTTGGGCTCTTGAACGAGTTCAACCGCAGCTGGGCGAAAGATGCCTCGGCCCTCATTTTCGTGCTGTCGAAGACTTCGCTTCTGCCGCCGGGCGCGACCGAAGAAGTACCCTCCTACACCCATTCCTTCGACGCCGGTGCCGCCTGGGGCGCACTCGCCCTGCAGGCGGCGCATTCCGGCTGGCAGGCCCATGGCATGGCCGGCCTCGACTATGACCGCGCCCGCGCCGAACTTGAGGTCCCGGAAAACTTTCGCATCGAGGCGGCCGTCGCGATCGGCCGGCTCGGCGACAAGACGCAGCTTCCCGAAGGCTTGCAGCAGCGCGAACAGCCGAGCCCGCGCAAGGCCCTGACAGAGATCGTTTCCGAAGGCCGGTTCGTGGCGAGCTGAGTTATCGTTCGATGATGGGGGGGGCGGGCGACAAAGGGCCGTCCGCTTCTCTGTCGTCAGCGCTCGTCCGGGTCGTCCCTGCTGGTCGCGTTCAGCGCCTGTACGCTGACGGCCGCAACGAGGCCGGTAAGCACGATGCCGCAGAGGCCGATGACGAGGGCCAGCAGCCGGGCGCTCAGGTGCTTGGGGGTCAGGTCGCCGTAGCCGATGGTCAGCCCGGTGACGAAGGTGAAGTAAAGCGCCTCGTCGAGCCGCCAGTCCTCGATGCGCCCGATGACGAACCCGGACCCGGCCATCACAAGGAGGATTGCCGAGAAGATCGGCCACAACAGGTTGAGCTGTTCGTAGAGCTTGTAGAAGAAGCGGCGCCGCATGCGCTTCGAATAGGCCCTAGTGTTTTTCACCCCCACGCAAACCTCCCCTTTCGCCGGATATGAGAGCCATGCATGCCGGCCAGCATAGCGGCAACTTGGTCAGGCAGCCAGCGGTAGGCTGGCCAAGTTCTCGCGGCTCGTCAGCACCCGGCAGCCGCGAACGAGGCGTTGGCTGACGGCGCATGAACACCGCTTGCAAGGGCTCGGACCCGATGTTATCGCTTATGATAACTTCATGATATTTCTACCGGAGAACCGTCCGGATGGCATCGAACGAACACCCGTTTGTCAATGTCGATCGCGCGCCCGCCGCGGGCCTGCGGCTGGACGTCGTTGCGGGGCTGACGGCCGCCGCCGTGGTTCTGCCGAAGGCCATGGCCTACGCCACGGTCGCCGGTCTTCCGGTCAGTGTCGGCCTCTACACCGCCTTCGTGCCGATGATCGTCTACGCGCTTCTCGGCACGTCCAAAGTCCTCAGCGTTTCGTCGACGACCACCCTTGCGATCCTTGCCGGCACGCAACTCGGGCTTGCGGTGCCGGATGGTGACCCCGGCAAGCTGATCACGGCCACCGCGACGCTTGCCGCCCTGACCGGCGCGCTTTTGATGCTGGCGTCGGTGCTTCGTTTCGGCTTTGTCGCCAATTTCATATCGTCGCCGGTGTTGATCGGTTTCAAGGCCGGCATCGGCCTCGTCATCGTGCTTGATCAGGTGCCGAAGCTGCTCGGCATCCACATCGCCAAGGAAGGCTTCTTTCGCGATATCCTCGCAATCGTCGGCCACCTCTCCGACACATCCGTGCTGACCCTTGCGATCGGCGCCGTGGCGCTCATCGCCCTTCTGGCGCTGGAGCGGCTCTGGCCGCATTCGCCGGCGCCGCTGCTTGCGGTGGCCGCCGGCATCGCGCTTTCGTGGTTCGCCGGTCTGGAGGCGCTCGGGGTCGCAACCGTCGGCTTCATCCCGCGCTCGCTCCCCTCGATCACGCTCCCAAGCCTCAGTCTGGCGCAGGAGCTTCTTCCGGGCGCGCTCGGGATTGCGCTGATGAGCTTTACGGAAACGATTGCCGCCGGCCGCGCCTTCGCCGCTCCGTCCGATCCGCCGATCAGGCCCAATCGCGAATTGCTGGCGACCGGGGCCGCCAATCTTGCCGGCGGGCTCTTCGGCGCCATGAGCGCCGGCGGCGGTACGTCGCAGACGGCGGTCGTGCGCGCTGTCGGTGGGCACTCGCAGGTGGCGTCGCTGGTCACGGCCGCGGCTGCCGCAGCCACCATGCTGGTGCTGGCACCGCTGCTTGGCCTGTTGCCGCAGGCGGTCCTTGCAGCGATCGTCATCGTCTATTCCGTCGGCCTCATCAAACCCGCGGATTTCTGGTCGGTTCGCAAGGTCCGGCGGATGGAGTTCCAATGGGCGCTCGCCGCCTTCCTCGGCGTGCTCTTCTTCGGCACCCTCCAGGGCATCATCGTCGCGATCATCCTGTCCTTCATCGGGCTCGCGCGCCAGGCCGCGTCGGCGAAGGTCTATGTGGTCGGCCGCAAGCGCGGGACCGACCGGCTGCGGCCGCAGTCGCCGGAGCATCCGAACGACGAAACCTTCGAGGGCCTCCTGATCCTCAGACCGGAGGGGCGCCTGTTCTTCGCCAATGCCCAGCAGGTCGCAGACCAGGCCCAGGCGCTCGTCGCTCAACAAAAGCCGCGGGTTCTCGTGCTCGACATGAGCCGTGTCTTCGACATCGAATACTCCGCCCTACAGATGATGATGGAGGGGGAACGCCGTATCCGCGAGCGCGGCGTCAGCGTCTGGCTGGCCGAGCTCAATCCGGACGTGCTGGCCTATGTGCGTGCCTCCGGCTTTGCCGACCAGCTCGGCCCTGACCGTCTGTTCGTCAATACGCGCACCGCCCTGCAACGCTATCTGGCAAGCACGGCTCCGGGCTGATTTACTCGGCGATCATTTCTCCCGTTCCGCCAAAGGCCGGCGGGAAGTCGCGATACTTGGGCAGGCCGTCCTTCATCGGCAGCACCGTCTCCTGGTAGTTGACATGCAGCATGGCTTTGAAGGGAAGCTGCGGCAGCATCGCCGCATAAACGTCGGTCACGCCCCAGAGCGGATGCTCGTTGAGAACATGCCCGCCACAGGCCTTGCACCATTTGCGCACGCTGGTTGCGGTCTTTTGATAGCCGATGAGGTTGTCGGCGCCCTTGACGATCTTCACTTTCTCCGGCGGCCATAGCGTGAAGGCATTGACCGGCCCCGCAGACCAGCTGCGGCAGGAGGAGCAGTGGCAATAGCCCATGGCGGCCGGGTCGCCGCTCACTTCGATTTCGACTGCGCCGCAGAAGCACTTTCCGTGGTAGCTACCGTTCGCTGCCATGATTTCCTCCTTCCGGTTCGTCCTGTCCGCAGGTCAGTCCCGTGCGGATGACCGGTGTGATTGGCGTCTCAGCGTGTCACTCCTGTTCTCGATGTCAACGCATCCTTTCGGGCGGCAGAACCGCCCAAGCGGTACCGAACTGTGTTGTCATCGAGACCGGGTAGAGGTGCGCCGAAAATAAAGATGAGTATTTTTATCATATTTATTGTGCGCGCCGAAAGGACGCGCTAATGAACGCCGGCGCCGGCACATCCGCGCGCCCTGTTCGTCCCACCTCGCTCCGCCGGCGGTTCCGATCGGCCCTGAAAAAAACCATGCCAAAGAAATCAGCTTCGCATTTGATGCTCGACGACGCGATCGTGGCCTACTACGACGAGCTGTGCGCGATGACGCGGCGGCGTGGTCACCAGCCGGCAACGGCAAACGACGTTGTCCACGAACTCTATGTTCGACTGGTCGATCGGCGCACCTCGCTCGAGGGCAAATCCTCGCTGCGGGCGTTTCTGCGCCGTGCCTGCGCCAATCTCGGCATTGACTGGCTGCGTCGCGATCGCTTCGAGCTTAAGCTTTTCTCCGGCAGCGAAAAAGAGGCCCTGGCGGTTGCAAGCGAAATCGCCGCGCCTGACGCCAACATCGATCTCCGCCGTCGGCTGTCGATCCTGAAAGTGGCGATCATGGAGATGTCGCTGCAGCGACGCCGCGTATTTCTCGCAAGCCGCATCGGCAACCTCACTTCGGACGAGATCGCCGTGCGCATCGGTATTAGCCGCAACATGGTCGACCGGCACCTGCGCAAGGCCTATCTGCATTGCCTCGATCGGCTGGAGGAGGTGTTGTGACGGCGCGCAGCGGACGGCATGCGTCAACCGGTGATACGCCTCAGCACGATCGCACCACGCGCGAAAAGCGGCTGCGCGAGCAGGCGGTGGACTGGCTGGTCCGGCTGAAGGGAGACCCTGACGACGAAGAGCTCAGGTCTGCCTTCGAACGGTGGCGCGCGGAAGACCCCGCGCATGCCGAGATCTTCGCGCGCGTTCAAAGGGCGATCGGCGATGTGTCGTTGCTGATCCGGCGCGAACCGGAGTTCGCGCAAAGGGCGGTGAAGGCAGCCGGACCCCGGCGCAAGACCGTGGCATCGCTTGCAGCCATCGCCGTTGCCGGAGCCGGTTTGTTTGTTGCGCTCGACGGTCCGATGCGGATGCGGGCCGACGTTATTGCCGGCACGGGCGAAAGGCCAATCTTCATGCTCGACGACGGTTCGACGTTGCAGCTCAACGCCCAATCGGCCGTCGCCTATCGGTTTTCCTCGGGCGAGCGGCGGATCGTGCTGTTGCGTGGCGAGGCGTTCGTCAAGGTCGCAGCCGACAAGGACAGGCCCTTTGTCATGGAAGCCGGAGGCGGAACAACGACTGCGCTTGGCACGGCATTCGACGTTAACCTGACCGACGACGGTGCCAGCGTCACCGTGCTTGAGCACGCGGTGTCGGTTGCGACCGATGCGGCAACGCCACCGCGCCGCGTCGAGGTCAACGAGCAGCTGGATTACACACACGATGGCCGGCTCGGCGATATCAGGCCGGTCGACCCGTTTCTGGCTGCGTCCTGGAGGCAAGGACGCCTCGTCTTCGAGGAGCGCACGATCACGTCCATCGTCGAGGAAATCGGGCGCTACGTTCCCGGCAAGATCCTGATCGCCGATGCCTCTGTCGGTGCGAGACGGGTGTCGGGCAGCTTCGACCTCTCCGATCCCATCGGGACATTGCAGGGTCTCGCCGAGGCTTTCGATGTCGAGGTCACCCGGATCGGCCCCTACGTGACGATCCTTCGTTAAAAAAATCAACACGGGGGTGTCCCTGAAGAGGCGCCCCGTTCGTCCAGCAACCAGACCCCGGCCGTTTCGGCCATCTCTCACTGTCTGGGACCATCATGCCATATTCGAATGCGACCGGCGGACGCCGCCTCTCCGGAATTCTCAACCTGTTGATGACGGGTACGGTTCTTGCCTTCACGGCCACCGCAGCGCTTGCCCAGGATGCATCGCTGCATCGGGTCGATGTGCCCTCGGGCAAGTTGACAACGGCCGTGAACCGCCTGGCCGCGCAGCTCAAGCTGCAGGTGGTGTTCGATAGCTCGGTCGCCTCAGGTATCAGCACGAATGGTGTTTCCGGTGAAATGGCCGCAGACGAGGCGCTGTCGCGCCTGTTGAGCGGAACGGGTGTCCGCTATCGTTTTGTCGATGGCTCGACAGTGAAGCTCATGGGCGCCGTCGAAGCCGCGGCACCGGTAGAAGGGGATGGCACGAAGCTGGCGCCGATCGTCGCTCGTGACGATGCCAGACGAAGCGACCGCGCGCCGAACGTCGCAATTCTTGACGCCGAGGACATCGAAAAGGCGCAGGCGTCGAGCCTTCCGGAATTGCTGCAGAAGACGCCCGGCGTGTCCCTGGGCGGTGGCGTGCGCCTCGAAGGGCAGACGATCGCCATCCGCGGGTTCGCCAGACAGTCGGACGTGCGCATCATCCTCGATGGCGCCCCGAAGAATTTCGAGAAATACGACCAGGGCACCGTCTTCATCGAGCCCGAACTGCTCAAGCGCGTCGAGATCGAAAAGGGCGCGACATCCGTGCGCTACGGCAATGGCGGCTTCGGCGGCACCGTGCTGATGGAAACAAAGGATGCGGCCGACATGCTCAGGCCGGGCGAGGAATGGGGCGTCTGGGCCAAGTCCGGTTTCCAGAGCGCCAACAAGCAGTTTCTGGAAACCGGCGCGCTTTACGGGAAGTCGGATTTCGGCGGCCCCATCACCTATGACGGCCTCCTGGCGGGGACGTGGCGCAAGAGCGACGACATGCGCGTTGGTGGTGGCGAGGTCTACAACTATTCAAATTCCAAGCTGACCAGCCTGCTTGCCAATGTCGGCGCGGAATATGACGGCCACGAGATCAGGGGCACGCTCGCCTACGGTCAGAACGATAACTGGGGGCCGGTCGCAGCCATCCGCGGCCAGTCGGCGCCGTCGGACTACAGCATCACCACCTACGGCTACAAGGAGGCGATGCGCCGGCTTCTCACCTGGCGCGAGATCGAGGATTTCACCTCGACGCTGACTTACAGCTATGCCGGCGACAGCGACCTCGTGAACTACCGCATGATGGCGAGCTTCTCGTCGACCAGCCAGCACGCCACGCGCCCCAACATCCCCGGGCTCAGCCCGAGCGCATCCGTCGGCGGCTACGAAAACGACGCCGCCTACACCGACATCAAGTTCGAAGCGGAAAACACATCCAACTTCTCGCTCGGCGGCCTGTCGCACAGCCTCAATTACGGCGTGCAGTATCTCGACCATGACCGCGACATCTGGATGTACGACATCGCCAACCGCACCCAGGCGCAATACAACTACGGTTACTACGCCCCTTGGTTCATGCCGGAAGGCACGCAGAAGACCTTTGCGGCTTTCGTCCGCGACCGGATCGAGCTGACGGATACCGTAACGGTGACCCCGGGCCTGCGCTATGACCACGTGCGTTCCAAGGGGGTGCCGAACGACGCACCGCGCTTCAACAACCCGCTGGCCGGACACGATTATTCCGCCGTCACGCATCAAGGCGTGACGCCGGCGATCAGCCTCTCGTGGGAAGCAACACCAGAGGTGCGGTTCTTTGCCGACTGGGCCTATGCGATGCGGGTACCCAACATCGACGAGCTCTACTCGACCCAGAGCGTGATCACCAAGGCGTCGGGCACCAGCCGCGGGCTGGAGGTCGAACGCAACAGCACCTTCAACATCGGCGTCGACCTGAGCTTCGACAACGTGCTGGCGACCGACGACCTTCTGTCGACGCGCATCTCGGCCTACAACAACCACGTTTCCAACCCGGTCACACGCCGGTTCGGCACCGTCAACCTCGCCGGCGTCACCGGCAACGTGCCGTTCTACTGGAACACGCCGTCTTACGACATCCGCGGCATCGAACTGCAATCGCATTACGAGACCGAACGCTTGTTCGGTGACCTCGGCGTGTCCTGGATGACGGGCGAGCGCACCGGCGCCGTCAACAACATCTGGGGTCCCGACACCTACATCAACGATCTCGCGCCCTTGACGGTCATCGCCACCGCCGGGATCAAGGTCCCGGATCGGGATCTCGCCTTTGGCTGGACGGGAACCTTCGTCGACGACCAGAACCGCACGCCCTACAACCAGGACGGAAAGAGCTATGCCCGCCCGCCGAGTGCCGGCTACGCGGTGCACGGGCTCTTCCTGGACTGGACGCCGACCTCGGGCTTCATGGAGGGCGGCGAAGTGCATCTGGCCGTCGACAACATCTTCGACAAATACTACGAGCCCTATCTCAGCGACGGAATCTCGGCGATGCCGGGCCGAAACTTCAAGATCGCGATCAGCCGGAAGTTCTAAACGGATGCGAACCGGACCGGCCCGCTTGCGGGCCGGTCAAATGGCGCAAGGCGCCGAAATCCTTTGTTGCCGCGTCGGTGCGGGAGCCGCATGCAAAGTTGCGCACAATCCCTCTCGTTGTTGCCATTCCTTGCTTGACAGTCGCCGGCTGCCCGTATCTTAATCATGCTCTCAGATTGAGCAGATCAATCCCTTCACATGACCTTGATGGTCGACGGGCAGTTTGGCCCCATGATCCCCCCATCTTCGATGGGTGCGGCGTCATGGGGTTTTTGGTTTTTTGGCGGGACCATGAGCGACGCGATAAAGATCGGCATCCTCTATTCCACAACCGGGCCTTACGGCACGATGGGCCGCGACTGCCGTGACGGTGCGGAGCTGGCGATCGAGGAGATCGCGGCTGCACATCCGGGCCGGATCGAACCCGTCTTCGTCGACCCCGAGGCCAACATCGACCGTTACCTTGAAGGTGCCCGGTCGCTGCTGCGCGATCACGGCTGCCGCCACATCATAGGCACGATCACCTCGCTTGCCCGCAAGGAAGTCATTCCGTTGGTCGAAAAGCACGATGGCCTGCTCTGGTACATGTGCCCTTACGAGGGCTTCGAGGCCAACGACAACGTGATCTATACGGGCGGCTGCCCGAACCAGCATCTCCTGCCGCTGCTCGACTACCTCCTGCCGCGCTTCGGCAACCGGCCCTATCTCGTCGGCGCCAACTATGTCTGGGGCTGGGAGATGAACCGGCTCGCGCGCGAGCTGGTCGAGGAGGCAGGCGGCGCCGTGCTCGGCGAACGTTACCTGCCGCTCGAGGAAACCGCGGTCGAGCGCATCGTCGCCGAGATAGAGCAGCGCCGGCCGAGCTTCGTCCTCAACAACCTCGTCGGCCCGTCGAGCTACGCCTTTCATGCCGCCATGCGGGCGCTTGCCGAGCGCGACCCGGCCTTCCGCCCGGATAGCTGCCCGGTCGTCAGTTGCGACCTGCAGGAATGCGAACTGACCGATATCGGGCTTGGAGTTGCGACCGGACAGCTTTGCGCCGCTTCCTATTTCGACACCGTTGCGTCGCCGGAGAATGCGGCGTTCAAGCAACGTGTCGACAACAGGTTCGGTGCCGGGCGGCGCATCTCCAGCGTATTTGCCAGCGCCTATGCCTCCGTCAAGCTCTGCGCCGAAGCGATCGTCGAGGCGGGCGCTGACGATCCCGCTACGATCCTGCAGCTCGTTTCTGCCTTGTCGCGGCCGAGCGTGCTCGGACCATTGAGGGTCGATCCGCAGACCCATCATGCAGCCCTTCCGTTTCATCTCGGCCGGATCAACGACGAGGGCGGCTTCGATATCGTCGTCTCGCAGCCATCCATAGCCGCAGACCCATACTTGACCGGCCAGCGCAAGCGTCGGGCGCCTCAACTGCGGATCGTCTCATGAGGGAAACACCGAATTTCACCGGCTGGCGGGCAACGATCCTGCACCGCGAGGACCAGACGACCGAGCGCCTTGTGCGTCAGCTCAAGCTCTTTGGCTTTGAGGTTACGGTGCAATGGCAACCGCTTGATGAACGCCACTTGCCCGACATCATCCTGGTCGACGCCGACCAGGGCTGGAGCGGGCTCCTGCCGTGGAAGGATGAACAGGCACCGCGGCCGCTGATTGCGCTGCTCGGTTCGGAAGCGCCGGGGCGCGTCGCCTGGGCCATGGGGCAGGGGGCAGCCGCGATCATCGCCAAGCCGCTGGCGTCGTCGGCCGTCTATCCGGCCCTGGTGATGGCGGTCGGCATCCATCAGGAGCGCCGTGCCGTTGGCGAGAAGATCGCGCATCTCGAAGAGCGGGTGCGGATGCGGCCGCTCGTTCACGCAGCTGTGCTGAAGATCGGCCAGGCCTGCCATGTCGACGAGGAGCGGGCCTACGGCATCCTGCGCAACTGCGCGATGAAGAAGCGTCTGTCGATGGAACAGGTCGCCGGCTCCATCTTGGGCGGCGCCGAGCCGCTGCCGGAGGCCGGCTGATGCAGGTCCTGAAATCCATGCTCAGGCAGCCGGCGGCGCTGTTCGGCCTCGTCGTCGTTGTTCTGGTGGTGGTGCTGGCGCTCGCCGCACCGCTGATCGCCCCCTACAGCCCGGACGAACAGATGTTCGACGGCCTGACGCTCGAGGGCGCGCCGCTGCCACCAAGCGCCCAGTTCCTGCTCGGCACCGACACGCTCGGCCGCGATCTGCTGTCCCGGCTGCTCTACGGCGCACGCACGTCACTCGTCATCGGCCTCGTCGCCAACGGCGTTGCCGTGACCATCGGTCTTTTGATCGGCATTCTCTCCGGCTACATGCGCGGCCTCGTCGGCAATGCGCTGATGCGCTTTACCGACCTGATGATGGCCTTTCCGGCGCTGCTGCTGGCGATCGTGCTTGCCGCGCTGCTCCGCCCGAGCCTGTGGATCGTCGCCATGGTGATCGCGCTCGTCAACTGGGTGCAGGTCGCCCGCATCGTCTATACGGAAACCCGCGGCCTCGTCGAACGCGACTTCATCCTGGCCGAGCGCTCGCTCGGAGCCGGCCACGGCCGCATCCTGTTTCATCACATCCTGCCGCATCTCGTGCCGACGGCGATCGTCTGGGGCACGCTCGGCATCGCGACGACCGTGCTGCTTGAGGCGACCCTCTCCTTTCTCGGCATCGGCGTGCAGCCGCCGACACCCTCCTGGGGCAACATCATCTTCGAGAGCCAGAGCTACTTTCAGGCCGCACCCTGGCTGGTCTTCATCCCCGGCGCCGTCATCCTCTTGACCGCGCTCTCCTTCAATCTGGTCGGCGATGCGCTCCGCGACATCCTCGATCCGACGCAGCGCGGGAGGGGCTGAGATGGCGTTCCTTCTGCTCCGCCGCCTGGTCCAGACGGCGCTCATCCTTCTCGGCGTCGCCGCGATCACTTTCCTGCTGCTTTATGCTTTGCCGGCCGACCCGGCCCGCATGATTGCAGGGCGCAGCGCCACGGCCCAGACGGTCGCCAACATCCGCCGCGAGCTTGGGCTCGACCAGCCGCTGCTCGTGCAGTTCTGGACCTATCTGCAGGGGCTCGTGCAGGGCGATCTCGGCCGCTCCTACGCCCAGAAGACCGATGTCGGTACGCTGATCGCCGCGCGCCTGCCGGCGACCCTGATCCTGATGGCGGCCGGCATATTCGTCGAGGTCGTGCTCGGCGTCGCCCTCGGCGTCCTTGCGGCGGTCAGGCGTGGCGGTTTCGTCGATCGCCTCGTGATGATGGCGTCCTTCGTCGGCGTGTCTGCGCCGCAGTTCGTCGCCGCGCTCCTGCTCCTCTACGTCTTTGCCGTCACGCTCGCCTGGTTCCCGATGAGCGGCTTCGGCACCTTTGCCCATGTGGTGCTGCCGGCGTTGACGCTCGGCATTCTCGGCGCCGGCTGGTATGCGCGCATGGTCCGCTCGGCGATGATCGACGTGCTCAACCAGGACTATGTGCGCACCGCGCGCGCCAAGGGCCTCTCGTCGTTCCGCATCGTCTTCCGACATGCCCTGCCCAATGCGCTGCTGCCCATCATCGCGATGATCGGCATCGACATCGGCCAGTTCATGAGCGGCGTGGTCGTCGTCGAAGCGGTTTACGGATGGCCGGGCATCGGCCAGCTGGCCTGGCAGGCGATCCAGCAGGTCGACATTCCGATCATCATGGGGGTGACGCTCGTTTCGGCGCTCGCGATCGTCATCGGCAATCTGATCGCCGATCTCATCGCGCCGCTCATCGATCCGCGCATCCGCGCCCGCTAGGAGTTTTCTACGCAATCCCGCGCGGAAAACCGCTCCGCACTTTTCCTGGAAAAGCTCATCCGCACAGCAACCAAAAAGGGGAACAAAAATGTTCAAAAGCTGGCTTCGAACTTCAACTGTCGCCGCAGCACTTGTCCTGGCACCGCTTGCAGCGACGGCGCAGGACGCGCCGAAACAGGGCGGCGATATCGTCATCACCTACAAGGACGACATCGCCACGCTCGATCCGGCGATCGGCTACGACTGGGTCAACTGGTCGATGATCAAGAGCCTGTTCTCACGATTGATGGACTATAAGCCGGGCACCACCGAACTGGTGCCGTCGCTGGCCGAAACCTTTGAGGTCGCACCGGATGGCCTGACCTATACCTTCAAGCTGCGTAAGGGCGTGAAGTTCACCAATGGCCGCGAGATCGTCGCCTCTGACGTCAAATACTCGATCGAGCGCGCCGTCGACCCGAAGACGCAAGGGCCTGGTGCCGGCTTCTTCGGAGCGATCAAGGGGTTTGACGACCTTTCGGGCGGCAAGGCGACGACACTTGAGGGCATCGAAGCGCCAGACGACGGCACCGTCGTCTTCCATCTCTCGCGCCCGGACGCCACCTTCCTGCACGTGCTCGCCGTCAACTTCGCCTCGGTCGTGCCGAAGGAAGCAGTGGAAGCGGCGGCCGGCGATTTCGGCAAGAAGCCGGTCGGCTCCGGCACCTTCATCCTGAAGGATTGGACGGTCGGCCAGAGCCTGACCTTCGAGCGCAACCCGGACTACTTCGTCAAGGACATGCCGCATATCGACAAGTTCACCGTCGAGGTTGGCCAGGAGCCGCTGGTGGCGCTCTTGCGCCTGCAGAAGGGCGAGGTCGACATTGCCGGCGACGGCATCCCACCGGCGAAGTTCCTCGAAATCAAGAACTCGCCCGAAGGTGCGGAGATCATCGTGGACGGGCAGCAACTGCACACCGGCTATGTGACGCTCAACACCAAGGTGAAGCCCTTCGACGACGTCAAGGTTCGCCAGGCCGTCAACATGGCGATCAACAAGGAGCGCATCACCCGCATCCTGAACGGCCGCGCGACGGCTGCCAACCAGCCGCTGCCGCCGCTGATGCCGGGCTACGACAAGGCGTTCACCGGCTATGCCTATGACGTCGAGAAGGCCAAGGCGCTCTTGGCCGAAGCCGGCCATGCCGATGGTTTCGAGACGGTGCTCTATTCGACCAACACCGATCCGCAGCCGCGCATCGCCCAGGCAATCCAGCAAGATCTGGCCGCGATCGGCATCAAGGCGGAAGTCCGGGCGCTGGCGCAGGCCAATGTCATCGCCGCCGGCGGAACGGAAGGCGAGGCGCCGATGATCTGGTCGGGCGGCATGGCCTGGATCGCCGACTTCCCGGATCCGTCCAATTTCTACGGCCCGATCCTCGGTTGCTCCGGCGCCGTGCAGGGCGGCTGGAACTGGTCGTGGTACTGCAACGAGGCGCTCGACAAGCGTGCAGTTGAAGCCGATTCGATGTCCGATCCGGCGAAAGCGGTCGAGCGTCAGGCGGCCTGGGGCAAGATCTTCACCGACATTATGGCCGATGCGCCGTGGGTGCCCGTCACCAACGAGCGCCGGGTCGTGGCCAAGTCGCCGCGCATGGGCGGCGACGGCGACATCTACGTCGATCCGACCCGCGTCATCAACTACGACGCGATCTTCGTGAAAGAGTAAGCGTCAGGCTCCCCGCAGGTTGTCTGCGGGGAGCCTCCTCTTGAGTTTGGGAGAGATTTCATGTGCGTTGCCTGCACCCACACCATCCACCGCGCCAAGCATCACTTTGGCTGGAACCGTGACTTCGAGCCTACGCTGATCGCCAAGCCCGGTGAGACCATTCACTTCGAGTGTCTCGATTCCTCCGGGGGCCAGCTCGGTGCCGGCTCGACGCTCGAGACGCTGGCCGCGCTCGATTTCGACCGGATCAATCCGGTGACGGGCCCCGTCTATGTCGAAGGTGCCGCACCCGGTGACGCACTGAAAGTAACGATCCGTCGCTTCATTCCCTCGGGCGTCGGTTGGACGGCCAACATTCCGGGCTTCGGCCTGCTTGCCGACCAGTTCACCGATCCGGCGCTCCACATGTGGTCCTATGACGCCACCAGCATGGCACCGGCTCTTTACGGTCCCGGCGGCCGCGTGCCGCTGAAACCGTTCGCCGGCACGATCGGCGTCGCGCCGGCGGAGCCAGGCCTGCACTCCGTAGTGCCGCCGCGCCGCGTCGGCGGCAATCTCGACATTCGCGACCTGACATCGGGCGTTACGCTCTATCTGCCGGTCGAGGTGGAAGGCGCGCTGTTCTCGATCGGCGATACGCACGCGGCCCAGGGCGACGGCGAGGTCTGCGGCACGGCCATCGAGAGCCAGATGGAAGTGGAAGCGACGATCGAGCTCGTCAAGGACGCGCGTCTCGCAAGCCCCCGCTTCACCACGCCGGGTCCGGTGACCCGCCATCTCGACGCGGCCGGCTACGAGGTGACGACCGGCATCGGGCCGGACCTGATGACCGGTGCGCGCGAAAGCCTGATGCGCATGATCGACCTTCTCGGCGCCGAGCACGGCTTGAGCCCAGTCGACGCCTATCTGCTCTGCTCGGTCTGCGGCGATCTGAGGATCAGCGAAATCGTCGACCAGCCGAACTGGGTGGTCTCCTTCTACTTCCCGAGGATCGTCTTTTCGTGATCGCAGCGTCTCCCGTTCTCAGCGTCGACGGGCTCTCGGTCGATGCGCTGACACCTCAGGGCCCACGCCGGGTCCTCGACGCGGTCAGCTTCGACCTTAAAACTGGGGAGACGCTCTGCATTGCCGGCGAGAGCGGGTCCGGCAAGTCCGTGACCTCGCTCGCCGTCATGGGGCTCTTGCCGAAGACCTCGCTCAGGATCGCGTCCGGCAGCATCAAGCTTGAAGGCCGCGAACTCTCGAAGCTCTCCAACAGCGCCATGCGCAGCGTGCGCGGCGGCGATGTCGCCATGGTCTTCCAGGAGCCGATGACGTCGCTCAACCCGGTCATGTCGATCGGCGAGCAGCTGACCGAGGCCATCCGTGAGCATCAGGGCTCCGAGGGGACGACCGCTGCCGCCGTTGCCTTGCGCATGCTCGATGCGGTGCAGATCACGGAACCTGCGAGGCGGATGAGGCAATATCCGCACGAGCTGTCGGGTGGCATGCGGCAGCGGGTGATGATCGCGATGGCGCTCTCCTGCCGTCCCAAGGTGCTAATCGCTGACGAGCCGACGACGGCGCTCGACGTCACGGTCCAGGCCCAGATTCTGACGCTGATGAAGGATCTGAAAAAGGAATTCGGCGCCTCGATCATCCTGATCACCCACGACATGGGCGTGGTGGCGCAGATGGCCGACCGCGTGGTGATCATGCAGCAGGGGCGGATCGTCGAACAGGGGGACGTTTCGCCGATTTTCCGTGCTCCGCGCGAGCGCTACACGCAGGACCTGTTGGCGGCAGTACCAAGGCTCGGCGCGCATGCAGGCACCGACGGTCCACCGCGCATCGGCCCGGCTTTGCCGACTTCGATCCCACGGGCAAGCGGCCCTGTCCTTTCCGTACGCGACCTCGTTGTCCACTACGGCAAGAAGCCGAGTGGTCTGCTGGGTGGAAAGAAGTTGACTGCCGCCGTCAGTGACGTCTCCTTCGATATCTTCCCCGGTGAGACGCTGGGGCTCGTCGGCGAAAGCGGCTCGGGCAAATCGACGACGGGCAAGGCGGTGCTCGGCCTCATCCCGTTTGCCGGCGACGTGACAATCGACGGACAGGCGATCGGCGCGCTTACACAGCGGCAGATGCGGCCGGTGCGCCGCTCGGCGCAAATGATCTTCCAGGATCCGTATGCCTCGCTCGATCCGCGCATGGCCGTTGGCGCGGCGATCGCCGAGCCGCTCGTCATCCACGGCATCGGCAACCGCAGCGAACGCACTGACCGCGTCGCCGACCTCTTGCGCCGCGTTGGTCTCGGGCCCGATGCCGCCAGCCGCTACCCGCACGAGTTTTCCGGCGGCCAACGTCAGCGCATCTGCATTGCCCGGGCGTTAGCGGTCAATCCGAAGCTGATCGTCGCGGATGAAAGCGTGGCAGCGCTCGACGTGTCGGTGCGCGCCCGCGTGCTCGACCTGATGCTCGAGTTGCAGGAAACGATGGGTCTTGCCTATCTCTTCGTCTCGCACGACATGGCGGTGATCGAGCGCATGTCGCACCATGTTGCCGTCATGCGCGGCGGCCGGATCGTCGAGATGGGAACGCGGCGGGCGGTCTTCGAGAACCCTCAGGACGCCTATACCCGGGCGCTGATGGCGGCAGTGCCGTTGCCGGACCCGCCGATGCGAAAAAGCGCCTGAAGTGGTTTCCGTCCGGAGTTGCGCAATAGCAGAGCCATGAAATCGGCCCGCAGCGTGATTGCCTCACAGAATGAGACTTTGCGGCAGGACGATGCGGGTCGAAAGGCCGCCCTCCGCCCGATTGCGCAATTGTAGCTCGGCGCCGGCGCGATCAAGCGCGAGTTCGGCGATGCTGAGCCCAAGGCCGCTGCCGATCGCTGTCCTGAAACGCCCACGGAAAAAGCGTTCGGTCACATGTGCCATCTCGTCTTCGGGGATGCCGGGTCCGGCGTCGTCGATCGCGATGACGACACCGCCGGTCTGTCTTTCCATGCCGCATCTGACGCTCGTGCCAGGCGGCGAATGATTGAGAGCGTTTTCCAGGAGATTGCGCGCGGCCAGTCGGAATAGCTCCGGTTCCATGCCGATCTTCAAGCTGCGCAGCTGTTCGTCGATATGGATCTCTGCAGCCGGCGTCCCGTGGCTCCGCAGCTCCGTCCCGAGGCTTGCGAGCATCTCCCCCGGGCTGAAGGCTCCGGCCGCCTTGCCGTCCTCCACCGCTTCCACCGACGCTATGTCGAGCAGCTGTCGCACCAGCTTGCCGGTGCGGTCGACGCCGGCGACGATCTGGCCGAGCGCCTTGTCTCTGATGTCGCGGTCGTCGCTGGCGAGCGCCACCTGGGCCTGGGTCTTCAAGCCGGCGAGCGGTGTGCGCAGTTCGTGTGCGGCAAAGGCGATGAAGTTCTGCTCGCGCTCGCGGGCGCCGGCGACGCGGGCAAAGAGGCCGTTCAGGGACTTGAGCACCGGTCTGATTTCCTTCGTCGTGTCGAGACCGTCGATCGGATGCAGATCCGAGGCGTCCCGTGCGGCCAGATCGCCAGCGAGCCGCCTGAGCGGCGCCAGTCCGCGCCCGACGCTGAGCCAGATCAGGACCGCAAGCAGCGGAATGATCAGAAGTGCTGGAAACAGGAGGCCCTTGACGAGATCGTTGACCAGCCGGTCGCGGATGCGCAGGTTGTCGCCGACGAGCACGCGCACGCCGAGGCCGGCATTCTCGACCGCAAACACCCGCCAGGTTTCGCCATTGATGACGGTCTCGGAAAAACCGGTCGCATGGGCGGCAAGCGTCGTGTTTGGCGCGCTGTCCGACTTGCCGATGAGCGTGCCGTCGAGCGACCAGATCTGGCAGGAGAGCTGCCGGTCGTAGTGCGGGTGATCGAGAACGGGGATTCTCATCGCGCTCTGGGCGGGGCGGTCGCTCGCCTCGTCGTCTTTCAGCATGTCCTGGCTGACGATCAGCGAATTGACCATGCGTGCCGCCTCCATCAACCTCGCATCGAGCACGCGCTCGACCTCGGCACGGGTGCTCAGGAAGATCCAGACCGTGGCCGACAGCCAGAGCAGGCCGGTGGTGATCAAGAGGATGGCGAAGAGCCGGGTGCGCAAAGACCGCATCAACCGGCTCCACCGAGACGGTAGCCGATGCCTCTGACGGTCTCGATCAGGCCGGGACCGAGCTTGTTGCGCAGATGGTGGATGTGCACTTCGACGGCATTGCTCTCGATCTCCTCCTGCCAGCCGTAAAGCTTGTCCTCGAGCTTGGCCTTGGAGAAGATGACGCCCGGATGCGCCATCAGCATGTGAAGGATCGAATATTCGCGCCTTGAGAGCTGCACCGGCTTGCCCGCCTGTTCCACCGATTGGCGTGCCGGATCGAGCTTCAACGTCGCCCATTCGAGAGCAGCGGTCGCACGGCCGCTGGAGCGCCGCGAAAGGGCGCGCAACCGGGCTGCGACCTCGTCAAGATCGAACGGCTTACCGAGATAGTCGTCGGCGCCTGTATCGAGGCCCGCCACCCGGTCGCGGACCGTGTCGCGGGCGGTGAGCAGCAGCACCGGGATATCGTTCTGGTTGGCGCGCAGGTCGCGCAGGATGTCCAAGCCGGAACCGTCGGGCAGCATGAGATCGAGCACCACGGCGTCGAAGCCGTTGGCCGCAAGCGCCGTTGCGGCTGCGTCGCAGGTGCCGACGGCATCGGTGGTGAAGCCGGCCAGCGCCAGTCCAACCTTGAGGCCGTCGCGCAGGATATCGTCGTCTTCGACGATCAGGATCCGCATTGGTATTCCTCACTTTTTTGCGAGCGGAACTCTTGAGCCCCTCCCTTAAGGCAGCCTTAAGGTAGGACTTCCCTGAAGGCGGCATTGCAACAAATCGAATCGTTGAATGCCCGATATGACCAAACCAGACGAGCTTTCTTCACCCACGGCCGATCACAAGACCGGCATCACGCTCACCCGTCGCAGCCTCTTCATTGGGGCGGCGTCGCTGTTTGTCACGGGTTGCGCGACCGTGCGCCCGACGCCGACCGTGCTGCCAGCACGCGCAGCCCCGCCGCTCCCGGATCGGCGTACCGTGCCGCCGATGTATCATGCGATGCCGGACGAAGAATTCCCGATCCCCGAGGTCAAGGTTGCCGATGTCGACCCCAAGTTTTGGCGCCAGGAGGTCGACTATCCGACTACAGAGCGGCCGGGCACGCTGATCGTCGATACGCCGGCGAAATATCTCTACCATGTGCTGCCCGGTCGGCGGGCGATGCGCTACGGCATCGGCGTCGGCCGCGAAGGGTTTGCCTGGTCCGGTCGGGCGGTTGTCGCCTACAAGCGCAAATGGCCGCGCTGGACCCCACCCGACGAGATGGTGGCGCGCCAACCGAAACTCGCGCCCTACAGCATCGCCAATGGCGGCATGCCGCCAGGTCTGAAGAACCCGCTCGGGGCACGCGCGCTTTACATCCACAAGGATGGCAGGGACACGCTCTACCGCATCCACGGCAGTCCCGAGGCGCATTCGATCGGCAAGGCGGTTTCGTCCGGCTGCATCCGTCTTATCAACCAGGATGTCGTTTACCTTCACGATCAGGTCCGCGATGGCAGCACCATCGTCGTCATTCCGGACCCGGCGATGGGCGATCTGGCGGTCGGGTGAGGCAGTCATGACGGGCAGCGCGGGAAATCTGCAACAGTGCCTGATCGAGTGCTCAACATGGCGCGAGATCCACGCCAAAGAATGGATTTCACCACATTTCGGTCACGGTTCGGCCCAACAGCCTTGGGCCTCTCCTCGGACCCTCTCCAAGCGAAATCTCCAACCTGGAATAGAATTAAAGTGTCGATGAATTTGTCCCGCCGGTCGCTGCTCGCGGTGATCGCCAGTTCCGTTTTGACTGCCTGCACGCAGATCCCGAAACCCGAACCGAAGCCGAAGCTGATCGAACCGATCGCGGGCGGCGGCGGTTCGCCGGAAAAGGCAGCGGACGCGGCGGACGTGCCGACGAAGACCTACGACTATGCGTCGATCTACGCGCCGGTGAAGGACGAAGGCTACGATGTTCCGGGTATCCAGTACACGGAGATCAAGCCGCAGTTCCTGCGCCAGGAAGTGGCCTATGCCACCAACGAACCGCCGTATTCGATCGTTGTCGATACCCAGACGATGTTCCTGTATTACGTGCTGCCCGGTGGTCGCGCCATCCGCTACGGCGTCGGTCTTGGTGCTGCCGGTCGTGCCTGGAAGGGGCGCGCCGTGGTGCACTGGAAGCGCAAATGGCCGCGCTGGACCGTGCCCGACGACATGGTCGCGCGCCAGCCGCACCTGAAGAAATACGGCATCGATGCCGGCGGCATGGATCCGGGTCTCGACAACCCGCTCGGTGCCCGCGCCATGTACATTTTCCAGGATGGCCAGGATACGCTCTATCGCATTCACGGTTCGCCGCAGTGGCGCTCGATCGGCAAGAACGCGTCCGCCGGCTGCGTGCGCATGCTGCAGCAGGACGCGATCGATCTTTACAATCGGGTCAGGGGCAAGACACCGCTGCTCGTCCTGTAGCGGGCGACAGAATGGCGGCTATTGCCGCCATATTCCGGACGAATTGATCCAAAGGGGCTAGAGGGCCGGCAGTCCGTCCGGCCCCATCCGCATGTAGTTCGGTCGCCGCGACTGCGGCTGCTCTTCCGGAAGGTATTGTGGTTGCGGCTGTGGCTGCGACTGTGCCATGCCGCCGCCCGAGAGGTCGGTGACGACGATCGGCGTGCCGTTCGGCACCCGGTTGTAAAGATCGACGACGTCCTGGTTGATCATCCGCACGCAGCCCGACGACACCGACTTGCCGATGGTCCACCATTCCGGCGAGCCGTGAATGCGGTAGAGCGTGTCCTCACCGTTCTGGAAGATGTACATGGCGCGGGCACCGAGCGGGTTGCGCAAGCCCGGATCCATGCCGCCCGCCTCGATACTGTATTGCTGCAACTCGGGCTGGCGCGCCACCATCTCGTCCGGCGGGTTCCAGCGCGGCCATTCGCGCTTGTACTGGATGACGCCGCGCCCGGCCCAGGCAAAGCCCGCCCTGCCGAGCCCGACGCCGTAGCGCATCGCCTGCCCGCCCTCATAAACCCGATAGAGGAAATGGCCACCGACATCGACGACCAGCGTGCCGGGCGTCTCGCCGGTCGGATCGGCGACCATCTGGCGGTAGAACTGCGGCTCGATCTTCTCGTAGGGGATCGCCGGTAGCGGATAGGGCTCGTTCGGCTTTTCGCCGTAGATCTCCGCAAGCGCGGGACTAGCGATCTGGGGTTGCTCCGGCGCGTAGGAGCGGGTCACCATCGGACGGGGCGAGGCGCAACCCGCAAGCGTCGCGGCCGCCAGGCCGCCTGAGAGTTGCAGGAAAGTGCGGCGGCGGATCACTTGGTCAGGCATGGAACCCTCGGTCGTCCTGTTGTTCGCTGCTGGCGACGCGCACAGCCCCAGGGTCACATGCGCGTTTCCAGTCGAAGCGATCACAGGCCGGCGTAGGGGTCCGCCAGTGCCGCTTCGGGTCGGCTAATGGGATACTTAGTTCCCGATATCTTCGCGGCCAGCTTTTCCGCGCCGTTTTTCTCAAGCAGCGCCCGGAAGCTCGGATGCATACCGCCGTCCACATAGGCGTTGAGCGGGGCCGAGGTCTGGTTTGCCATCAGGCCCGCGAGCTTGGCGTCTTCCGATTGCAACCGTGCCACCAGCCCGGCGTCGGGCGTCGAGATGGCCGGCGGGCAGGCGGCGAGCGGATCGGTCGGCTCGCCACCCTCAAACTCGGTGTTGAAGACGTAGCGACGACCGCAGGCCGAAACCTTCGGCTGGCGCTTCGTCGCCTCGAAGATGTCGTAGCCCTGCTTGATGTTCTTCCAGAAGTCGAAGTTCGGATCGCCGCGGTGGCTGGCCATGTTTGCCGCCGTCATTCGGAAAGGATAGGCCTGGACCTGAAAATTGCCCTGACCGCCCGCAAGCGCGCGCTGGACCACCGAATAGATCTCGCCGACGCCCTGGTCGGTCAGCGCGTAGCAGCCCGAAGACGAGCAGGCGCCATGCACCATCAGCGCCTCGCCGGTATAGCCGAGCGCCGATTCCAGACGGTTCGGGTAGCCGAGGTTAAACGACAGGAAATACTGCGATTTCGGGTTCAACATGCCGGCCGAGACATGGTAAAAACCTTCCGGCGCCTGGCGGTCGCCCGACTTCATCTTGGGCCCGAGTTTCCCCGACCAGCGGCACATCGGATAGGTCTTCAGAAGTACGTATTGGCCTTTGCTGTTCTGCTTCCAAACCTCAAGCTCGCTCTCCTGCTTGAAGATGCGAACGAGCACGGGGCTTTCCGGCTTGCTGCCGTTCTTCGCCATGGCGGCAATGAGCTTGGCCGGGATCGGTGGCGGCTCGCGCACGTCGTCGGCATCGAGCGCCATGCAGCCGGACAGAGCAATTGCCATCGCGCCGATCGCAAGCGCACTGCGCATCCGGCGCAGGGGCGCCAAAAGCGTGGCCGCGCGGGGCGTTTCGGAAGAAGGGCTCTGTTTCGTCTCGCGCCGCATTCGGGCTCCTGGAAAATGCTTCGCCGCCAAGCATCCTTCGTGCGGCGCGGGCGCCGACTGTGCGCAAATCAACACGCTGCGGTCGGCTTCAACGTCAGCGATTAAGCGGTGGCAGCTTTGGCCGCAAGCCTTGGCCACGGGCCACTGCGATCAACAAAACTTGAACGCGCGTCCGCGCCATAGCTGCCCGCCGATTGGGTCGATGTTGAGACAAGATGGTGAATTTTTTCTCAACATGGACGCGCGGACTTGCGCGAAGCTTAGCCGCGCGGCTCGCTGCCCGGCGCGTAAACCGTCTTCTGCTTGAACGCGAACACATTGCCGCAGCGGCAGCGGACCATGTGTTTGGCGGGGTCGGAGGAATTGCGCTCGGTCGAAAAGCCCTTGGGCATGGCGTCGATGGTAAAACCGCGGTTGCCGCCCTTGGCGCTGTCGTTCTCGGAGGCTTCGGCAAAGCCGGAGGCTCCGCACTTGGCGCATTCCAGCTTTCTCGAATAACGATCCCGCGATGCCATCTTCTATCACTTACCTGGCGGCGCAGACTTCCCTGTTGGGACATGCGGCGCAGCGGCTCATTGGTTGCCTGAAGCTTCGAACTATAGGAGGCGACCCTCGGGTTCAAGATCGCAACGCCCGTTGATGGTGGTTCAGGCACCCAAATGTCAGCGATATCCGGTGGCGTCGGCCGGCTTGTCGGCCTCCATCACCTCGCGCATGTAGCGCCAGCAGTCGGGCCGTGAGCCGTCGAGGTCGGTAAAACCGTAGACCTGAGCCAGCGCTCCGCTCGACAGCGACTGACCGTTCCATCGCGACTTTTCGGGGTCTGCCGCAAGAGCCGCCACGGCGCGGCCGACGAAGCGCGGTGTTTCCGAGATGACGAAATGCGGCTGGTTCTTCGTCGCCTCAAGCCAGTTGTCTTCGCGGACGCTGTAATGTTCGAGCATCATCTCCGAGCGCATCCAGCCAGGCGTGAGCGACACCGATGTCGCACCGTGTGGGGCGAGATCCTTGGCGTGCGCCCAGGCCATGCGGTTGGCCGAAACCTTGGCGAGATCGTAGAAGGGCGACAGCCGGTAGTTCACGGCGTTGTACTCGGCGGTGCCGTCGGTGACCTCGACAAGCAGGCTGCCCGGGTTCTCGATCATCAACGGCAGGGCGTAATGGGCGGTTATCAGATGGGTGTCGACGCCGAGGCGCAACAGTCGGAGACCGTTTTCCAGGTTGTGTTCCCACACCGGCTTGTTCCATTCGAACAGCAGTTCGCCGCCCCAGACGTCGTTGACGAGAATGTCGAGGCGCCCCTGTTCGCGGCGGATGCGCGCGACCAGTGCTTCGACCTCGGTTGGTTGCAGATGATCGACCTGAACGGCGATGCCCTCGCCGCCGAGATCGCTGACGATCTCGGCCGTCTCCTCGATCGTCTCAGGCCGCTTGTACTCGGATTGCTGCTGCCGGGTCGTGCGACCTGTGACGTAGACTGTCGCGCCGGCCGCCCCGAGTTCGCTGGCGATGCCACGACCACCGCCGCGCGTGGCGCCGGCGACCAGTGCGACTTTTCCTTTGAGCGTCATGACTTCCTCCTTCGCGTCGTTAGCCTCTGGCATGTACGACCACTTCAATATATAAATGATTGTTCGTTTATAAATTGGAGTCAAGATGCCGCGTCCAAAGACGATGCCCGACGAAGAGGTGTTGAAGGCAGCCTTCGCGATCATGCGGGCGGAAGGGCCGGAGGGGCTGACCTTCGCAGCACTGTCCGCGAGAACGGGGCTATCCGGCGCCACGCTGGTGCAGCGGTTCGACAACAAGGCGCGGCTGATCCAGAGCGCGCTCGTCCACGCCTGGGATGGGCTGGACGGCCAGACGGCGGAGTTGATGGCGGGCGTGCCGCGAACGCCGGAAGGTGCGATCGCGTTGCTGGTCGGGCTCTCCGGCGATTACGGCGGCATCGACAGCTATGCCGATGACCTCAGAATATTGCGCGAAGACCTGCGTAATCCGCTGCTGCGCGCCCGCGGCGCGAAGTGGCGCGACGTGCTTTCGGGTGTGCTCGACGAATGCCTCGCCGGGTTACCTGCGGCATCCCCCGGGCTCGGATTGCTGATGGCGTCGCAGTGGCAGGGGTCGCTGCTTTGGTGGAGTTTCGACCCCAGCGTGTCCGTGACCGCATTCGTGGAGCAAAGCCTCCGGCGTTTCGTCGACGCCTTTGCGAAGCCGCCGTCGCCCTGATCCGCGTCATCGGCAGCGATCAACCGGCTTTCAATTCGGTGTGAGATGGCGTTGTGACGGGTGACGGCGACGCACGGCAGTCTTAGATGCTGCTTCATGATCCGATTTGTCGTTGCCCTCTGCGCCCTGATGCTGATCGCCTTGCCCGCCGCCGCACAGACGTCGGCGCCGGCTGCGGCGCTCCTTGACGCGTTGACGGAGCGTCCGGACCTCAGCCCGTTGAAAACCGTGATCGTTGCCCGCGACGGCGCGATCCTTGCAGAGCGCGGCTATCGCGGCAACCGGGTAACGGACGCGACGAACATCAAGTCAGCGTCGAAATCGATCATCTCGGCGCTGGTCGGCATGGCCATCGACAAGGGGCTGCTCCAAGGACCGAACCAGAAGATCGCGCCGATCCTCAAAGCCGATCTGCCGGCCTCGCCGGATCCGCGCATCAATGACATCACCATCGGCAATCTCTTGTCGATGCAGGCCGGTCTCGGGCGCCTATCCGGTCCGAACTACGGGCGATGGGTCGCGAGCCGCAACTGGGTGCGCACCGCACTTGCCCAGCCCTTCGACGACGATCCCGGCGGGCA
Source organism: Ensifer sp. (assembly GCF_035999185.1). Classification (GTDB taxonomy): domain Bacteria; phylum Pseudomonadota; class Alphaproteobacteria; order Rhizobiales; family Rhizobiaceae; genus Ensifer. Next base: position 49,388 of record NZ_DASYHB010000115.1, on the reverse strand, counting down.
GATGCTCTATTCCACCGCCTCGACCCATCTGCTCTCGGGGATCCTGACCAAGGTCAGCGGCAAGTCGACCCTCACTCTCGCGCGCGAGTGGCTCGGACCGCTCGACGGTTTCCGCATCGGCGCCTGGGACCGCGATCCGCAGGGCATCTATCTCGGCGGCAACCAGATGGCGATGAGCGCCCGTTCGCTGCTTGCCTTCGGCGAACTTTATCGCAATGGCGGTCGCACGGCGTCAGGCGTGCAGCTTGTGTCTCCCACATGGATCGAAGCGTCCTGGCAGCACCGTACCATTTCACGCTTCTCCGGCGACAGCTACGGCTACGGCTGGTTCGCCCGCGAGATCGCCGGCGAGACCGTGCATTTCGCCTGGGGCTATGGCGGCCAGATGCTCTACATCATCCCGAGCCTCGACCTCACCGTGGTCATGACCTCTGCCGAGAGCGGACCGTCTGCCCGCAACGGCTACCGCGACGCGCTCCATCTCTTGCTCGGCGAAATCATCACGGCGGTGAAGGCGGCGCCGGAGACGGACGGCTGAGGTTACTCGCGCCTTATCATTCGGGCCGCATCGCTTTCAGCGGCCACACGATGTGAAGCAGGCATTCGATCGCGGCTGCGTCCTTCAACTTGTCCTGCGTGGCTTCGAATTCCGCAAGCTCGATGCCCGCGATCTGTGCTTCCGGGATGATCTCGAAAATGGCCCGCAACTGGCCTGGCAGGAGGCCGTCCTTAATGGCGTAGGCGGCCGGCACGTGGTCTGGCTCCAACACGTCCCAATCGACGTGGATCCAGACGGGCTTGTCTCCGATGATCGCATGCATGGCTTCCGGTGTTGCTTCCGCCGGCGAAAGCGTGCGGATGCCGGCCCTTTGCATCAAGAGCGCCTCGGGCGCATCGATGTCGCGCGCGCCGAGGATGACGATCTGGGCCGGGTTCAGGCCACTGCCGTGGCCGCTGTCCCAGAGCCCGCAGGCGGCAGAAAGAACCATGCCCCCGAGGTAGCCGCTCTCGGTGGTCTCGGGCGTGTTGAAGTCGCCATGGGCATCGATCCACAGCACGACCACATCGGGGTGTTTGCGGGCGACGACCGGAAGCGTTGCAAGGCTCGCCGAGCAGGTATTGGCCACCACCAGCGGCTTGCTGCCACGCTGGAGCGTCTCAGCCACGGCATGCTGCAGGCCGGCCAGAGCCTGGCCTGCTTCCGGCAAGCTCTCCGACCAGTCATCCTCCCTGGCGGGCGCCGGGGCGCCGATAACGGTGGCCCGCAACCCCGTGCGTTTGCTTAGCGCTTCTGCGGTCAACGCAGCGCCCGGTATCGCGCCCGGCGTTCTGTCGGCGATGCGTCCCTGGCACAGGATGAGATCGTAGGGCATGGTTTTCTCCTTGTCTTCCAGTAGGGCGCAGCAGGGGAGGCGGGCGGGATGGGGCTTGAAAGGCCAGTCTGTGGAATCGATATATTGACGCGGATATATCGCCTGTGACCCGGGATCGCAATTTGCTGTGTCCGGGGTTGGTGATATTGCTGCGCCGAAGGCGCGCGGGCTGCGAGCCAATGGCAGACCCGGCCGACCGGCCTGATGCCGAGATTTGAAAGGAACAACCGTGTTTGCGACGAAGACCATCGACACCGGCGACAAGGCTGAATTCTATCGCGAACTGGCCAGTCAACTCGGCGGCCTTTTACACGACGAACGCGACTTTATCGCCAATGCCGCCAACCTCTCGGCGCTTGTTTTCGATCTCGTGCCGGACCTGAATTGGGCGGGGGTTTACTTCCTGCGCGCGAACGATGAGCTGGTGCTTGGGCCCTTTCAGGGCAAGGTCGCTTGCGTGCGCATTCCGGTCGGCAAGGGCGTCTGCGGCAGTGCCGTGGCGCAGAAGGAGACGATGCTCGTTCCGGACGTGCATGCCTTTCCGGGGCATATTGCCTGCGATGCGGCGTCGCGCTCCGAACTGGTCGTACCGCTCATCAAGGACGGCAAGGTGCTCGGCGTACTCGACCTCGACAGCCCCACACCCGAACGTTTCGATGAGACAGATCAGGCCGGCTTCGAGGCGCTCGCCGCGATCTATCTCGCAGCGAGCGATTTCGCTTAGTCCTGCTGTCAGAGATTAATCGCCAAATCCTTCGATGACGATCTTGCCCTTGGCCGCCCCGGTTTCGATCCGGCGGTGTGCCTCGCGCAGGTTTTCGGCGTTGATCGGCGACAGCACCTCGGCAAGCGTCGTCTTCAGCCGTCCGGCATCGATCTCGTCGGCGACGAAGGAGAGCAGACGGTGCTGCTCGACCATGTCAGGGGTCTTAAACATCGGGCGGGCGAACATGAACTCCCAATGCAGGCTGGCGGCCTTGGTCTTCATGCCGGCCATCGGCATCGGCACGTCGGTGTTGTCGATCGAGACGATGCCGCCTTGCGGGCGGATCAGTTCGACCGCGGCGTCCCAATGGCGCATGTCGTTGAAGATGGCGATGTGGTCGACATTGGCAAAGCCGAGCGCCCGAACCTGCTCGACGAGGGGTTCGCGGTGGCTGACGACGTGATCGGCGCCGAGCTCTTTGACCCACGCGATGGTCTCGGGCCTGGAGGCCGTGGCGATGACCGTGAGGCCGGCGCGCTTTGCCAGCTGAATGCCGATCGAACCGACGCCGCCGGCGCCGCCGACAATGAGGATCGACTGGCCGCGATCGGCGCCGTCCCTGTCGATGCCGAGCCGATCGAAGAAGGCCTCATAGGCGGTGATCGTCGTCAGCGGCAGGGCAGCCGCCTCGGCAAAGGTGAGGCTCTTCGGCTTGTGGCCGACGATGCGCTCATCGACAAGGTGGAATTGCTGGTTGGAGCCGGGCCGCGTCAGGTCGCCGGCGTAGTAGACATGGTCGCCGGGCTTGAACAGCGTCACATCGGCGCCGACGGCCTCGACGATCCCGCTTGCATCCCAGCCAAGCACCCGCGGCGTTTCCTCGATCTTGTCTTTCGGCGCCCGCATCTTGACGTCGACCGGATTGACCGCGACGGCGGCCACGGCAACGAGGATATCGTGCCCCTCAGGCGCCGGTTTCGGCAGGGTGACATCGAGGAAACTCTCCGGGTCGGAGACCGGCAGGTAGCGGGTGAGGGCGACGGCTTTCATGGCTTGCTCCTAACAATGGACGAAGTGTGTACGCGTATGAATTCGGCGGTGACGAAGTCGAGTTCGGTGCCGCCAGCGCTGGTCAGGTTACGGCGTGTCGGCAGCACCATAGACGACGTGAAAAGAAAAGTGTCGTGGCATCCGCATATTCCCGCGCCGCGGGCCGCAGATGCCACGTTGGTCTGCGTTCATTGGATGAGCGCGCCGCCTTCGATGTCGATGATCGACCCGGTAACGAAGGGGTTGTCGATGGCAAGGAGATAGCCTTGCGCGATATCCTCGGGCCGTCCGAAGCGGCCGGCGGGCAGGGTGGCTGCGGCGCGATCGAACATGGCGTTGCGGGCGTCACCCGCCATGCCGGCATAGGCTTCCGTCTGCGTCAGCCCAGGGCTGACCACGTTGACGCGCACCGGCGCCAGTTCGTGCGCGAGCACCTTTGCGGTGGCTTCAAGCGCCGCATTCATCGCCGTCTTGACGAAGGTGCCGGCAACGGTGCGGCGGGCGAGGAAGCCCGAGGTCAAGGTGATGGTGCCGCCGGGGCGCATCACTGTTGCAGCTTCGCGTGCAAGCACGACCGAACCCCAGAACTTGACGTCGAAGGCGGCCTTGGCGGCGTCGAGGTCGACATCGGCCACCTTTCCGCCGGGCGCGGACGAGCCGGCGGTGACGACGAGATGGTCGATCGGTCCGAGCTTGCGGAAGTAAGCGGCGACCGCTTCGGCGTCGGCGATATCGAGGCCGGTGGCGCGGCTGGCGATCTCGACGCAGCCGGGGCGCCGGGTCAGCGCGCGCGCGACGGCGGCGCCGATGCCGCTGGTGCCGCCGATGACGACGGACACGGTGTTGTCACTGAATGTCATGTTCATTCTCCAGAGGAACAGGTTCGGAAAAGACGGCTTCGAGCAGCGGGCCGCCGGGGGCGCGCAGGAACAGCCGGCGCTCGCCGATATCGGCGAGATCCATGGTCGAATAGGCAACGGCGAGGCGGTCGAGCCTGGCGCGAAAAGCCACATAGCCGTCGAGCCGGAAGCCGACGTGGTCGATCGCCTCGGCGGAGTGATCGAAGCCGTCGCCATAGCTGCCGATGATGTGGACGATCGGCTTGCCTGACGCGTAGAGCCAGTATCCGGCAATGCGACGTATGGACGAGGGGCGCTGACCGGTGGTCAGATCGAAAACCGCTTCGAAGAAGGCTCGTGTTCCCTCGATATCGCGTGTGCGGATGGTCACATGGTCGAGCTGCATGGTGCGCTTCCTTTCGATAGGGAAGTTAGCTGTTGCGGCGCATCCGGATAATTGGCTTAAATCCGAAATGATGTTTCGGAGGAACCGAAGAATGTTGCTCGATAATCTCTCGCTGTTCCTGCTGATCGTTGAAAAGGGTGGGCTTTCCGCCGCCGGGCGCGAAAAGGGGCTGTCACCGGCCTCGGTATCCGAACGGCTGGCGGCGCTCGAAGCGCATTATGGCGCGGCCCTTCTGAAGCGCACGACGCGGGCGATCAGCCTGACGGAAGAGGGGCGCCTCCTCGTCGATGGTGCGCGCCGGCTGCTGGCGGAGGCAGACGAACTCGAGGCGGGTGTCCGCTCTGGCGCCCGCACGATCTCCGGGCCGATCCGGCTCAGCGCGCCGGAGGATATGGGGCGACGCTACATCGTGCCGATCCTCGACCGGTTTCTCGCCGAGCACCCCGGCGTGACGGTCGACCTGAACCTCACCGATGGCTATGTCGATCTCGTCGGGCAGGGCATGGATTTCGCCATTCGCCATGGCGTTCTTGCCGACAGCACGCTGCGGTCAAAAGCGCTGGGCGAGAACCGTCGCGTCGTTTGCGCGGCACCTGCCTATCTGGAAGCCTCGGGCAAACCGCAGCATCCCGACGATCTTTCACGACACGACTGTATCATCATGCGCTTCGGCGCCAATCTCGACCGCGAATGGGCCTTTCAGGTGGCCGGCAAGCCCTACAAGGTCATGGTGCGCGGCAGGCGGGTTGCCAACGACGGCGGGCTGGTGGCGCAGTGGTGCCGGGCCGGACATGGCATTGCGCTGAAATCCGTTTGGGACATTGCGGAGGATCTCGCCTCCGGCGCGCTTGTCGAGTTGCTGGCGGACTTTGCGACCGGCGAAACGGGGCTGCAGATCGTCTACCCGCCGCTCAGCGTCCAGCCGCGCCGGGTGCGGCTGCTGATCGATCGCATCGCGTCGGAACTGAGTTCGATCGAGGCGGTCGTGGCCAACCGGCGCCAAGGCTGAGGCCGCCAATGCCGGCCGCGCTTGCCTTCGTCACCCGTTGCTCCAGATAGAGAGGAAAACGCTGGAGGCGATCATGGCCGAGGCCCGAAAGTCGGTGCGTGTTCGGATCATCGGGCGCGTTCAGGGTGTCAGTTTTCGCGTCTGGGCGCGTGACGAGGCCCAAGGGTTGGGCCTCGCTGGATGGGTGCGCAACGAAGCAGACGGTTCGGTCTCCGCCTTGATCATCGGCCCGGAAGCGGCTGTGGCGACCATGCTTGAGCGCTTGCATCAAGGGCCCCCGGCCGCGCGGGTCTCGCAGGTCGTTGCCGAAAATGTCGAGGCGGCGGAGAACATCAACGGATTTCGGATCACGAGATAGGAGGGAATCAGGCGACCATGGGTTTTAGGCGCTCGGTCGCAACGGAGAGCCAAGCCCGTTGATGCGCGGAGCCGCCCGAAGACCAGATGCTCGGGCGGCGTTCAATATTTCGAAAATGCCCGGAGCCTCTCAGAAATCCCAGTCCTCGTCTTCGGTCGCGACCGCCTTGCCGATGACATAGGAGGAGCCGGAGCCGGAGAAGAAGTCGTGGTTCTCGTCGGCGTTCGGCGAGAGGGCGGAGAGAATGGTGGGGTTCACCTTGCACGCCTCGGCCGGAAACAGCGCCTCGTAGCCGAGGTTCATCAGCGCCTTGTTGGCGTTGTAGTGCAGGAACTTCTTCACGTCCTCGGTAAGGCCGACGCCGTCGTAAAGCGCTTCGGTGTACTTCGCCTCGTTGTCGTAGAGCTCGAGAAGCAGGTCGAAGGCGAAGTCCTTGATCTCCTGCCGGCGTTCTTCGCTCAACCGCTCCAGCGCGCGCTGGAACTTGTAGCCGATGTAGTAGCCGTGGACCGCCTCGTCGCGAATGATCAGCCGGATCATGTCGGCGGTGTTGGTGAGCTTGGCTCGGCTCGACCAGTACATCGGCAGGTAGAAACCGGAATAGAACAGGAAGCTCTCGAGGAAGACGCTGGCGACCTTCTTCTTCAGCGGATCGGTGGAGGCATATTGCTCCATGATCAGCGCCGACTTCTTCTGCAGGAACTCGTTTTCCTCCGACCAGCGATAGGCGTCGTCGACGTCGGGGGTGAGGCAGAGCGTCGAAAAGATCGAGGAGTAGGAGCGCGCATGCACGGCCTCCATGAAGGAGATGTTGGAGAGCACCGCTTCCTCGTGCGGGGTCGCCGCATCCTCCATCAGCCTGACGGCGCCGACGCCGTTCTGGATGGTGTCGAGCAGGGTCAGGCCGGTGAAGACGCGGATCGTGAGCTTCTGCTCCTCGGCTTTCAGTGTAGCCCAGGAAGGAATGTCGTTGGAGAGCGGCACCTTTTCGGGGAGCCAGAAATTGCCGGTCAGACGGTTCCAGACTTCGAGGTCCTTGTCGTCCTCGATGCGGTTCCAGTTGATGGCGCGGATGCGGCTTGCGGGTTTGGTGTGCATGTTCATGGTTGGACCTTTTTGAATGGTGCTGGCCCCTCATCCGCGCGGTGAGAGATGCCCCTCAGCGTTTCGCTTGGCACGTCCCCTCTCCCCGCCTGCGGGGAGAGGGTTAGGGTGAGGGGCATCGAATAGGGATGCGAGGTTAAAGCGCGCAGGAAACGCAGCCTTGGACCTGCGTGCCCTCAAGCGCCATCTGCCGAAGGCGGATGTAGTAGATGGTCTTGATGCCCTTCTTCCAGGCATGGATCTGGGCGCGGTTGATGTCGCGGGTGGTGGCCGTATCGCGGAAGAACAGCGTCAGCGACAGGCCCTGGTCGACGTGCTGGGTGGCGGCCGCATAGGTGTCGATGATCTTCTCCGGGCCGATCTCGTAGGCGTCCTGGTAATATTCCAGGTTGTCGTTGGTCATGAAGGCGGCGGGATAATAGACGCGGCCGATCTTGCCTTCCTTGCGAATCTCGATCTTCGAGACGATCGGGTGGATCGAGGAGGTCGAGTGGTTGATGTAGGAGATCGAGCCGGTCGGCGGCACGGCCTGGAGGTTCTGGTTGTAGAGCCCGCCCTCCATCACCGCCTGCTTCAGCTCCAGCCAATTCTCCTGGGTGGGGATGTCGACACCGGCCGCTTCGAACAGCTCCTTCACCTTCTCCGTCGCAGGCACCCATTCGGCCTCGGTGTATTTGTCGAAGTATTCGCCGGACGCATATTTCGAGTTCTCGAAGCCCTTGAAGCTCTCGCCGCGCTCGATGGCTATGCGGTTGGAAGCACGGATGGCGTGGTAGGTCACCGTGTAGAAATAGATGTTGGTGAAATCGATACCTTCCTCGGAGCCGTAGAAGATGCGTTCGCGGGCGAGGTAGCCGTGCAGGTTCATCTGGCCAAGGCCGATCGCGTGGCTGTCGTCGTTGCCCTTCTCGATCGAGGGCACGGAGGAGATGTGGCTCATGTCCGATACGGCCGTCAGCGCCCGGATCGAGGTCTCGATGGTCTTGCCGAAATCGGACGTGTCCATCGCAGCCGCAATGTTCAGCGAGCCGAGATTGCAGGAAATGTCCTTGCCCATGTGCTTGTAGGAGAGGTCATCGTTGAACGCGCTGGGCTCGCTCACCTGCAGGATTTCCGAGCAGAGATTGCTCATGGTGATACGGCCGGCGATCGGGTTTGCCCGGTTCACCGTGTCCTCGAACATGATGTAGGGATAGCCGCTTTCGAACTGGATCTCGGCGAGGATCTGGAAGAAGTCGCGTGCCTTGATCTTCCGCTTGCGGATGCGCGCGTCCTCGACCATCTCGCGGTACTTCTCGCTCACCGAAATCTCGGTCAACGGCACACCATAGACCCGCTCCACGTCATAGGGCGAGAACAGGTACATGTCCTCGTTGTTGCGGGCGAGTTCGAAGGTGATGTCGGGGATGACGACACCGAGCGACAGGGTCTTGATGCGGATCTTCTCGTCGGCGTTTTCGCGCTTGGCGTCGAGAAAGCGCATGATATCGGGGTGGTGGGCGTGCAGGTAGACGGCACCGGCTCCCTGACGGGCGCCGAGCTGGTTGGCATAGGAGAACGAGTCTTCCAGCAGCTTCATCACCGGGATGATGCCGGAGGACTGGTTCTCGATCTGCTTGATCGGCGCGCCCATCTCGCGGATGTTGGTGAGCGACAGCGCCACGCCGCCGCCGCGTTTTGAAAGCTGCAGCGCCGAATTGATCGCGCGGCCGATGCTCTCCATGTTGTCCTCGACGCGCAGCAGGAAGCAGGAAACGAGTTCGCCGCGCGCCTTCTTGCCGGCGTTGAGGAAAGTCGGGGTCGCCGGCTGGAAACGGCCGGAAATGATCTCGTCGACGAGATCACGGGCGAGCCCCTCGTCGCCGCGCGCAAGCGCCATCGCCACCATGCAGACGCGGTCCTCGTAGCGCTCCAGGTAGCGCTTTCCGTCGAAGGTCTTCAGCGTGTAGGAGGTGTAGTACTTGAAGGCGCCGAGGAAGGTCGGGAAGCGGAACTTCTTCGAATAGGCGTGGTCGTAGAGATCGTGCACGAAATTGAAGGAGTACTGGTCGAGCACCTCCTGCTCGTAATAGCCTTCGGTCACCAGATAATCGAGCTTTTCCCTAAGGTTATGGAAGAAGACGGTGTTCTGGTTGACGTGCTGGAGGAAGTACTGCTTCGCCGCCTGCCGGTCCTTGTCGAGCTGGATCCTGCCGTCCTCGTCATAGAGGTTCAGCATCGCGTTCAGCGCATGGTAATCGAGCGCTGTTTCTGTCGCCTTCAGGGGGCGTTCGAGTGTTGTGACGTCCAAAATCGTTCCATCCCGTTTTTGACATTGGCGACGTCCTCTTCTGTTCCGAGAAGCTCGAACCGGTAGAGGTAGGGCACCCGGCACTTGGCCGAAATCACGTCGCCGGCGATCCCGTAGGTCGCGCCGAAATTGCTGTTGCCCGCGGCAATCACGCCGCGAATGTGGGAGCGGTTGCCCGCATCGTTCAAAAAGCGGATCACCTGTTTCGGCACCGCACCGCGACCGTCGTCGCCGCAATAGGTCGGCACGACGAGCACGTAGGGCTCGGAAATCGTAAGCTCTTGCTTACCTTCCCTGAGCGGTATGCGGGCCGCGCGAAGGCCGAGTTTCTCGACGAAGCGATGGGTGTTTTCCGAACGGCTGGAAAAATAGACGATCAGGCCCACCGCCTCTCCCTCACGCAAGCGAGCCGATCATGTCCGGGCGGAACCCGGCCCAATGCTGCTCGCCAGCGACGACCACCGGGACCTGGCGGTAGCCGAGGCCCTGCACGAGGGCGAAGGCATCCTGATCTTCGGAGATGTCGACGATCCTGTAGTCGATGCCCTGGCGGTCGAGCGCACGGGTGGTGGCGGTGCATTGGACGCAGGCAGGCTTGCTGTAGACGGTGATGGACATGGGTTCCTCGTGAACGGAATTCGAAACTGGGCGCAAAAGGTTGTCGGCGCGCGCGGACGCGAACCGTCAGGGATGGCGATGGACAATGAGATGCCGTGCTCCGACCCGAACGGGTCGAAGTTGGCGTCATCAGGCGGGCCCGATCATCGCTCGGAGCGACCGGGCCGGATCGTTCGTGATGGGACGCGCCGAATTCTCGCACTTTCGGCACGCGGCAATTCGATCAGGCGCGCAGGAAAGCGCACCCGTTTCCAACGGGTGGATCTGAACTGGAAGAAACTGACATGACTTCACCCCGAAGCTTACGGCAGGTTGCCGGGGAGATGTCGAGACGATCGGACAGGCTCATCCTGCCGCACGCAACTCAACCCCTCCGGACACCCCGCCCGTGGACGTTTGGTGTTCGAGGCAGGTCTCCTGGCTCACGGGTCTCAGCTTCAATCCCGACCTTCCCGAGGCCTCATGCCTCAGTGGTCCAATTCCGGACAGTCGCTCGCCGTCTACAGTTGCGGGGGCAGCTACGGCATAGCCGGGCAGAAATCCGCCGGCGCACCGTATTCCCATCTTAGCTCTCAATCCCTACGAATCGAGAGAACCTTGAACACTAGATATAGTAGTTCATCGCGAATTTACGTCAATAGGTTCCAGGTGCCGAATGGTGGGGCAAGGGGATGATTTCTTTTCGAGTGTGGATAACGGGGAGTAAACGGCCGCCCGCCATCAAGGCTGTGGATAGGGCGCCCGTGCGGCAATGCATGCTCCGGGAGCCCTCCAGTCAGGCGGCGAAAACGCGCACCGGCCGGTTGTCCTCATCAACGGCGACCATGACGAAGGTTCCGGTGACCGTCCGGCGGCGCATGCCGGTCAACAGCTCTTCCGACCAGAGTTCGACCTCGACGGTCGCTGAGCTGCGACCGGTCCTGATGATCCGGGCGACGGGTTCGATGATCGAGCCGACGGTGATCCGGTGCTTGAAGTCCATGCCGGTGCAGGAGGCGAGGACAGTTGCCCGGCGGCTCCGACGCGACGCCACAATGAAAGCCGCCTTCGTCATTTGCGCGAGCGCGTCGCCGCCGAACATCGCGCCAAAACTATTGGCCTGGTCGGGGAAGACGATGTCGACCATGTGCAGAACGTCGTCATCGTCGGGCGTGCTCGTCGCCATTTCGAGCGGGGGCAGTACCCAACTCGCTTGATCGGCGCCCGGCATCGCGACCATGGTGAACGTGCCACGGCTGCAGAGTTCACGGTCGCCGGTGGCGATATCCTCCGCAGTCATATCGACGGAGACCACCATCGATCGCCTCCCGATGCGGATCGCTTGGGCGGCGAAGCAGACGATCTGGCCGATACGCGCAGGTGCGCGAAAGTCGACGCGATCGCAGGATGCGGTGACGAACGGCACGCGGCCGTGGCGCGTGGCGACGATGAAGGCGATCCGGTCCATGAGCGCGAGACCGGCGCCCCCGAAAAGCGTGCCGTGATGGTTGGTGTCGCCGGGGAAAACGATGTCGATCAGGGTTTGTGGCGCCGAGGTTTCCCTCGGCGCCGTTTCGGTGTGGACCGTCATGCGCGGACAGTCTCGCGAGGCGCTGCGGAGAGGGCCTGTCGCAGCGAACGCGCAGCCGCAACCATGTTGACGAGCGCCGGTCGTGTTTCCGCCCAGCGCCGGGTCTTTAGGCCGCAATCGGGGTTGACCCAGATCTGGTCCGGAGTGAGACCCTCGGTCGCCTTTTCGATGAGGTGTACCATTTCCTCGACGCCGGGCACCCGTGGCGAATGGATGTCGTAGACGCCCGGGCCGATCTCGTTCGGATAGGCCTTCTCGGTGAAGGCGCCGAGCAGTTCCATCTTCGACCTCGATGTCTCGATCGAGATGACGTCGGCATCCATGGCGGCGATCGCCGCCATGATGTCGTTGAACTCGGAATAGCACATGTGGGTGTGGATCTGGGTGGCGTCGGCGACGCCGGCGGCGCTGAGACGGAAGCATTCGACCGCCCAGTCGAGATAGGCCCTGCGGTCGTCCTGTCTAAGCGGCAAGCCCTCCCGCAGCGCCGGTTCGTCGATCTGGATGATGGCGATGCCCACCGCTTCGAGATCGCTCACCTCGTCGCGCAGCGCCAGTGCGATCTGCCTGCACACGACTTGCCGGGGAAGATCGTCGCGCACGAAGGACCATTGCAGCATGGTGACCGGACCCGTCAGCATGCCCTTGACCGGCCGATCGGTCAGCGACTGTGCGAAGGCCGCCCATTCGACGGTCATCGGATTGGGCCGGGAGACGTCCCCGAAGATGACTGGCGGACGCACGTAGCGCGAACCGTAGCTCTGGACCCAGCCGCTCTGGGTGAAGGCATAGCCGGAAAGCTGCTCGGCGAAGTACTGCACCATGTCGTTGCGCTCGAACTCGCCATGGACCAGCACGTCGATGCCGATCTCCTCCTGCCAGCGCACCGCCTGTTCGGTCTCGCGGCGCAGATAGGCGACATAGTCGACATAGCTGAGCTCGCCTTTGGCATGCAGCGACCGGGCGTGCCGAACCTCTGACGTCTGCGGGAAGGAGCCGATCGTCGTCGTCGGGAAAAGCGGAAGCGACAGCCGTTCCGCCTGCAGCTGACGGCGCGTTGCGAATGGCGATTGCCGTCGGCTGTCGGCAGCCGTCAGCATCTTCAGCCGTCCCGCGACCAGCGGATCGTGTATCCTGAGCGAGGTGAGCCGCGCCTTGGCAGCCTCGATCGAGGCCGAGAACACATTCTCGGGATTGGCCAGACCCGGCTCGAAGGCGCGGGCAAGCAGGCTCAGTTCGTCGAGTTTCTGCACGGCGAAGGCAAGCCAGGAGGAAAGCTCGGGATCGAGAGCCCGCTCGAGGTCGAGATCGATCGGCACGTGCAACAACGAGCACGAGGGCGCAAGCTCGATGCGGTCGCGGCCATGGGCGGAGACCAGCGCCTGCAGCCGTCCAAATAGGCCGGCAAGATCGGTGCGCCAGATGTTGCGGCCGTCGACGACGCCGAGGGAAATGATCCGGTCGGCCGGGGTCGATTGGATGAGCGCATCGATCTGTTGCGGGGCGCGTACGAGATCGACATGCAGGCCGGCAACGGGAAGCGCCAGTGCGGCTGCCGTGTTGTCGCCGATCAAGCCGAAATAGGTCGCAAGCATGATCTTCAGCCGAGGGATCTCGGCGGCGAAGGTGCGATAGGCAAGGTCGAGGGCCCGGCGATCCTTGTCCGTGAGATCGAGCACCAGGCAGGGCTCGTCGATCTGGACCCATTCGACGCCGGCATCGGCAAGTTCGGTGAGAACCCGGACATAGGCTGGCAGCAGCCGCTTGATCAGGTCGACGGGATCAAAGCCGCCGCCTTTCGCCTTGCCGAGCTTGAGGAACGTCACCGGACCGAGCAGCACCGGGCGTGTGCGATAGCCGAGCGCTTCAGCCTCAATGTAGGCTTCGAGCGGCCGGTTATGCGTCAGCTCGAAGTGCTGGTAGCGTTCGAATTCGGGCACCATGTAGTGGTAGTTGGTGTCGAACCACTTGGTCATTTCCAGCGCGGGATGGCCGCTGTCGTTTGCCGCATGCGTGCAGCCGGAAGCGCAAGGGGTGCCGGTCGAGCCGCGCGCCATGGCAAAGTAGGTGTCGAGATCGACAGGACCACCCTTCCAGCCATAGGCCGCCGGGATGGCGCCGACAAGCACGGCCGTATCGAGCACGTGATCGTAGAAGGAGAAGTCGTTCGACGGGATGATGTCGATGCCGCGCGCCTTCTGCGCGGCCCAGTTTTCGGCCCGCAGCTTCGCTCCTGTTGCGAGCAACTCGTCGCGTGTGGCTTTTCCGGCCCAATAGCGTTCGAGCGCGAACTTCAGTTCGCGCTGGCGACCGATGCGTGGGAAACCGAGATTGGCAGTCTTGATGGTCATTTCCTTACCCCGAAGGTTGTGGGCAAGGATTTCAATGCGACGCAGCCGCGGCGCGGGAGTTATCCCGCGTCGTCAACGCGCCTCATCGGACACCCCGCCCGTGGACGTTGTTCATCGCGGCAGGTCTCCTGGCTTGCGGGTCGTCACGAGCCGTTCCGTCTTCCCGAGGCGTCTTCCTCAGTGACATCATCGAACGGCCGCTCTCCGCCTACAGTTGCGGGGGCAGCTCCGGCATGGGCGCTTTTGAGGCGCCGCACCGAATTCCCTCTTAGCTCCATCCCGCCAAAAGGCGGGCGAAGAACCACGATGGCAGGACAATGCACTGTCGTCGGGGTCGCGTCAATCGCATAAAGAAATGCTTATGTGTTTATTTTCGCCGGCGGTTGCCCGCGGCGAGATGGCCGCGGTGCGAAGGGCTTGGCCCTGCGTCCGTTCCGGCAACGGCTGTGTCTTGGGTGAGCACTCATCCGGCCAGTGCCACGGATCCGTCGTGTCGCCGACGCGCGCACGGATGTGGTCCTGGTCCCGCGTCAGTCCGATATCCCGGAGCTGGAATTCGTTGAACGTATCGATGGCGACGGGGGAACTGAGGGCCTTATCGGCCCAGTTCAGGACATGATAAATCGTTGATCGCACTGCACTAAGCATTGCTATCCTCATTCTTGGCTGTGGTGTGTTCGCGAAAAAAGTGAGGTTTTTTGCCGCTTCGCGCAAAGCGATTTCTCGCATGCTGGCATAAAGAATGCTTATCTCAACGCCATGAGCAAGATTCCACCCATGAGTGCGGTGCGCGCCTTCGAGGCGGCTGCAAGGCACCTGAGCTTCACCCGCGCCGCCGACGAACTCGGCATGACGCAAGCGGCCGTCAGTTACCAGATCCGGTTGCTGGAGGACCGGGTCGGCACGCCGCTTTTCGTCCGCCTTCCACGCGAGGTGCGGCTGACCGCTGCCGGGCGCCTGCTTGCGCCGAAAGTGACCGAAGCGATCGATCTTCTGGGTGCGGCCTTCTCCGAGATTGCCGACAAGACCGAACATCATCTGCACATCTCGGTGCTGCCGACTGTCGTGTCGAGCTGGCTCGGCCAGCGGCTTGCCTCGTTTCAGACGGCGCATCCGAACATCAGCATCCGCGTCCACATGTCGACCGACTTGATCGACTTCAAGCGCGATGCCATCGATCTCGCGGTACGCAGCGGCGCCGGCGACTGGCCCGGCAACGACGTGTTTCCGCTGTTCCCGCTCGACTACGTGCCGGTCTGCACACCGTCATTCCTGGAGAAGCACCAGCTGAAGGAACCCTCCGACGTGTTGCGGGTCCGGCGCTTCGGCAATGCCAGCTGGTGGCGGCGCTGGATGATCGAGACCGGCGTCGAGCCACCGGCGAGCAACGGCACCGAACTGATCTTCGATGTTCAGGCGATGGATGTCGCGACCACGCTCGCCGACCATGGCATTGCGATCGCCGTCTCGACCTTCCTGATGGAGGAATTGAAGAGCGGCAGGCTCATCCGGCCGTTCGATCATGTCGTTAGGGACGGCCGCGCCTATTGGCTGGTCTATCCGCAGAGTAGCCGGCGTCAAAAGAAGATCCAGGCTTTTCGCGACTGGATCGTTGCCGAAGCGGATGCATCGAACGCGGTGTTGGCGACGGTGATGGATCAATCCTGGTCGCCATCGTCATCTCAAGGCGTGGCCGGGGCATGGCGACTGTGACGGATGAATCCTCATCTCCACATCACCTCAGGCCGTGGCCGGCGCAAGCGCGCTCATCAAACCCGAATAGGACTTGCTGAGCGGCGGCGCGTAGGAGCCGCGCTTGCTGGTGGAAAGTCCTTGCGACACCAGTGCTTCGGCCTGCTTGACCGCGGCCGAGACGCCGTCGATGACCGGTACGCCGTAGTCGGCCTGGAGCATGCGGGCGAGATCCGCCATGCCGGCGCAGCCAAGCACGATCGCCTCGGCGCCGTCCTGATGGAGCGCCAGCTCGATTTCACGCCGGAGCTTGGCAAGAGCGTTGGAACCGTTGTCTTCCAATTCAAGCACGGGAATATCGGCGGCGCGCACCTTCGCCCGGCCGGCCATGCCGTAGTGCCGGGTCAGGTTTTCGATCAGTACCCGCGAACGTTCCAGCGTCGTGACGACGGTGAAGCGCTGCGCCAGCATGGAAGCGGTCGCGACAGCGGATTCGCATAGGCCTACCACCGGGATGCGGGCCAGCGCACGCGCGGCCTCAAGCCCCGTATCGTCGAAGCAGGCGATGACGACGGCGTCCGCGCCTGCGGCTTCGCCGTCACGGATCTCCGCAAGCAGCCCCGGAAGCGCGATCGCACCGTCATAATGCCCCTCGATCGAGGCCGGGCCGGATTTCGACGTGCGGGCGAGGATTTCCGTGTTGGGTTCGGCGACCGCCCGCGCAGCCGCTGCTGCCTTTGACGTCATGGAGGCGGTGGTGTTGGGATTGACGATCAGAATGCGCATCGGGCCTAGCTCAGCTTTGCCTGGCGGCGCCGCAGCATCAGGATGATGGCGAGCGCGACGAGGATGATGGTGAAAGAGAAAAGCGTGGTGACCGTGCCGAGCGCGTAGAGCACCGGCGTCGTCACGTTCGTCGTCATGCCGTAGATTTCGAGCGGCAGGGTATTGTAGCTGCCCGAGGTCATCAGCGTGCGGGCAAACTCGTCATAGGAGAGCGTGAAGCCGAAGAGGCCGACGCCGATCAGGCTCGGGGCAATCATCGGCAGGAGCACGTGGCGAAAGGTCTGCCAGGACGTCGCGCCGAGATCGCGCGCCGCCTCCTCGTAAGCAGGCGAGAACCGGTTGAAGACCGCAAACATGATCAGCACGCCGAAGGGCAGTGTCCAGGTCAGATGCGCGCCGAAACCGGATGAGTACCAGGCGGGTTTCAGACCAAACTGCTGGAAGACAACGCCGATGCCGAGCGAGATGATGATCGACGGCACGACGAGGCTTGCGACGGTCAGATAGAAGAGCGCCGTCGCGCCGCGGAAGCGCCGGCGGAAGGCGAGGCCCGCAAGCAGCGCGACCACGACGTTGACCACCATCACCATCAGCCCGAGCGTGAAGGAACGGCGGAACGAAGCGCCGAAGTCGCCGACCGCCTGCTTCTCGAACAGATTGTAGAACCAGTGCACGGAGACGCCGTTCAGCGGAAAGGTGAGACCGCCGTCCGGTCCCTGAAAGGAGAGGATCAGCACCGCCGAGAGCGGCCCGTAGAGGAACAGCACGAACAGGGTGAAGAAGGCTGCGAGCAGGTAGAAGCCTTTGCCGCGTTTCTCGTGGTTCATGTCAAAGCTCCCTGCGGATATCGACGACGCGCAGGATCGCGGCGACCATCAGGAGAACGACGATCAGGAGAACCACCGCGTTGGCAGCGGCGGCCGGATATTGCAGCAACGACATCTGGTTCTTCATCATCAGCGCCACGGAGGCGCTCTGGCCGCCGGACATGACTTGAACTGTCGAAAAATCCGCCATGACGAGGGTGACGACGAAGATCGAGCCAATGGCGATGCCGGGCTTGGCGAGCGGCAGGATGACGTTCCAGAGGATCTGGCCGCCGGAAGCGCCGCAATCGCGCGCCGCCTCGATCAGCGACCGGTCGATGCGCATCAGCGTGTTGAAGATCGGCGTCACCATGAACAGCGTGTTGAGGTGGACCATGGCAAGCACGACCGCGAAATCGGAATAGAGCAGCCACTCGATCGGCTGCGGGATGAGGCCGAGCTCGATCAGAGTCGAGTTGACGAGGCCGTTGCGGCCGAGCACCGGGATCCAGGAGATCATCCGGATGATGTTGGAGGTCAGGAACGGCACGGTGCAGACGAGGAAGAGCACCATCTGCATGGTGGTGGTGCGGACATGGAAGGCGAGGAAATAGGCGACCCAGAAGCCGATCACCAGTGTCAGCGCCCAAACGAGGACGGTGAACTTCAGCGTGTTGAGATAGGTCTTCCAGGTGACCCAGGAGCCGAGCGTGTCGGCATAGTTCATCGTCAGGAAGTCCGGGTAGAGCCCGGCGAAATCATAGTCCCAGAAGCTGACGACCACGATCGTGAGAATCGGCAGCACGAAGAAGAAGCCGAGGATCAGGGTGAGCGGCAGGGCCTGGATGTAGGAGGCCAGCGTGCGGGGGATGTTGAGGCGCCGAGGTGCCGTCTCTGTTCCGATCTCCCCTGACTGCGATGTCGCAAGTGTCGCCATCTTCGTTCCTCTCTTGTTTTCATCGAATGGGGCTGCCCCTCATCCGCCTGCCGGCACCTTCTCCCCGCAGGCGGGGAGAAGGCAGATGTGGCGCCTCCGGGTCGATCCACACGTATTGTTGGCTTGCGTAACTGCACCGCGCGCCCTTCGTGGCACGTCCCCTCTCCCCGCGAGCGGGGAGAGGGTTAGTCCTCGGGTTTAACCCGAGGAGAGGGGCAGCACCTCAGTGTGGGCGTTGCCGCTAAGCCGCGATGAACTCGTTCCAGCGCTTGATCATGTAGCGGTCCTCGTCCATCACCGAGTTCCAGCAGGCGACCTTGCCCATGCGCTCGTCGAACGAGCCGCCGTCGCGCACCGCACCCGCTTTCTCCATGATCTTGCCCTCGGGCGAGAGGATGTCGCCCTTGGCGGGTTTGCCTTCGACCCAGTAACCCCACTCGTCCTCGGACATGAAGCCCTTGGCGGTTTCCATCGCGGCGGAGTAGTAGCCCTGGCGGTTGAGGTAGGCGCCGACCCAGCCCGACAGGTACCAGTTGATGTATTCGTAAGCAGCATCGAGCTGGGCGCCCTCTAGATGCGCGGCAAGGCCGAGGCCGCCGCCCCAGGCGCGGTAGCCTTCCTTCAGCGGCTGGTACTTGCAGGCGATGCCCTTGGAGCGGACGGCAGCGACGGCCGGAGACCACATGGACTGGATGACAACTTCGCCCGAGGCCATCAGGTTGACGCTCTCGTCGAAGGACTTCCAGAAAGCGCGGAACTGTCCGTCTTGCTTGGCCTTGATCAGGAAGTCGATCGTCTTGTCGATCTCGTCCGTGGTCATGTTGCCCTTGTCGGCATATTTGATGTTGCCCATCGCCTCCATGATCATCGCCGCATCCATGATGCCGATCGATGGAATGTTGAGGATCGCGGTCTTGCCCTTGAAGGCCGGGTCCATGATGTCGGCCCAGGTCGAGATCTCGCGGCCGACGAGATCGGGGCGAATGCCGAGCGTGTCGGCGTTATAGATCGTCGGGATCAGCGTCATCCAGTCGGTCGGCGACCTGGCGAAGGTCTTTGAATCCTGCGCGTCGACGAAGCCGACGGTGTGCGGCGCCGTGCCTTGCGCAACGACGCTCTCGGGCTTCAACTTGCCATCGATGAACAGCGGCACGATCTTGTCGAAGTACTTGATCTTCTTCACGTCCATCGGCTGCATCACGCCGGCCGGAAAGACCTTCTTGGCGATCCAGTATTCGATGTCGGCAATGTCGTAGGAGTCTGGCTGGGTCACCGCGCGCTGGGCTGCGGCGTCGGAATCGGTCGCCGTCATCTCCAGCGTGATGCCGAGGTCTTCCTTGCACTTCTCGGCGATCGCATTGATGTTGGAAACGCCGGTGCCGAACTGGCGCAGCGTGATCGGGTTCTGCGCCCAGATCGTTGGGAACCCGGTGATCACACCGGAGCCGGCGATCGCGCCGACGGCGGCAGCGCCGGTCTTGAGCAGCGAACGGCGTGTCAGGCCGCTCGCAGGTTTCTCGGTCTTGGTTTCAGTCGTCATGGCAGTTCCCCTTCTTGTGATGGTTGATTAGCTCATGCGGAAAGGCGGCCGAGGGGGACGACGTCCTCCAGGGTCCAGCTCAGGGACACCGCGTCGCCGACCGCGACGGGCTTGCTGAAATAGTCGGCGTCGCTGACGATCACCGTGAAGTCGTCGCTGCCGGCGCCGATGGCGGTGAGCTTCACCGAGGCGCCGCGGTATTCGATGTTGGAAACCACGGCCTGGAAGCCGAGGCCCTTGTCGCCCGATGTCGCGAGCCGCACGCGATCGGTGCGGATGCCGATGTCGATCGGCCGGCCGATTTCCTGACCGATGTCGCGCACCGAGAAGGTCTGACCTTCCATCGTCTCCATCTCGACAATGTCGTCGCTGATCGCCCGGACTTTGCCGGAGAGCACATTGTGGTCGCCCATGAAGCGCGCGACGAAGGCGGTTGACGGCCGTTCGAACACGGTTCGGGGTGCCGCCGCCTGTTCGATCCGGCCGTTGTTCATGATGACGATGAGATCGGCGAGCGCCATCGCCTCTTCCTGGCTGTGGGTGACATGCACGAAGGTGATGCCGAGCGACTTCTGCAGCTTCTTCAGTTCGGCGCGCATGCGGATTTTCAGGAACGGGTCGAGAGCCGAGAGCGGTTCGTCGAGCAGCAGCGCTTCCGGCTCGGTGATCAGGGCGCGCGCCAGCGCCACGCGCTGCTGCTGACCGCCTGAGAGCTGGGCCGGACGCCTGGTGCCATAGGCCCCCATCTGCATCAGCTTCAGCATGTCGAGCGCCTTGGCGCGCCTGATCTCACGGTCGACGCCCTTCATCTTCAGGCTGAAGGCGACATTGTCGATGAGGTCGAGATGCGGGAACAGCGCATAGGACTGGAACATCATCGCCGTGCTGCGTTTGGCCGGCGGGAAATCGGTGACGACGACATTGCCGAGCCTGAGATCGCCCGAGGAAATGCTCTCGTGGCCGGCGATCATGCGCAGGGTTGAGGTCTTGCCGCAGCCGGACGGACCGAGGAAGCAGCAGTAGCTGCCGGCGGGGATTTTCAGGCTGATCGAATGCACGGCCGTGGTCGCGCCATACATCTTGGAAACGGAAACGATATCGATCTCTGCGGCTTTCGACATGAGGCGTTCTCCTTGCATCAAAGAAGAAGCATCAATCGTGCCAAGTCTGATCGTCGTGCCTAAGGCTATGTTTTATAGCGGGAATGGCCGTTTTTGGTGCCGGATGCGGTCGTCGACGGTTCAGGGCGACTGCTCATGATTTGGGCTTTTCGTCGTCAATATGCGCAAATTATTGTATACGATAACGTGAAATTTTGAGCACAACGGCCGCGGCACCTCCGCCGGGGTAGGCAAGAGCGAATTTGGCGACCGCTTGGCATTCCTGAAGGTGACGCTTTCATGGAGAAACTGAAAATCAGCTGAGAACGGCTGTTACCAAACTGACATGGCAGCTCCCTAAAGACTGCGGCCAACCACGGCGGAAGGGAGATGCGCATTCTCCGACGCCAATGCCCGCAGCCATCGTCGGAGGCCCGTTTCCCATGAAGATCGTCCAGATCAGCGACACCCATCTCAGCCCCGCCAAAAGCCACTTCAACGGCAATTGGGAACCGGTTCGCGCCTGGATCGAGGACGTCGCACCCGATCTCGTCATTCACACCGGCGACGTGACGATCGATGGTGCCGACCACGAAGACGACATCACCTTTTCGCTTGGCCTGCTCGGCCAACTCTCGATGCCGGTTCTGACCGTGCCCGGCAATCACGATGTCGGCCATCTGCCGGGCTCGCACCAGCCGGTCGACCCGTTGCGGCTTGCCCGCTGGCGCGGCCTTGCCGGCCCCGACTACTGGGTTTCCGATCACGCCGGCTGGCGGCTGGTCGGTCTCAACAGCCTGCTCTTCGGCTTCGAGGACGAAGAGGAAGAAAAGCAGTTCGCCTGGCTGGAAGATCAGTTGCAGGGCCGTGACGGGCGCAAGGTTGCCGTCTTCGCCCATAAGCCGCTGTTCGTCGATGACCCCAACGAAGGCGACACCGGCTATTGGGGCATTCGCCCCCGCCAGCGCCAGCGCCTCTTTGATCTGTTTGCCACTTCTGACGTGGTGTTGCATGCCAGCGGCCACCTGCATTGGGCCTGGACCGGCGAACATGCCGGAATGTCGCTCGTCTGGGCGCCACCGACCTCCTTCATCATCGACACGCTGGAGCGGCCGATGCCGGGCGAGCGGCTGGTCGGCGCCGTCGTGCACGTGTTCACCGACGACGACGTGTCCAGCGAAATCATCCGGGTTCCAGGGGTTGTCAACCACGTGCTCGATCCGATCGTCGAACAGGTCTACCCGCTCGCCGCGAAGAAGAAGATCCAGGTGGAGGCGGCGCAATGAGCGTACTTTCGCTTCGCGCGATCACCAAGTCCTATGGCGGTAACGCCATCCTCAAAGGCGTCAGCCTGGAAGCCGAAGCGGGTGAGTTCATCGCGCTCGTTGGCCCCTCTGGCTGCGGCAAGAGCACGCTTCTGCGCATTGTTGCCGGCCTTGACCATGGCGATACCGGCGAGATCGTCATCGGCGGCAAGAACGTTGCACGCATGCCCGCGGCCGATCGCAACGTCGCGATGGTCTTCCAGTCCTATGCCCTCTATCCGCATCTGACAGCGGGCCAGAACATCGCCGTGCCGCTTGCCATGCGGCGTCTGACGGCGATGCAGCGCCTTCCCGTCATCGGCAATCTTCTGCCCGGGCAAAAGCAGGTCCGAACCGATATCCAGCGTCAGGTCAAGGACATGGCGCTGGCGCTGAAGATCGATCATCTGCTCGACCGCAAGCCCGGCCAGATGTCCGGCGGCCAGCGCCAGCGCGTGGCGCTTGCGCGCGCCATGGTACGCCGCCCGGCCGTCTTCCTGATGGATGAGCCGCTCTCCAACCTTGACGCCAACCTGCGGGTCCATGCCCGGGGCGAGATCGTCGACCTTCATCGCCGTGCTGGCGTACCGACGCTCTACGTCACCCATGACCAGTCGGAAGCGCTGTCGATGGCCGACCGGGTGGCGGTGATGATTGGCGGTAACCTGCTGCAGCTGGCGAGCCCGAAGGAGATCTACGACAACCCCGCCCACATCGAGGTCGCCCGCTTTCTTGGCCAGCCGAAGATCAACGTGCTTGCGACCCGCGCCGATGCTGCCAGCATCGTGCGCTTCGGCGATCTCGTGCTGCTGGCAAAACGGGGGCAGGCACCGGATCAGCCGGTGCAACTCGCCGTCCGTCCGGAATTCGTTCGCTTCCACCCGACAGGCACCGGCCGCCTGACCGCGCGGGTCGAGCGCATGGAGTTTCTCGGCTCGGAGGTGATCCTCCATGCCCGTCTTGACGCGATCGGCGAGGTGATGACGTCGAAGGCGTCGCCATCCGAGGCCGCCTCGCTCAGTCTTGGCCAGCCGGTCGACGTCGAGATCATGGCCGAGCGCGCGATGCTCTTCGGCCAGGACGGCGCGCGCCTTCAGGCCGAGCCGGTTGCGATTGCCGCCACGGTGGAGAAGGTCCATGGCTAGCGTTGGGACCTTCGAAGCCGTGACCGTCGAGCCCGCGACGCGTGAGGCCCGCATCGCCTGGCTGCTCGCCCTTCCGGCGATTGTCCTGCTCTTCCTCTTCATTCTGCTGCCGACGCTGGCGGTGATCGTGCTCGGCTTCACCGATTTCGAGCTCGGCTACGGCAGCTTTCGCTTCGTCGGCTTCGAGAACTATGCCGAGCTCTTCGGCGACCGGACCTTCCGCCGCTCGCTCTGGAACACGGCGGTCTATACGGTGATCGTCACGCCGGTCTCGATCGTGTTGGCGCTGGCGATCGCCATGCTGATCGAGGCGGAAAGCAAGGGCAGGGCCTTCTTCCGCACAGTCTATTTCCTGCCGGTCGCCTCGCTGCTCGTTGCCATGGCAACGGTCTGGCAGTTCCTCTTCCATCCGACCATCGGCCCGATCAACACCTTCCTCGCCCTCTTTGGCATTGCCGGTCCCAACTGGCTCGGCGCTTCCAGCACCGTGCTCTACGGCCTGTCGATTATCGGCATCTGGCAGTCCGTCGGTTTCAACATGGTGCTGTTTCTCGCCGGCCTCACCGCCATCCCGCGCGAACTCTATGCGGCGGCGGAAGTCGACGGCGCGAAATCCTGGTTCGACCGCTTTCGCCTCGTGACCTGGCCGATGCTCGGACCGACGACGCTGTTCGTCGCCACCATCAGCATCATCAATTCGGTGAAGGTGTTCGAGACGGTGAAGACGCTGACCGAGGGTGGGCCGAACAAGGCGTCGGAGGTGCTGCTTTTCACGATCTACCAGGAGGGCTTCGTCTACCTGCGCGTCGGCTACGCTTCGGCGATGACCGTCGCCTTCCTCGCAATCCTCGTCGTCCTGATGTTCCTGCAGTACCGCGTGCTTGACCGGAAGGTGCATTACGCATGACCAACGCTCTTTCCGTTGCACGCATTGCCCGTCTGACGGTGCTCTCGCTTGGCGCTCTCCTCTTCCTCGCGCCCTACATCTTCATGGTCTCGACCGCCGGCAAGGCGCAGAGCGAGATCTTCTCCTCGTCGCTGTCGCTGATCCCGCAGCAGTGGTCCTACATCGAGAATTTTTCGAAGGCCCTGTCGCGGGTCTCGATGACGACGCTGCTCTTCAACGGCGTCATCGTCTGCGCCCTCATCTTCGTCATCCAGATCGTCGTTGCCATCCCTTGCGCCTATGCCATGGCGAAGCTGAAGTTCCGCGCCGCGCGGACCATGATGGTCCTCGTCATGCTCGGCCTGCTCGTGCCGATCCATGCGACGGCGCTGCCGATCTACGTGGCCTTCGACAAGTTGTCGGTGCTGAACAGCTACACGGCCCTTGTGGCGCCTTTTTCGATCTCGGTTTTTGCGATCTTCCTGTTCCTGCAGTTCTTCCGCGCTATGCCCGACGACCTGATCCATGCGGCAAGGCTCGATGGCATGTCGGAGGCCGGCATCGTCGCGCGCGTCATCGTGCCGAATGCCTGGCCGGCGATCACCGCCTTTGCGATCTTCTCGGTGGTTGCCCACTGGAACGATCTCTTCTGGCCGCTGATCGTCGTCACAAACCAGGATTACGCCACGCCCCCGCTCGGCCTGCTCTATTTCCGCGCCGCGGAAGCCGGCGACGACTACGGCGCGCTAATGGCCGCGACCCTCATCATCACCCTTCCCCTCGTGAGCGCATTTCTGCTGGCTCAGAAGCGCTTCGTCGAGGGCATCACCATGACCGGTCTCAAAGGCTGAACGGTCCAACCTGGAGCGCAACCCATGACACATCTGAGACAGCTTTTTACCGCGGCTGCCGCATCGCTGATGCTTGCCGCACCCGCCTATGCCGAGACACAGCTGACGGTGCATTATCCGATGCCCGGATTCTTCAAGGACGTGATGGACACGATCTCGAAGAAGTTCATGGAAGAAAACCCCGACATCAAGATCACCTTCGCCAACCCCTCGGCGACCTATGAGGAAGGCATCCAGACGATCATGCGTCAGGCGGGTACCGCCGAAATGCCGGATCTCACCTTCATCGGCCTCAACCGCCTGCGCATGGTCAACGAGCGTGACATTCCCGTCGACCTCGGCCCGTTCATCGCCAAGGACGGAAACATGGCCGAACAGGGCTTTTCGGAAAACATCCTGAAGCTTGCCCAGGTCGGCGGCAAGCAGGTGGGCCTTGCCTTCGCCACCTCCAACCCGATCATGTATTACAACGCCGATCTGGTGCGCAAAGCCGGCGGCGACCCGGAAAACCCGCCAAAGACCTGGGACGAGGTCATCGCGCTCGGCGGCAAGATCAAGGCGCTCGGCGACGGTAACGAAGGCATCGACTTCCGCTGGCAGGGCGACGACTGGATGTTCTCGGCACTACTCTTCGGTGCCGGCGGCGACATGCTGAGTGCTGACGAAAGCAAGGTTGCGTTCAATGGCCCCGAAGGCGAGAAGGCCGTCGAAGTGCTCGACCGCATGGTCAAGGAAGGCGGTCTGCCTGTTCTGACCAAGCAGGCCGGCGAACAGGCCTTCGTTGCCGGCAAGATCGGCTTTGCCTTCCAGACGACCGGGGC
Source organism: Ensifer sp. (assembly GCF_035999185.1). Classification (GTDB taxonomy): domain Bacteria; phylum Pseudomonadota; class Alphaproteobacteria; order Rhizobiales; family Rhizobiaceae; genus Ensifer. The sequence continues at coordinate 23,846 of NZ_DASYHB010000115.1, read as the reverse complement.
CCTGCGCAACACGATCAAGAATGTCGGCGACAAGTTCGACCTGCGGACCGCCCATATCCCTCTGATCGATCCGGTGAATGGCAAGCTGCCGACCGGCGGCAATGCCGTCGTCATCCTGACCCGCGACGCCGAAAAGCAGGAAGCTGCCTGGAAGTTTGCGAAGTTCGCCGCCGGCCCCTATGGCGCGTCGGTCGTCGTTCCCGGCACCGGCTACGTGCCGAACAACGAGCTTGCCGCCAAGTCGCCGGAGTATCTGGCCAACTTCTACAAGGAAAACCCGCTGTTTCGCGCCGGTCTCGAACAGATGCCGCGCATGCGCCCCTGGTATGCTTTCCCGGGCAGCAACGGCGTGAAGGTCACGCAGACGATCGTCGAAAACCTCTCGCGCATCGTCGAACAGACGGCAACCCCGAAGGAAGCGCTGGACGAGGCCGCGGCCGAAGTCGAAAGCCTGCTGCCGCGCAGCTGAACCAACCTTTTGTGACGTTTGTCGCCGCCCCGGAGGAAACTTCGCGGGCGGCGTTTTTCATGCCGGCGCGATGTCAGCAGGCGAGGAGAGCTTCTCCGATTGCCTGGTTTCGAGGCTAGAGATGCCGAACGGTCCCGCCGGGATAGAGCCGGCCGTCGAGGGTGAGATGGCGGCAGCGCGAGGCATTCTCGGCCATGTCGAGCAGCAGCGCTGCTGCGGCGAGCCCCATGTCGCCGTCGGGCATCGCGATCGTCGTGAGCGTCGGGCTCATCAGCCGCCCGAGCGCAATGCCGTCGAAGCCGGCGACCGAGACGTCGGCCGGCACCGACAGTCCCTCGCGACGCAAGGCCGCGATGACGCCGAGAGCGAGAAGGTCATTGGAGGCGATGATTGCCGTTGGGCGATGGTGGGCGATGACGACGCTGAGGTCTAGGTTCTCATAGCCGTCGACGAAGGGGATCTCGACGGCTTCCAGCGGCGCGACGCCGGCTTCCCGCATCGCCACGCAATATCCTTCGTAGCGCAGGCGCGCCCGGTCGGACGAGTGAAAGTGGCCAGAGACGACGACAATGCGGCGGTGCCCATGCGCCAGGATATGCCGGGTCAGTTCGAAGCCGGCACGATAATTGTCGACGGTAACCGCGGCGGCGAAACGGGCGACGGGCCGGTTGTTGAGAAGCACCGTCGGCGGCAATGCCGCCGACAGCGCCTCGCTGGTGCGGGCATCGCAGAGCGTCAGGATCAGGCCGGTCGGGCGCTGTTCGAGCAGCGAGCGCACGGCGCGGGCTTCCAGTGCCGGGTCGTAATTGGATTGGGCGATCAGCACGCCGTGGTTGGCCGCCTGCAGTCGGTGCTGGATGCCGGCGAGCGAGGCGGCAAAAACCGGGTTTGTGACGCTCGGCACCAGCACGCCGACGATCGGCTGGCTGCGGCTGGCGGTGCGCCCTGCAGCCGGAGGCGGCCGATAACCAAGTTCGGCGGCCGCCCGGCGTACGCGGCGCACCATCTCGTCGCTGACCGGCCCTTCGCCGGTGAGCACGCGCGAGACAGTCGCCAGCGAGCAGCCGGCATGAAAGGCGATCTGTTGAAGGGTAGCCATCGCCGCCCTCTAGCCGATCCCCATGACAGCAGATTGAAGGAAGCGGCGCCGGTTTTCCACTTCGGGAATGAATTATTATTCATCGCGTGAATTATATTGACACTCACCGAGTCCGCCGCTTTAATCGTGACTGTCGGAAGTCGAGGAGGAGTTCCGGCGAACTCATACATTCAGCGGTCGCAGGAAGCGACCCTATCGGTTTTTGGGAGGGGCTTCGGCCTCGAGGAGGAAGCGTGCGCAAATTTTTCAGCACGACCGCTCTGGCGGTCATTGCATCATCGGCTTTGGCAAGTTCGCTTTGGGCCACTTCGGCGAGTGCAGAGACGGCGAACCCGTTTCGCTGCCAGCCCGGCGAAAAATACGTCATGAACGTCATGGTCTCGGGCGTCGAATACTGGTTCCCGGTCTATGAGATGTTCAAGCAGGCCGGCCAGCAGCTCGGCTGCGAGACCGAATATACCGGCACGCCGGAATACGACGTCAACAAGCAGATCGCCACCTTCGACCAGGCGCTCGCCCAGAACCCGGCCGGCATTCTGGTGCATCCGATGAACTCCGATCCGTTCATCGAACCGATCAACCGGGCGATCGATCAGGGCACGGCGGTCGTCACCTTCGCAGCGGACTCGCCGTTGTCGAAGCGCGTCTCCTTCATCACCTCGGACAACACCCGCGAAGGCACCTATGCCGCCGACGCGATTGCCGAGAAGATGGGTGGCAAGGGCGAGTATGCGGTCCTCGAAAACCCCGGTCAGGACAACCACGACAAGCGCATCGCCGCCTTCGTCGCCCGCATGGGGGAAAAGTGGCCCGAGATGAAACTTGTCGGCCGCGCCGCCTCCAACCAGGATCCGAACAAGGCCTATCAGGGACTGATGAGCCTCATCCAGGCCAATCCGAACCTCGGCGCCGTGTTCATGCCGGAAGCGAACTCGGCAATCGGTGCTGCCCAGGCCAGCAAGGAAAGCGGCGGCAAGGTGCTGGTCATGTGCGCCGACGTCAACGCCAACATTCTCGACATGATCAAGGCCGGCGAAGTCTTCGGTTCGATCAACCCGAACCAGGGTATGCAGGGCTACATGGGCTTCATGTTGCTCTGGCTCGCGAAACACCCGGAACTGATCGACCCGATGAACGACGCCAAGCGCTCGGGCTTCAACCCGATGAGCATCCCCGTCGTCGACAACGGCCTTTCCATCGTCACCGCCGAAAATGCCGATGACTTCTACTGGGACAAGTACCTGAAGCGTCGTGGTACCAAGGGTATCGACGAGTAAGGATACGACTTGGCTGCCCGGCGTGCGTCGGGCAGCCAGTGATGCGGGTGGAGGACGGCATGGCAGCACAACCGGTTCTGGAGGTCCGGCGCGTCACCAAGCATTTCGGTGCGGTGAAGGCGTTGACGGAGGTGAATTTTCAGCTGGAGCGGGGAGAAATCCACGCGCTCTGCGGCGAGAATGGCGCAGGCAAGTCCACGCTGATGAACATCATTGCCGGCGTGTTGCAGCCGAACGACGGTGACGTGCTGGTCGACGGCGCGCCGGTCAAAATCGGCTCGCCGGCGATCGCCCAGACGCTCGGCATCGGCCTCGTCCACCAGGAAATAGCCCTCTGCCCGGATGCGACGGTGGCGGAGAACATGTTCATGGCTGCCACCAACCGCCGCCGCTCGCCGCTGATGAACTACGGCGCGCTGGAGCGTGAGGCCCAGCTCGTGATGAACCGGCTTGCACTGATCGATGTTCGCCGCAAGGTCGCCGACCTCGGCATTTCCAGCCAGCAGCTTGTCGAGATCGCAAAGGCGCTGACGCTCGATTGCCGCGTGTTGATCCTCGACGAGCCGACCGCGGCACTGACGGAGGCCGAAGCCCAGGCGCTGTTCGGCATCATCCGTGACCTCAAGGCCGCGGGTATTTCGATCATCTATATCAGCCACCGCATGGCCGAGATTTTCTCACTCTGCGACCGCGTCACGGTGTTTCGCGACGGCCGCCATGTGGTGACGGAAAATATCGCCGACGTGACGCCCGACGATGTCGTGCGTCGCATGGTCGGCCGCGAAATCAGCCAGCTCTATCCGCCGAAACAGGCGCCGAACGCGCGCTCGGACGAGACCATTCTTTCCGTGCGGCAGCTTGGCGATGGCGATCGCATCGACAATGTGTCCTTCGACCTGAAGCGCGGCGAAATCCTCGGCATCGGTGGCCTGATCGGTTCGGGCCGCACCGAGATTGCCGAGGCGATCTGTGGCCTCAGAGCCAGGTCGAAAGGCGAGGTCGCGTTGCGCGGAAAAGTCCAGCGCATCGCCAACTACCGCGACGCGGTCAACGCCGGCATCGTCTACCTGTCGGAAGACCGCAAGGGCTCCGGCGTCTTCACCGAGCTGTCGATCGCCCAGAACATATCCGTGCTCGATCTGAAGACGCTGACCGGTCCGCTTGGATTGTTGAACGCGAGGGCCGAAGCCGATCTTGCCCGCGATTTCGTGCGCCGCCTCGGCGTGCGCATGGGCGGCATCGACATGCCGGTGTCGTCGCTTTCGGGCGGCAACCAGCAGAAAGTGGCAATCGCCAAGCAACTGGCCGTCCGCCCGCAGGTGATCCTGATGGACGAACCAACGCGGGGCATCGATGTCGGCGCGAAATCCGAGATCCACAGGCTGCTGCGCGAGCTTGCGGAGACCGGCATCGGCATCGTCGTCATCTCATCGGAACTGCCGGAACTGCTCGGGCTCTGCGACCGGGTTCTGGTGGTGCGCGAGGGCGCGATCGCCGGCGAACTTAACGATAGTGACATGAGCGAGGAGGCGGTGATCCGTCTGGCGTCCGGCGTGACGCAGACGGATCGGATCGCAACGGGCAGGACAACACATGTCGCCTGAAAGAACGGAAAGAGCCGGGGAGGCGGAAATGGCAGTGGATACGATGGTTGCAACCGAGAGGCAGGCGCCGGCCTGGAAACGCATCGGCACGATGCGCGAGGCAGGGCTGATCGCGATCATCCTGGCACTTGGCATCATCATGAGCTTTGCCTCGCCGCATTTTCTCACCTTCGGCAACATGCGCGCCATGCTGATGAGCTTTTCGGTTGAAGGCATCGTCGTTGTCGGCATGACGATCCTGTTGATCGTCGGCGGTATCGACCTCGCCGTCGGTTCTGTCGTCTGCTTCGCCATGGTGCTCGCCGGTTCGCTGTTTTTGGCCGGCGTCGATCCCTGGACGGCCTCGCTGGTCGGAATTCTCGCCAGCAGCATGATCGGCATGATCATGGGCTTCTTCGTGACCGTGGTCGGCCTCAACCATTTCATCACGTCGCTGGCGGCGATGGTCATCGTGCGCGGCCTCTGCCTCGTCATCACCAAGGGTACGCCGCTGTCGCTCTTCACGCTGCCTGCCTCATTCAAGGCGGTGGGGCAGGGCACGTTCCATGGTGTCCCTTATGTCATCCTGATCTTCGTCGCCGTCGTGATCCTGTTCGACTTCCTGCTGCGTCGTGCCACCGCCTTCCGCAAGGTGTTCTATACGGGCAGCAACGAGAAGGCGGCGCTCTACTCGGGCATCAAGACCAAGCAGGTGAAGTTCTGGGTGACGGTGCTCTGCTCGACGCTCGCGGGTGTCGCCGGCGTCATCTATATGTCGCGCTTCGGGGCGGCGACGCCGACCTTCGGTGTCGGCATGGAACTCAACATCATCGCCGCGGCCGTCATCGGCGGCGCCTCGCTCAACGGCGGCTCCGGCACGATCCTCGGCGCCATTCTCGGCATGGCCCTGCTTTCGGTCGTCACCAGCTCTTTGATCCTTCTCGACGTGTCCGTCTATTGGCAGGACATGATCAAAGGCTGCATTCTCCTGGCTGCCGTTTCCATCGACCACTTGCTGCACAAGCGGAAGGCCGTCTGACCATGCCGATTGCCAAACCCACACTCTCCCCGGTTTCGAATGCCCGCGAGGAACTTGTCGTCGCCAGGCAGATGCACCAGGCGCTGGTCCTGCACTTCCTCGAAGGGCTGACCCAGTCGCAGATCGCCGACCGGCTCGGCATCTCGCAGCCGACCGTCAACCGGCTGATCAAGCGCGGCCGCCAGCTCGGCCTCGTCGAAATCAAGATCAAGTCGCCGATCGAACCGCTGGTCGACATGGAAGAGCAGCTGCTTGCGATCGGCGGCATCCGCCGGGCGATCGTCGTGCCGACGGTTTCTGACAACCAGCAGACCGCGCTTCAGGCGGTCGGCGAGGCGGCAGCAAGGCTGCTGCTTGAAGAGATCGGCGACGGCGACACCATCTGCATCACCGGCGGCAAGGGCGTCAGCGCCGTCGTCGCGGGGCTCCAGGCGCCGCGCCGCTTCGATGTCGAGGTGATCCCGGCGACCGGCTGCGTCCAGGGCAAGCACTATACCGACGTCAACCACGTCTCGACGCTGATGGCCGACCGGCTCGGCGGTCGCTCCTTCCAGATCCACGCGCCGCTCTTTGCCGACAGCGCCGCCGAGCGCGCGATGCTGATCAACATGCGCTCGGTCGCCGATGTTTTCGGCAGGGCGCGTGAGGCGAAGGTCGCGGTGGTCGGCATCGGCTCAATCCTGTCGGACGATTCGAGTTACTACGACCTGCATCCGTCCTCGAGCACCGACCGGGCGGCGATCGAACGATCCGGCGCAAGCTGCGAACTCTTGGCCCACCTGCTCGATGACAAGGGCCAGGTCTGCGACTACAGCCTCAATCGTTCGCTGGTTTCGCTGACGCTTCAGGAGTTTGCCTCGATCCCGATGAAGATCGGCGTGGCGAGTGGGCCGAACAAGGCAGGACCGATCCTCAGCGTCATGCGTGGGCGGCATCTCGACACACTGGTGACGGACGAAGCGACCGGCGAGCGGGTGCTCGCAATGGCTAGTGAAAAGGGACTTCTGGCATGAGTGGGGATCAATTGATGCGGGAGATCGGCCGTTCGGGCGTGAAGGCTTCGGCCGTCGGGCTCGGCACCTGGGCGATCGGTGGCTGGATGTGGGGCGGCACCGACGAACGGGAATCGATCGCTGCGATTCAGGCTTCGCTCGACGCCGGTGTGACGCTGATCGACACGGCGCCGGCGTATGGCCTCGGCCGCTCGGAGGAGATCGTCGGCAAGGCATTGGTCGGCCGGCGCGACAAGGCGGTCATTGCCACCAAATGTGGGCTCGTCTGGCACACCGACAAGGGCCGGCACTTCTTCGACCAGGACGGCAAGCCTGTGCATCGCTATCTCGGCCGCGACGCGATCCGTCACGAGGTGGAGCAGAGCCTGAAGCGGCTCGGCACCGACTATATCGACCTCTATATCACCCACTGGCAGGACCCGACGACGCCGATCGAGGAAACGGTTGCAGCACTCGAAGAGCTGCGCCAGGCGGGCAAGATCAGGGCGATCGGCGCCAGCAATGTCGGCCGAAGCGAACTGGAGCAGTACATCGCGATCGGAGGGCTCGATGCAATCCAGGAACGCTTCAGCATGATTGATCGCGAGATCGAGGCGGAGCTGTTGCCGCTGACGAGGCGCAACAATGTGGCGACGCTCAGCTATTCGTCGCTGGCGCTGGGGCTTCTCTCGGGTGGCATCGGACCAGAGCGGGTGTTTTCCGGCGACGACCAGCGGCGTGACAATCCGCGCTTTTCGGTCGGCAATCGCGAGAAGGTCGCGGCGTTTGCAAAGACGATCCGGCCAATCGCAGATAAACATGGCGCGACGATTGCCCAGATCGTGATTGCCTGGACGCTTGCCCAGGAGGGTGTGACCTTTGCGCTTTGCGGTGCCCGCAATCCGGCGCAGGCGCTCGACAATGCCCGGGCCGGAACGATCCGGCTCGATCAGGACGACCTTTCGACAATCGACGCGGCGGTCGCCGCGAAGCTGGCGAACATGGACAGGTAACGGGCTGGCATCATGAACCGTGAAGAGATTTTCAACGGGCTCGCCGAGAGCCCGAAGGTAGACGTGTGCGTCCTTGGCGGCGGCATCAATGGCCTCAGCGTCTTTCGCGAACTGGCGCTGCAGGGGGTGAACGTGCTGCTCGTCGAGAAGCACGACTACTGTTCGGGCGCGAGTGCGGCGCTGTCGCGCATGGTTCATGGCGGCTTGCGTTATCTCGAAAACGGCGAGTTCAGCCTTGTTCGGGAATCGCTGGTGGAGCGTGACCGGTTGCTGAAGAACGCGCCGCATTACGTTGCGCCGTTGCCGACGACCGTGCCGATCTTCGACATCTTCTCGGGGCTCGCCAACGGTGCGGTGCGCTTCCTCGGCCTGACGCGGCGCCCGAGCCGCCGCGGTGCGGTCGCGGTCAAGATGGGCCTCGGCATTTATGACTTCCTGACGCGGAAGCGCGCGCTCATGCCGAAGCACGCGTTCCGCGGGCGGCGCGCCACGCTGTCGCGTTGGCCGGCGCTCAACCCGCAGATCAAAAGTTCGGCCACTTACTACGACGCCTGGGTCAGCCAGCCCGAACGTCTCGGCATCGAGCTTCTGAAGGATGGGCTTGCCGCTGGATCCCATGCCCGCGCGGTCAACCATGCGGAACTGACGTTGACGGCGCCGGGGCGCTACGAACTCAAGGACGGCGTGACCGGCACTGTCGCCGCCATCGAACCGGCGTTGATCATCAACGCCACCGGCGGCTGGATCGACATCGCCAACGGCGCACTGTTCTCGAAGGCATCGAGGCCGGCGCCGCTGATGGGCGGCACCAAGGGATCGCACCTCATCATCGACAATCCCGAGCTCATGGAAGCGCTCGACGGGCACATGATCTATTACGAGAACGAGGATGGCCGCATCTGCATCCTCTTTCCCTATCTCGGCAAGGTGCTGGTGGGCTCGACCGACATCCGCGTCGATGACCCGGAAACGGTCCGCTGCGAGCCGGACGAGCGCGACTACATCCTCCAGTCTCTCGCTTTCGTCCTGCCTGACATCAAGATCCGGCCGGAAGAGGTGGTCTTCCAGTTTTCGGGCGTGCGGCCGCTGCCGGCAAGCGAAGACAGTTTTACGGGACGCATCCCGCGCGACCATTTCTGCACCTTTGTCGAGACGGGCGACAACGGCCCGCCGGTGCTGTGCATGATCGGCGGCAAGTGGACGACGTTCCGATCCTTCGGCGAACTGGCGGCCGATCTCGCGCTGGAACGCCTGGAACGCCAGCGCCGAGTGGCTACCGGCGACCGCGCAATTGGCGGCGGCCGGCATTTCCCTTCCGATCGCGAGGCCTGGATCCACGATGTCGCGCTGGCGACCGGTCTTTCCAAGGAGCGGATGCGCACGCTTCTTGCGCGCTACGGAACGGACTCGACGCTGATTGCCGACTTCATTGCCGTGGGCAGCGACCATGTTCTTCCGCATCCCGGTTACTCGGCGCGCGAGCTGCAGTTCCTGATCCGCAACGAGGCCGTCGAGCACCTCGACGATCTGCTCCTGCGCCGCACGACGCTGGCGATATCGGGCGAGCTCTCGCTCGACATGACCGACGCTGCTCTCGCTTTGCTGGCGCATGAAAAACACTGGCCGCCGGCCCGCGCCGCACACGAGCGTGAACGCTTTCTCACCCTCCTCGCCGCGCGCCACGGCGTCGACGAGGAAACCCTTTCCGCACGGAACGAACAAAGGAGTGCATTATGCGAAACAACAGCAAGGTCCGGATGAACCGTCTCTTCGGTGGTGGACGTTGCCTCGATGTCGCGATCGACCATGGCGTCTGCAACGAACCATCGTTCCTCAATGGCCTCGAAGACATGTCGGCGGTGGTCAAGGCGCTGGTTGCCGCCAGCCCTGACGCGATCCAGATGAATTTCGGCCAAGCCGATCTGCTGCAGGAGGTTCCGGGCAAGGACAAGCCGGCGCTGGTCATGCGGCTCGACATGGGCAATCCTTACAACCGCATTCGCCACCGGCACATGTGGGCTGTGCTGCAGAACGAGGCCGAGCCGCTGATCGGCGCCTTGGCGATGGACGCGGCCTGCGTCGTCGTCAACCTGTTCATGCTGCCGGATGAGCCCGATCTCTTCCGGCAATGCGTCGCCAACATTTCGCGCGTCCGGGCCGATTGCGACAAATACGGCATGCCGTTGATGATCGAGCCGCTGGTCATGCAGCCGGTCACCGAGCATGGCGGCTACATGGTCGATGGGGATGCCGAGAAGATCGTGACGCTGACCCGCCTTGCGCGCGAGATGGGTGCCGATATCGTCAAGGCGGACCCAACAACCAATGCGGAGGATTTCCACAGGGTCGTCGAGGCGGCGCGCTGCCCGGTTCTGGTGCGCGGCGGCGGCAAGGAAGACCTGCGCAACGTCTTTGACAAATCGGCGGCCTTGATGCGCCAGGGCGCAATGGGCATGGTCTATGGACGGAACATCTACCAGCACGCCAATCCGAGCGCCGTCGTTAGCGGCCTGATGGCGATCATCCATGAGGATGCCAGCGGCGAGGAAGCCTACGCGCTTTACCAGCGCGGTTGAGAATGACTGGGACGTGTCGTGCCTTAAGGCGCGATGCGTCATGTGTTGGGTTGGAGCACGCCGTCGCTAAGGAGAGTGGCGGCGCCTCGACCGAAAGGATCAGAACCTTGGGAGGGGTTCGCGCATGGGAGAGTATCTGCTCGGGATCGACGCCGGCAACACCGTGATCAAGGCGGTGCTGTTCGACCGAGAGGGCAACGAGGTCGCGTTCGCCGCGGAAGAGGGACACAGCCATATGCCGGCGCCCGGCCATGTCGAGCGCGGGCTCGGCGAGCTCTGGAGCCAGGCACAGGTGGTCATCCGCACCGCAATCGAGCGTGCCGGTATCCGGGCGGACGAGATCGTCGCGATCGGCTGCGCCGGACACGGCAACGGCCTTTATGCGCTCGACCGCAATGGCGAACCGCTCATCGCCATCCAGTCGCTCGACACCCGCGCCGCGGGCATCGTCGATGAATGGCGGGGGGAGGGCGTCGGCGCGCGGACCTATCCGATCGCCGGACAAAGCCCCTGGGCGTCGCAAACGCCGACGTTGCTCGCCTGGCTGAAGCGTTTCCGGCCGGATCTCTTCGCGAAAATCGGCACGGTGTTCCTCTGCAAGGATTTTGTCGTCAATCGCCTGACCGGCGCCCGCGTCAGCGATGTCTCCGACATGAGCGGCGCCGGCTTGCTCGACGTGGCGGGACGGCGCTACGACCAGGCGCTGATGGCCGCCTACGGCCTTGGCGACAGCATGGATCTGCTGCCGGATCTCTTTGAGAGCGATGCGATCGTCGGCAGGGTCAGCGCGACGGCGGCGTCGGAGACGGGCCTTTCGGCCGGCACCCCCGTTGTCGGCGGCCTCTTCGACGTTGTCGCCTCGGCAATCGGCTCGGGGGTGACAAGGACAGGAGCGGCCTCGATCATCGCCGGCACCTGGAGCATCAACCAGGTGATCGTCGATCGGCCCGATCTCTCGCGGCCGATCTTCATGTCCTCGACCTTCGATCGCACGCGCTACATGGCGATCGAGGCGAGCGCCACCTCCGCCGCCAATCTCGAATGGCTGGTGCGGGAACTGTTTCCGCACGATGGAAAGGACGGTCGCTCGCCCTTCGACCTCTGCTGCCAGCTGGCGGCAGAGATCGAGCCCGGCGCGGACGATCCGCTCTATCACCCCTATCTCTACGGGGCTCAGCAGGACGGTCATGCCCGGGCGGGCTTCTACGGTGTCGCCGGCTGGCACACGAAGGGGCATCTGGTGCGCGCCGTGCTCGAAGGCGTCGCCTTCGGCCATCGCCAGCACATCGCGACGCTGCGTGCCGCCGGTGCGCGCTTTAGCGAGGCGGTGCTGTCGGGCGGCGGATCGCGCAGCCTGATCTGGCCGCAGATCTTCGCCGACGTGCTTGACGTGCCGGTCACGGTCGCCCGGTCGCGCGAGACCGGCGCGCTTGGGGCCGCGATCACCGCAGGCGTCGGGATCGGGCTGTTTGCCGACCTTTCGGCCGGTGCGGCCGCGATGGTCCGCACCGAGCGGCATTACCGTCCCAACCCGGCGTTGCGGGCGCATTACGACAGGCGTTTCGCGCTCCACGGCGACATTGCTGCCGCGCTGGCACCCATCTGGCGCCGGCTGGCCAAGGCAGAACCGGTGGAAAGGGATGCCGCCGCCTGATTGCTGATCGGCGAAGACCGCGATCGACCGCTGGCCGGGCCCCGCGCATGCACGGCTTGGCCAGCGGTCGAAAGCTCGGACGTCGGTCGGTCGCAGCTTGCCCGGGGGCGCAGGCAGCGCTGCGGCGAACCGACGGCCAGGCTTAGAAGCGCATGTTGATGCCGGCCTTGATGACGTGGCTGTTGATGTCCTTTTCGCTGGAACCCGCGATGGTGCTGGTGCGGACATCCGGCGTCATGATGTAGTTGTATTCGAGTTTGGCCGAGAGACCGCCGGCAAAGGCCTGTTCCACGCCGGCACCGACAAGGTAGCCGCCCTTGAAGCCGACATCGTTCTGAACGCCGCCGCCCTTCTTGTAGCTGGTCATGGCATAGCCGGCCGTGCCGTAGACGAGCGTCTGGTCGAAGGTGAGGCCGGCCTTTGCCTTGACCGCTGCGCGCCATTTTTCCTTCAGCTTGCCGCCGTTGACCTTGTGCTCGGTGTCGCCGAGGTAGGAGCCTTCGATTTCGGCGCCGACGATGCCGGGACCGGCCTGCATGTTGTAGCCCGCCTGGACGCCAAGTGCGACTCCGTTGCGATCGGCGAATGGGTTGGGCGTGCCGGTGAAGCCGATGCCGCCATGGGCACCGACATAGGCGCCACTCCAGCTGAAGGCTGGCGGGTCTTGATAGGTGGGGGCGGAAAAGTCCGCTGCCAGCGCATGCTGGGCGAAGACGAACGGGAGGAGGGAGAGGCTGAGGCAGATGGAACGCTTGATGGAGTGCCGCATGAATGTGCTCCGTGATTGGATCCGCGCCGATCGTGGCGCTTTCTTCCGCTATTCGCGCCTCGCATGGGGGCGTGCGGGCGCGGTGCAGGAAGATGGGGCCCTTTGTCGGCCGCACCGATTGCACCAACATTGCGCAAATTTAGCTAAATCACTGATTTTTGTGTTAATTATTTGTTAACTGACCCGCGTCCGTATCAATCGACAGGCAGGCTGATGCGGAAGCACGCGCCGCCGGATGGTCCGTCGACGACGGAAATGTGTCCCTTGTGCCGGCCGATGATTTCGCTCACCAGATGGAGGCCGAGACCCGCACCGTGGTCGCGCGGGTGCAGCCGATGGAACGGTTCGAAGATGCGTTCGCGCTCGCGCTCCGGTACGCCCGGTCCTTCGTCCGTGACCTCGATCACGCCGCCACGCTCGACCGAGATGGTAATCTGACCGCCCGCGTGTTCGATGGCGTTGCGCACCAGGTTCGTAATAGCCCGCTCCAGAGCGCCGGCATCGCCGCGCGCAAGGACGCGTTCGCTTACAGAACAGAAGGAGAGCTCGCAGCCAGCCCCAAGCGCAAGCGGCGCGAGGTCCGCCGCCACATCGCGGCAGAGCGACACGAGGTCGAGCCTTGCGAAATCGGCGCCGTCGCGATCGATGCGTTCGAGATCCAGCAATTGTTCGGCAAGGCCGGCGATGCGGTTGGAATCGATCAGCAGGCGGCTTCTAAGTGGTCCCGCGTCAAGGCCCTCTAGCCGTGTCTGCAGGATCGCAACCGGCGTTCTGAGTTCGTGCGCAGCATCGAGGATGAACCTCTGGCGGCGTTCATAGCCGTCGTCGAGCCGCTGCAGGGCGCCGTTGAACGCCTCGACCAGCGGGCGGACCTCGCCCGGAATCTGATGCTCGGGCAGACGCGCACCCCGCCGGTCGACATCGATCTTCCTGGCCTGGTCAACCACATCCGCAAGACCGGCAAACGCACGCCTGACAATGATCGGGATGGCAAAGGCGGGGATCAGGACGACGATCAGCACGATTGGCAGCAGCAGCAGGTTCGCCAGGAGGAACACTGCGAAGGAAGCGCTCCACAGGCGGCCGCCTCCCGTCAGCACGGTGTAGGTGCCGGTATCGGTGGTGATGGAGCGGACGATCGACGAGAGGGTGTAGGGCGCGACGCTGTCACGGATGTCGCCAAAGGCAATCCGGTCCAGGTGCTCGCCAATGCTGCGATAGGCGTCCGGCACAGGTCCGGTGCGGATGACGTCGCCGCGCTCGTTTCGCGCGATGAACCAGAAGTCCGGAGACTCGGCCCGCATGGCACGCAGCTGGGCTGTCTCGACCAACGTCAGGCCTTGGCCCGGTATCGGCTTGATGGAGCCGACTGCAACCGAGGCCGCGTCGGCATCCATGAACTTTCCGCCAAGATCGGCGCGCGTGAGCAGGGCCATGAAGCCGGCGATCACGGCCATCAGCAACAGCACCTGAAAGGTGAGGATCTGCCAGATCAGCCGCTTCTTCAGGGAGTTGGTCGGGTTTGAGGTCATGGGATTAACCGCAACAGGTAGCCGACGCCACGGATGCTGTGGATCTCGACGTCGGCGCCGGTTTCGAGGAGCTTGCGACGAAGCCTCGAAACATGGGCGTCGAGCGAGTTGGACTGGATTTCGTCGTCGTAGCCATAGACGGATTCCTCCAGCGTCGAGCGCTGTACCGTTCGGCCCTGTCTGCGTGCCAGTGTCTCCAGAACGAGCAACTCGCGGCGGGGAAGATCGAGAATACGATCGTTGACTCGTGCCTGCCTGCTGTCAAAATCGAAGACAAGATTGCCGATGCGCGCCGTCATCGGCGCGATGTCAGGCGCGCGCCGCATGAGGGCGCGAATCCGTGCGAGCAGTTCCTCCACGGCAAAGGGCTTGGCGAGGTAGTCGTCGGCGCCCATGTCGAGACCTTTCACCCGTTCGTCGACGCTGCCGCGTGCCGTCAGCACGATCACCGGAATTCCCGACTTCAGCGCACGCACGCGCGGGATGAGCGACAGGCCATCCCCGTCGGGCAGCTGCCGGTCGAGGATAATCCCGTCGTGCACGTGGTTGGCAATGGCGGCCAAGGCGTGGTCGAGCGAGGGGGCATGATCCAGGATCATGTCATAGCGGCCAAGCGCGGCGCTGAGCGCCGACGCCATTTCCAATTCGTCCTCGACAAGAAGCAGGCGCATTGGGGATCTCCGAAACTGACGGGCGTGTGCTGCCCACCTCTGGTGGACGAGGATTGCCGCAACGTTGCGGCGCATTGTCACGCCATTTGTCTCGGTTCTAACGGGGTATGGCGGAACGTCGCAACGCAGAACGGTCGCAGGTTACCGTATCGGATCGAACGAGTGCTTAGAGGCGAAAACAGATGGGGGTTGGGAAGCAAGACTTCCCAACCCCCAAGGAAATGCGAGCTTTCGCGCCCGGTGAGATGGCCGAACGGCCGGAACGCTCGCGCTGGAGACGATCGACGGCATTGAAACGCGAAGCCTGAACCTGGGCGGCGTCAGACGCGCTGTCGCCCGATAAATAGTGCCTCGTGGCCGACCGAACCGCCTAGCGTGCCTTGGCTCTGAACAGGGCCGTGACCCGTTGCGGGTTCCACTCGATCGCTTCGAAGCCGGCTTCGAGCAGGATGTTGAACACCGGGACCAGCGTGCTCTCTTTCTTCACGCCTTTCTCGAAGCCGCAATCGACGGTGACATAGGCGGTCTGCTTCAGCGTTTCATGTGCTCCGGCCAGTATTTCCGGCTCGGCGCCCTCTGCCTCGATCTTGAGAATGGCGACCTTCTTGAGGCCGGTCTCGGCTGCATAGCTGTCGAGGCTGCGCACCTTGATCTTGAATTGATCGACATAGGCTTCGGTCTCGAACAGCGAGCCGTCTGCCGAATTGGGCTTCGAATAGAAGGTCAGCTCGCCGTCGCTCGACCAGAGCCCGAAACGGTTGGTTTTGCGCGCGCCGCCGAAGTTGTTGAGGTCGCTGCAATCCGCTTCCAGGCCTTCCGGTTCGAAGGCGTGGTACTCAAGGCCCTTGGCGCGGCTAAAGGCGCCGAGTTCGCCGACATTGGCGCCGCAGTCAATGAAGGCGCCTTCGAGCGGCCCGGTGATGCGGTGCAGAAGATAGGATTCCGACAGCTGTTTTATACGCGCTGCAATGCCGCGCTTATACAGCCACAGCCGGTCTCGACGGCAGATGTGCAACGTGCTGTCGCCATCGGTCAAAGTCATCATGCTGTCGTTGTCATTCATCGCGATGCGATGCTTGTGGCCCTTCAGTGCGCTGGTGCCGTTTGCCAGCGTGACGAACTGACGGTTGGATATGCTTTCAATCAATGATTGTTGTGCGCTTTTCAGCAGCTTCATCTCGTTTTCGCCCCCGCGATATGCTTGCCCTTCGCGCCATGTGATGAATCAGGAGATAAACCCAACAATCGCAGGCAATTGCCTCATATGGCTTTTGTCGCCATCGTTAACGGCGATTAGGGGAAGTTTCTACAATTGGTTGCGTTTATTCCCAGCTTTTTCGGGCGGGCGCGAAGCTCTGCGGACTGGGATGCGACTTTCGTCGAGGGGCGTTGGCACCGACTTCGGCTTGTGACGCCGCAGGCCCGTCTGTCGACGGGCCTCAACTGCTACGCTGCCTGCAGGTGGTTGGCGTCAGGCAAGTGCCATCATGTCTTGAAACGCGTCGTAAGCGGCCAGCACCGTTTCCATCTGCGCTCCATGACCGGCGACAAAAGCGTCGCCGTAGATCGTCTCGTCCGGATATTCGGTGATCAGCGTCAGCGGCGCCGTGTGGCGATCGTCGACAGAGATCATGCAGGGGAAGCCGTTGATGATCCTGAAACCGGTTTCGCCGGCGTGGATCTCGTAAAGCGCGATCTGGGCGTCGTTGTAGGCGAGCAAGCCCGGGACCGCCGCAAGCCTGAGCGTGACCGCTTCGATCAATTGCTCGGCGCGGCTCTCCCATTCGGCATGGTGACGCATGATCAGGAAGAAGCCCTTGGGCAGGGTCCACATGGCAAAACCGCGAGGCACGTAGCCGGAAAGCGGCCGGGTCCACTCATGCGACGGGTAGCCGTGCAGGTTGACGTGCAGCTGTGCACCGGTCAGCCGCTCGGCCTCCTTGCGGATCTCGCGCTCGTTGAGCGCCGCCCCCGTGCGGTACTCAAGGTCGTCACCGAGGGCGGTGTAGCGGGCTGCATGGTGCATGTGCAGCGGATTGTCGGCGCGAAGCCGCTGGTGCACGGCATAGCCGTCGGGGTTTTCGAGCGGCGAAATGGTAAAGTGCGCGCCCGCACGGGCGGCAAGCGCCTGGGCGGCGCGCAGTGCCCCGACGATGCCGGTCGTCTCGTTGGGATGCTGGCCGCCGCTGATCATCACGGCGGCATCGCTTCCCTTGCGATAGCGGGCCTTGACCGGCCGGCCGGCACGCGATTGCGCCTGGAAGGGTTGGCCGTCGATTTCGGCGAGCTCGGCATGGACCTGTGCGACCGACAACGGCGCTTCGGCGGTTCCGATCGGCTGGGCGTCGCCGTCCACGTCCGTCGCTTGGAGAGGCCTCGTCTCGACAACGACCGTCGGCTTGTCGACGCCAAAGACGATTTCTGGGACGATCTGTCCGGGTTTCAGCCCGCGGTCGCCGAGCGGCCGACCGGACTTCTTCTGGAAGACTTCGAGCAGCGAGAAATAGAAGTCCTCGTGCAGCGCTTCGCGCAGGCTCAGGACTTCTTCGCCGACGGGAAGGCGGAAGTCGGTGACCGGCAGGGTCGCGCGGATGCTGAGCTCTTCGAAATAGGGTTCGCTGTCACCCCAGGCATGGTCGGCGATCGCCCGCATGGTGCCGGCAAAAAGCCGCTCGTAATCGGTTTCGAGATGGCATTCGCGGTTTTTGTCGCAGCCCTCGTCGAGCCGGATCCAGCCGGTCGGGGACAGCAGGGTCTCGCCGATGAAATCGGTGTGGATGTGGTTCGGCGCAAAGACGCTGTGGCTTTGCTGGCGACCGTCGCGGAAGGTCAGCGCGACATCGTAGGTGAAGGCTTTCGTGCTGCCGGCCGCAAAGCGGATCTCGGCATCGCCGACGAGGGCCGCCAGCGGATAGGCTTCGAGCAGGAAGCGGTTCTGCGGCGCGCCTTCATGCTGGGGATAGGCGATGGTCACGCTGGCAAGCGCGTCACGATCGACTTCTTCGAGGAAGAAGTGCAGCAACGGCTTGTAGGCGCTGCGAAGCATGGCCTTGACGCCGAAGCTTGCGAGCTTCTGTTCGGCTGCCTTGCGGCTCGCCGCATCGTCGAACAGCCAGGCCTCGAGCTTGGTGCCGCGGGCGGCTTCCTTGCCGTAGGTGGTCAGAAGCGTGTCGAGCGTGCGCTCGAAGGCGCCTTCGAAAATCATGGTCATCGCGAGGTTCTGCCGGTTGGGTCGAGGCTGTCGCGCAGCCAGTCGCCGAGAAGATTGAGGCCGAGAACGGTCAAGAGGATCGCAAGGCCGGGGAAGACGCTGACCCACCAGGCGTTCTGGAGATAGGTGCGGCCGTCGGCGAGCATGCCGCCCCAGCTCGGGATCAGCGGATCGACGCCGAGGCCGAGGAAAGTGAGGCTGCTTTCAAGCAGGATGTTGTTGGCGACATTCAGCGTCATCAAGACGATGACCGGGCCGATCAGGTTCGGCAGCAGGTGCTGGAACAGGATCTTGTAGTCGCGCACGCCGATGGCGCGGGCCGACTGGATGAACTCGCGCTCACGCAGCGACAGCACCGAGCCGCGCACGAGGCGCGCATATTGCACCCATTGCGACACGATCAGCAGGATGATGGTGTTGGTCAGTCCGCCGCCGACGATGGCGATGAAGGTGATCGCCAGCAGGATGAAGGGCAGCGCCAGCTGCACGTCGGCAAAACGCATGACGAGCATGTCCCAGAAGCCGCGATAGTAGCCCGAAACGAGCCCCATGACGACGCCGAGAACGACGGCGCCGGCAACCGAGGTCAGGCCGACGAGCAGCGAGATCTTGCCGCCGGCAACGACACGGGCCAGCACGTCGCGGCCCAGTGGGTCGGTGCCGAGCGGATGCGCCCAGTTGACGAAGGGCGGCGTCAGCCGCGCCATCAGGTCGATTTTGTCGACGCCACCCGGAAAGAGCACGCCGGAGAAGAGAACGGCGAGGCAGATGCCGCCGGTCAGAAGCGCGCCGAGGATGAATTCGAGATTGCGGAAACGGGCGAAGCGGGTGCTGGAGGCCTTGGACGTCATCGGCTCACTCCGTCCGGATGCGCGGATCGACGAGGCCATAGGCGATGTCGACCAGGAGGTTGACGCCGACGATCATCAGCGAAAGTACGGTGATCACGGCTTGAAGAACGGGATAGTCGCGCGAGGCGACCGCGTCGAAGGCGAGCGTGCCCATGCCCGGCCAGTTGAAGACCAGCTCGACGACGACGATGCCGCCGAGCAGGCCGCCGAACTGCAGGCCGAAATAGGTGATCAGCGGGATCGCGCAGTTACGAAGCGCATGCTTGTAGAGCACCTTGCTTTCGCTGAGGCCCTTGGCGCGGGCGACCATGATATATTGCGACTGCAGCGTTTCGAGCATCGCGGTGCGCACCAGCCGCACATTGGTCGCCGTCAGGATGATGCCCATGGTGAGCGCCGGCATGATGAAGCTTGCAAAGCCGTCCATGCCGCTCGGCGGCAGCCATTTCAAGACGATCGAAAACAAGAGCACCAGCATGATCGCCAGCCAGAAGTTCGGGAAGGAAAGCCCGACGAGCGACAGGATGCGGATCGTCTGGTCGGCCCATTTGCCGCGGGCGACGGCAGCACGGATGCCGAGCGGAATGGAAATGGCGATGGAGACGATCAGCGAGGCGAAGGCCAGCAGCATGGTCGCCGGCAGCGCCGAGGCGATCAGCTGCGAGACCGGGGTGCCGCCCATGAAGGAACGGCCGAAATCGAGCCTGAACATGCCGGTGATGAAGTCGTAGTACTGTGCAAGGAAGGGCTGGTTGAGGCCGAGCCCCTCGCGAATGCGCACGAGGTCTGCCTCAGTCACGCTGCCGGCGCCCTGCGCCAGCATCAGGGCCGGATCGCCGGTGAAGCGAATGGCATAGGAGACGGTCAGCGTCACGACGAACACGACGAAGACCGCCTGCAGAAAACGTTTGATCAGAAATCCGGCCAAGTGACCCGCCCTTTAGAGAAAGTGGTCCGCCGCCTCATGCGAGCGGCGGACCGGATTGTTTACTCGACCGTCACGTCCGTCAGCCGCAGGCGGCTGTCGGGCACCGGCGTGAAGTTCTTGACGCGCTTGCTCACGCCGAAGATGGCGTTGAGGTTGTAGAGCGGCATCTCGAGCGAACGGTCGGCGGCGTAGTTGGCGATCTGCTTGAGGATTTCCTCGCGCTTTGCCCGGTCGGTGATCGAACGCTGGGATTCAAGCAGCTTGTCGAGTTCCGGATCGCTGTCGTAAGGGTTCCACTTTTCGCCCGAGTGGTACATCGAGTAGGCGGTGTTGTCGTAGTCGAGCGTCCAGCCGCCCCAGGACTGCTGGAACATCGCACCGGTCTTTCCGGCCGGGATGATGTCGTTCAGCAGAACGTTGGTCTCGTACGGCTTGATCGTGGCGTTGATGCCGATCAGCTGCAGGTAGCTTGCCACTGCCTGCACGACCTCGTTGAAGGTCGCATCGTTGCCGCGAACGTCGATCTGGACCGAGGCGCCCGGCGCAACACCGGCTTCCTTCAGCAGAGCCTTGGCCTGTTCCGGATCGTAAGGCAGCGGCTTCATCGCCGGGTCGAAGCCGAAGGAGAGCTTGCCCTGGAAGCTGGCAATCGGGTCCGCCTGGCCGCCGAGGATCGACTGGATGATGGTGTCGCGGTCGACACCGAGGATCAGCGCCTTGCGGACCTTCGGATCCTTGGTGATGCCGTCGCGGGTGTTGAAGCGCAGTGCGTAAACGGTCGGACCGGCGCTTGAAGCGATCTCCAGGTTGCTGTCGTCCTGGATCGTCGGGATCATGCCGATCGGAATGGTGGGCGGGATGACGAGATCGACGCGGCCTGCCTGCAGTTCGGCAACGGCGGTCGCCGGCTCCGAGATGAAGCGGTAGTTGAGGTTGGAAAGCTTCGGCGCGCCGCCCCAATGCTCGGCGAAGGCTTCAAGCTTGATGCCGACCTTCGGCTCATAGGAGACGACCTTGAACGGGCCGGTTCCGACCGGATGGGCGTTGAAATAGTCCTCGCCCTTTTCCTTGATGTACTTCGGCGGCACGATCATCGCGCCATAGCCGGCAAGCTTGGTGAGCAGCACCGGATCCGGGGTCTTGAGAACCAGATCCACGGTCTTTTCGTCGACGATCTCGACCTTTTCGATCACCGCATAGTTGGACTTCTGCGGGCCCTTGGAACCTTCTTCGCCGAGCAGGCGCTCGAAGGTGAACTTCACCGCTTCGGCATTGAAGGGCTCGCCGTTGTGGAACTTGACGCCTTCGCGCAGCGTGAAGCGCAGGCGCTTGCCGCCGTCGAGCTCTTCCCATGCGGTGGCAAGACCGGGCACGAGCTTGAGGTCCGGGCCACGATAGGTGAGGCCGTCATAGACGTTGGTGGCAACCGACGCCCAGTTGACGAGGAAGGTGTCGACCGGGTCCCAGCTGCCCGGATCCTGCGGCGATGACACGGTCAGCGTACCAGCGGCAAAAGCCGGCGCTGCGGTCATGAAACTGCCCGCCATCGCAATTGCGATGAAAGCGGCGTGGATCCCCTTTTTGTTGATCATTTACTCACTCCTGTTTCGACAGCCTTCTTGAGAAGAGAAAGCGGCTCACGCACCCTTGGCCACGTAATGGCCAGGGGCGATCTCTTTGCGCGGCAGAACCGCGGGTTCGTTGCCGACGCGCCGTATCGGGCTCGGGATTTCCCCTTCCAGCATGGCGCGCTCGCGGCCCTTGCCGGGCTCGGCGACAGGCACGGCGGATAGCAGCCGGCGCGTATAGGGATGGGCGGGCGTTTCGAATACCTGCTGGCGGCTGCCGAACTCCATGATCTGGCCGAGATAGAGCACGGCGACCCGGTGGCTCATGCGCTCGACCACCGCCATGTCGTGGCTGATGAAGAGATAGGCGAGGCCTTCCTGTTCCTGCAGCTCCATGAACAGGTTGATGATCTGCGCCTGGATCGAGACGTCGAGCGCCGACAGCGCCTCGTCGGCGATGATCAGCTTGGGGCGGGACGCAAGCGCACGGGCGATGCAGACGCGCTGGCGCTGGCCGCCGGAGAACTCGTGCGGGTAGCGCTTGGCGTGCGCGGCCGTCAGGCCGACACGCTCCAGCAGTTCGTGCACGCGCTTTTCGATTTCTCTTTCGCCGAGGATCAGGCCATGGGTACGGATCGGCTCGGCGATCGAGAAGCCGACGGTCTTGCGCGGATCGAGCGAGGCGAAGGGATCCTGGAAGATGTACTGGATCTCCTGCTTCAGCCGCTGCCGCTCGGCATAGTTCATGGCCGAGACCGGGCGACCGCCGAAGAGGATCTCGCCGGACGTGGCGTTCTGGAGCTGCTGGATCGTGCGGCCGATCGTCGATTTGCCCGAGCCGCTTTCGCCGACGAGCGCCAGCGTCTCGCCCGGAAAGATGTCGAAGCTGACGTTTTCGATGGCGTGCACGCGGTGCGTCGCCTTGCCGAAGAGGTTCTTGCGCACGTCGAAACGGGTGACGAGATCGCGCACCGACAGGATCGGGGCCGCGTCGTAGCGGGCGGTGCGCTGCAGGTGAACGTCGCCGACCAGCTTCGGCTCGCCGTCGACCATCATGGTCAGCGGCAGGCGCTTCGGGAATTCCTCGCCGGTCATGCTGCCGAGCTTCGGCACGGCAGACAGCAGCGTCTGGGTATAGGGGTGCTTGGGAGCTTTGAAGATCTCGCCGACCGGGCCTTCCTCGACCTTGCGGCCTTTCCACATGACGACGACGTCGTCGGCCATTTCGGCGACGACGCCCATGTCATGGGTGATGAAGATCACCGCCATGCCGAGTTCCTGCTGCAGGTCGCGGATGATCGTCAGGATCTGCGCCTGGATGGTGACGTCGAGCGCCGTGGTCGGCTCATCGGCAATCAGAAGCTTGGGCCGGCAGGCGAGCGCCATGGCGATCATGACGCGCTGGCGCATGCCGCCGGACAGCTGGTGCGGATAACGGCCGATCAGTTCCGCGCTGTCTGGAAGGCGAACCATGTCGAGCAGCCGGCGCGTCTCGACAAGCGCTTCTGCCTTCGTCATCTTCTCGTGCAGCATCAGCACCTCGGCGACCTGGTCGCCGATGGTGAAGACCGGGTTCAGCGAGGTCATCGGCTCCTGGAAGATCATGGCGATCTCCTTGCCGCGGATGGTGCGCATGGTCTTTTGCGGCGCGCGCGTCAGGTCGATCTCGCCGTCCTTGCCGCGAAAGACGATGCGGCCTGAAGGAAACTGACCGCCCATCATGTCGGACAGCCGCATGATCGATAGAGATGTCACCGATTTGCCGGAGCCGGATTCGCCGACGATCGCCAATGTCCGGCCGGGCGTGACGGAGAAACTCAGGTCTTCGACGACGGGATTGCCATTAAAGGCAACGGACAGCTTCTCGACGGCGAGCAGGGGCGCAGGCATTTCGGCAGTCACGCGGTCATCCTCGTTCAAAGTGTGGTCGCGGCGCGCGCGGACTGTTCATAGGCGCCCGACATGAAACGCAGGACGGCGGCGATTTCGGAAAGTGTCTCTTCCGATGGGCGGGCCTTGGCGGTGGAGGAAACCAGCAGGCGTTCCCGGATCTGGGCGTAGCGCGTGCAGGCGTCCGAGCCCTTGTCGGTGATGAGGATGGTCTTTTCCTTGCCTTCCTTGCCCGTCGTCACGAGGCCGGCTGCTTCGAGCTTGCGGATGGCGTAGGTCGCGACATGGGTGTCCTCGATGTCGAGCACCAGGCAGATGTCGGCGAGTTTCTTGCCGCGATCACGGTGGCGGATCGTGTGCAGGATCAGGATTTCGATGGGAGAAAGACCGGGCACGCCGGCGGCGGCCATGCAGCGCATCATCCAGCGGTGAAAGGCGTGCGATGCGAGGATCAGCCCGTATTCGACTTCGGAGAGGCCGGGAGAGCCGCCTTCGGCGAGATGCGCGGAGGAAACGATCGGGCCGATGGCCGCGACCGGCTTCAAATGTTCGGGCAGGGCGTTTTCGGCCCATTCCCGTCCTTCAAAGCTATCCTCCGACTTCTTCGTCATTCAGCTCTTCCTCATCTTGACGATTTTATGTCATCATTTTATCGACATTTTGTCAACGAACTGCTTTGATGAATTTCCGGGCTTGCACAATGAAGCGGCTCGCGAATGAGAGG
>NZ_DASYHB010000050.1:0-35682 GCF_035999185.1 Ensifer sp. | reverse complement strand
CACCGACAAGACCGATCGCACCATGACGAGCGTCACCGCGCAGGAAGCGCTTGATTTTCACTCGCAGGGTCGCCCCGGAAAGCTGGAGATTTCCCCCACCAAGGCGATGGCCACCCAGCGCGACCTGTCGCTTGCCTATTCCCCCGGCGTTGCGGTACCGGTGAAGGCGATAGCCGAGGATCCGAACACGGCATACGACTACACGACGCGCGGCAACATGGTCGCGGTCATCTCCAACGGCACCGCCATTCTCGGCCTCGGCAACCTCGGGGCACTTGCCTCCAAGCCGGTCATGGAAGGCAAGGCGGTGCTGTTCAAGCGCTTTGCCGACGTCGATTCCATCGACCTTGAAGTCGACACCGAAAACGTCGACGAATTCATCAACTGCGTGCGATTCCTCGGCCCCTCGTTCGGCGGCATCAACCTCGAAGACATCAAGGCGCCGGACTGTTTCATCATCGAGCAGAAGCTGCGCGAGGTCATGGACATCCCGGTGTTCCACGACGATCAGCACGGCACCGCGATCATCGCCGCCGCCGGCCTGATCAACGCGCTGGCGCTGACCGGCCGCGATTTCAAGACGACGAAGCTCGTCTGCAACGGCGCGGGGGCTGCAGCCATCGCCTGCATCGAACTCATCAAGTCGATGGGCTTCAACCCCGAAAACGTCATCCTGTGCGACACCAAGGGCGTGATCTTCGAGGGCCGTACCGAGGGCATGAACCAGTGGAAGTCGGCCCATGCGGTCAAGACTGACCGCCGCACGCTCGCCGAAGCGATGGACGGCGCCGACGTGGTCTTCGGCCTCTCGGCCAAGGGTGCGCTTTCGGAGGACATGGTGCGCTCGATGGCGCCGCGGCCGATCATCTTCGCCATGGCCAACCCGGATCCGGAAATCACGCCGGAAGAAGTTGCGCGCATCCGTGACGACGCGATCGTTGCCACCGGCCGTTCGGACTATCCGAACCAGGTCAACAACGTGCTCGGCTTCCCCTATATCTTCCGCGGCGCCCTCGACGTGCGCGCCACGACGATCAACGACGAGATGAAGATCGCGGCCGCGCAAGCACTCGCGAGCCTTGCCAAGGAAGACGTGCCGGATGATGTCGCTGCCGCCTACCAGGGCAACCGGCCGCGCTTCGGTCCGCAATACATCATTCCGGTTCCCTTCGATCCGCGCCTGATCTCGGCGATCCCGATGGCGGTTGCCAAGGCGGCGATCGAAAGCGGGGTTGCCCGCAAGCCGATCACCGATCTCGAAGCCTATGGCCGCCAGCTTTCCGCCCGTCGCGACCCGATCGCCTCGACGCTGCAGCGGATCTACGAGCGCGTCCGGCGTCAGCCGAAGCGCATCGTCTTTGCAGAAGGCGAAGAAGTACAGGTCATGCGTTCGGCGATCGCCTATGCCAACCAGCAGCTCGGCACCGCCATCCTGCTCGGCCGCGAGGAGCGCATGCGCGAGACGGCGGAGCGCGAGGGCATCGACCTCGACCGTCCCGGCATCCAGATCGTCAACGCGCGGCTTTCCAAGCGCGTCAGCGCCTATACCGACTATCTCTATGCCCGCCTGCAGCGCAAAGGCTTCCTCTTCCGCGACGCACAGCGCCTGATCAACAACGACCGCAACCACTTCGCCGCCTGCATGGTGGCGCTCGGGGATGCCGACGGCATGGTGACGGGCCTCACCCGCAACTATTCGACGGCACTGGAAGACGTGCGCCGCTGCATCGACCCGAAGCCGGGCCATCGCGTCATCGGCGTCTCGATCGCGCTTTGCCGCGGCCGCACCGTGCTCGTCGCAGACACGGCCGTGCACGACATGCCTACAGCCGAAGAGCTGGCCGATATCGCCGAGGAGGCTGCGGGTCTCGCCAAGCGCCTTGGCTATGTGCCGCGTGTGGCCATGCTTGCCTACTCGACGTTCGGCCACCCCTCCGGCGAACGCTCCGAGCGTGTCCGCGAGGCGGTCAACATCCTCGACAAGCGCCGGGTCGACTTCGAATATGACGGCGAAATGGCCGCCGACGTCGCGCTCAATCCGAAGGTGATGGAGCAGTATCCGTTCTGCCGCCTCTCGGGCACGGCCAACGTGCTGGTCATGCCGGCGTTCCATTCGGCATCGATCTCGACGAAAATGCTGCAGGAACTCGGCGGCTCGACGGTCATCGGCCCGCTGCTCGTCGGCTTCGACAAGTCGATCCAGATCGTCTCGATGTCGGCCAAGGATTCCGACATCGTCAATATGGCGGCGATCGCCGCCTATAACGCCGGTATGTAGGACCGACATTCCCGGCCCGGCGGCTGTCTCACTCTGGTACAGCCGCCTCCAATCGGGTCAACGTGCGACCCCGAATGGCACCAATTCGAAACAACTATAAAGAAGAAAAGCCCGCTTTCCGAAAAGGAGGCGGGCTTAGTAACATGCAATGCATTTATGTTTAAGGTAATGAAAGACGGAGTCTTGGGAACCCTATGCCTGCCGATCTCCGGAGATCGCCAGTTTCTCCATTTATTTTCTCTATTCGTTCGTCATTAAATTAGAGAAGAACATGACAATACATGTCTCTCTTTCGACCCTTAAAGTCAAACTGATCATTAATATTTGGTTAACCCCATCAGGGGTCGATTAGGAGACGGCGCCGCCAAAACGACCGGCATCGGCGCCGTAATAGTTGAGGTAGCGGCCGGAGATGTTGCTGATCGGCAATACGATCAAGACATCGGTCGTGCGGAAGGCGTGGTCGACCACGGCGCCATCACCAACCATGGCGCCGAGCCGCATGTAGCCCTTGATCAGCGGCGGCAGGGCGGACAGCGCCTTCTTCGCGTTGATCGCCTCGGCAGGCATCAGGTCCATCGTCCGGTGGAGTTCCGGGCGGGCACTGACAGCCCAGTCGTCGCGGGCGCGGATGTTGTGATGCAGGAAGGACAGCGCCAGTGCATGCTCGGCCGGAACGACACCCGGGAACGAGCCGCAACCGAACATCGCATCCATGCCGTATTTGAGGGCATAGGCCCAGTTACCCTGCCACAGCAGCTCCACCGTCCGCTTGGTGCGGTACTCCGGCAGCACGCAGGAGCGGCCAAGCTCCATGAAGCGCTTCGTCGGGTGGCGAGCGAGAAGCTGATCGATCGCAAATTCGGAAGCCGAGTAGAAGCCGCCCGAACGCTCGGCCACATCCTGGCGCAGCAGGCGATAGGTGCCGACGATCTGATCCTCGGCGTCGCCCTCGATCGCGGTATCGAGAACCAGGAGGTGATCGCAGATCGCGTCCCAGCTGTCGACGTCACGCTTGCGGCGGTCGGCTTCGGCACCAACCTGCGCCTTCATCTCCTCGACGAACACCTTGTAGCGCACGGCCTGGGCGGCATCGATCTCCGAGGCCGTGCGGGCAAGACGCGTCTCGAGATTGGCGATCCTGCCGAGAACGTCAGTCGCCGGGGCGGCGGGCTTCTTGCCGATGCAAGCCTGAGAAGTGTCAACCACGTTCGCTGAATCCAGTAGCTCGATGGCCATATCCGCGTCATCCCGAATCAAATCTGTCTGCCGGGCTTAGACCACGTTTCTGCAACAACATAGTGACATGAAAGCGGCGTACAACCCCCGCTCCCCGATCCATACCGTTAGCATTTCCGGCGTTACCGTTTGCGCAGCAGACGCGCGATCTCCGCTGTCAGCAAATGCGGCTCGACCGGCTTCGACAACACGGCATCGGCACCGGCTGCGAGCAGCCGGCCACGCATGTCCTCGCGGGTATCGGAGGTCAGGACGATCACCGGCAGACGCGCCCGCGAAAGGGCCGCTTCAGCGGCACGCATGTCCAACACCATCGAAAGACCGTCGCCGCCGGGCATGTTGAGATCGGTAACGAGAAGCTCCGGCATCGGGCGATCTGCGGACGGGCGCAGCGCGGTGGCCATGCTGCCAAAATCGCTGACCAGCTGCACGGAATGCCCCGAACGCTGGAGCACGGTGCGAATGATCAGGGCGTTGACCGGATCGTCTTCTGCCAGGAGGATCCCGCTTGCTTCCGCCTGAGCGGGCGCGGTTGCCGGCTCCTCGCGCAGAACCGGCCTGTTGTCGTTGATCGCATCGCGTTTCTCGATGCCCTTCAGTCGCCCGAGCAACACCTCGACGAGGGATTTTTCGCGCAGGGGCCGGATCAGCCAGGCCTCGTAACCGTCCATCTGGTTGACGGGATGACTGTTGCGCTCCTCCGGATTGATCAGGTAGGTGCGCCGAAGTTCGAGCCGTCCGACCGCCGGCTGCAGTGCCAAGAGCTGCTTGTATTGCTGTGCATGGCGATGATCGACGATCACATCGGTCAGCGGCTCGCCGCCCGCCAGCACCTGCGCGAGCACGTGTTGTGCTGCCGCCAGCGTCGTTGCACGGTGGCAGCGCCCGCCGAGCGTCGCGATCGTTGCGGCGAGTGCAGCCGAAGCCGGGCCATCCGGAGCCATAACCAGCACATGCGATCCGGCGAGACAGGACCGGCGCTCAGTTGCGACAGCCTCGATTTCGGCGAGCGGCAGGCGAATTTCAAAACGGCTGCCGCGACCGGGCGCACTTGCGGCCGTCAGGCTACCGCCGCAGGCCTGCATGATCCGTCGGGAGATGGCGAGCCCGAGGCCGGTGCCCTTGGCGCGCTGTTCTTCATCACCGGCCTGTTCGAACTCTTCGAAGATGCGTTTCAGATCCGCCGGCGACATGCCGGGGCCAGTGTCGTCGATGCGGATCCGCACGCTGTCGTCGATGGTGTCGGCGCTGACGAACACGCCACCGACTTCCGTGAACTTGACGGCATTGCCGATCACGTTGAACAACACCTGACGCAGGCGCGCCGCGTCGAAAGCCATGAGTGCGGGAACATCGACGGATACGGTGGCGCCGATTTCGATGCCCTTTTCGTGGGCGCGGTTGGAGAGCATTTCCACGACGCTCTCGATGACGCCGCGCGGATCCTGGCGGCTGGGGCGAAACTGGAACCGCCCGGCCGAGAGCGACGAGAAATCGATCAGATCCTCAACGAGCTGGACCAGCGCGTGGCCGGATTGCTGCATGCCGGCCAGGTAGTTCTTCTGCTCGCTCGACATGCGGGTCTGGCCAAGCAGGTGGCTCATGCCGAGGATGCCCGAAAGCGGCGTGCGAATCTCGTGGCTGACGGTGGCAAGCAGCTGCGACTTGGCGCGGCTTGCCTCTTCTGCGCGCCGGCGCGCCGCCTCGCGCTCCCGTGCTGCGCGCGCTTCCTCGGTCACGTCGCGCGCAATGCTGTGGCGCATGAGCTTGCCACTTGCCGGGTCGCGAGCGATCACGTCGTGCCAGTCGAAAAGACGGATACCGTCTGCCGCGGCGATGCGCACGAGGTAGTGATTGGGGCCGGCTTTCGGCTCGAAGTTCAGACCGAGAGCTGCACAGGTCTGTCCACGCGCATCCACATGGCCTGAGAGCTGATGGAAGACCGCATTGGCATAGACGATCTTTCCATCCATGCCGCGCATGATCGCGAGGTCGCCGAGCGCGTCGTGAATGGTCGACAGCAATGCCGAGGTTTCGGAGCGGTGCCAGTCGCTGTCTCTGTCCGCCTCTTCGTTCAGCTGCCGCTGGTCAAAGGAGCGGATCGCCTCGATGGCAAGCAGAAGAACCCCGACCAGACCGGCGGCAGCGATCGCTGCTGCGAACAGGTAAAAGCCGGCGTTGATTCCGATGACAAGAACGAGGCCTGAGGCAAACAGCCCGAGCAACGCCAGGGAGACCTGCTTCAGCGCGGAGCGCGCAACAACGTCGATCGCATCGCCGGGGCCGACCGTGGGCAATACCTCGACCGGCATCGCCATCGGCGCGTCTGTTCCCGCCCGGGCGTCTCTCCCGAAGCCGGATTCGATGCGTTGCAGCAATCGTGACGGTTCGCTCATGCCAACCGGCTAACACGACAAGCGTTCCGATTGGCTTCAACGCTTCGATAAAATCTTAGCGATCCGCCTTTTTCGCATGCAGCAGCTCGTCAAGAATGATGGCGCCGGCACCGATGGTGATGAACGTATCGGCCAGGTTGAAGACGGCGAAGGACCATGTCTCGGTGTAGAAGAGGATGTAGTCGATCACGTAGCCGAAGAGCAGCCGGTCGACGAGGTTGCCAAGCGCGCCGGCGATGATCAGGGCATAGCCGAAATGGGCGAAGAACCGGTCTTTCGGCGTGCGCTTCCAAAGCCAGAGCACGAAGGCGCAGACGGTGAGCCGCATGCCGACGATGAACCAGCCTTCCATGCCCGACAGCATCGAAAAGGCGACGCCGTAGTTGTAGGTGCGGTAGAGCGCCAGCATCGGCACGACATGGACCGCCTGGTTGAAGGGCAGGTAGAGCTCGACCAGATACTTGATCAGCTGATCCGCAACGAGCGCAAGAAGGATGAAGACCGCGATCGGCAGGGGCCGGGAAAACAGAACCTGCTTCTCGCTCATGCGCGGGCATCCAGCGTCAGAAGATGACGGCGCGCTTCAAACAGCATGATGCCGGTGGCGATCGCCAGATTGAGCGAGTCGGCGCGCCCGGCCTGCGGGATCCGCGCCAATGCGCCGGCTTCGCGGGCAAGGTCTTCCGGCAAGCCTGCCTGCTCGTTGCCCATCAGGATGACCACGGGCTTGGACTTGTAATCGATGGTGCGGTAGTCGACGGCGCCGGCGAGATGCGTTGCAACCACCTTCACACCGGCCGACTTCTGCCAGCGGATGAAGTCTTCGGCGCTTGCACGTGCCACGGGCATCGCAAAGACCGAGCCCATGGTGGCGCGCACGGTTTCGAGAGAAAATGGATCGGTGGTTTCGCCGACGAGGATGACGCCGGAGGCGCCTGCAGCATCGGCCGTGCGGATGATTGTGCCGAGATTGCCGGGGTCACGCACCCGGTCGAGCGCGACGTAGGTCTGGCCGAGCTCGGGCTTCAGATCCTTCAGCGACTGGTAGCGCTGCTCGAAGATGCCGACGACCATCTGCGGGTTGTCGCGCCGGGTGATGGTCGACAGCACCTTTTCGCTGACTTCGAGAACAAGGCCGCCCTTGGCGACGGTCTTGGCCGCCACCTGCTCGACGTGCGGCTTGCCCTTGGCCGCCTTCGCATAGATCAGCGT
The DNA here is from genome assembly GCF_035999185.1 of Ensifer sp. GTDB lineage: Bacteria > Pseudomonadota > Alphaproteobacteria > Rhizobiales > Rhizobiaceae > Ensifer. Next base: position 28,557 of record NZ_DASYHB010000050.1, on the reverse strand, counting down.
CTTGATCTTCCAGCCGAGGTCGAGCGCGTCGATCACCAGCTTCAGCCCCTCGGCCATGAAGGAGCGCGTCTCGTCGCGGTGCTTCTTCTGTGCCAGCGCGCGGATGTCCTTGATGATCGGGTTGGTGAGGCTCGTGACCTCCTTCACCTGACCGACACGGCCCGCGCCGTGCTCGCTTCTGTCGTTCGTCATTGCGGTACCCAGCGGCTGAAGAGAGAGGTCGAAAGCGCCCTGCCCGGCTTAAGGCCGTCAAGCCCGCCCTCGCGGATGATGAGTTCGCCCGACTCCACCCGGCCGCCGCGGCCGCGCATCGTCTCGCGCATCAGTTCATGGATCGAATAGAAGCTCGCCCGGATCGAATAGGCCGTCAAAACCAGGCCCCGCGCCTCCGGAGACAGGATCTCGCGGCAGATGTCGAGCATTGCCGCCAGATGGTCGAAGAGCTGCCAGACCTCGCCGTTCGGTCCGCGACCGAACTTCGGCGGGTCGGTCAAGATGATGTCGTATCGGCTGCCGCGGCGCTCCTCGCGCTGGATGAACTTCATCGCATCGTCGCAGATCCAGCGGATCGGCAGCTTTTCGGCGCGCGCCAGAGCCTGGTTTTCGCGCGCCCAGCCGATCGCCTTCTTCGAGGCATCGACATGCGTCACCTCGGCGCCGGCCTTGGCGGCGATCAGCGAGGCGACGCCGGTATAGCCAAAGAGGTTCAGAACCTTGAGCGGCCGGCCAGCGGCCTCGACCTGGTCCTTGACCCAACTCCAATGGGCAAGCTGCTCGGGAAAGACGCCGACATGGCGGAACGAGGTGAAGCGACCGTGGAACTCGGTGTCGAGAAGCTGCATCGGCCAGGTTTCGCCAAGGACGGCACCGGGAAACCGCCAGCGCCCCATGCCATCCTCGTCCGTGTCGCCGGTGAAGATCGCGTCCGCGTTCTCCCAGACATGATCGGGAAGGCTGCGTGGCCACAGCGCCTGCGCCTCGGGGCGCACGATGCGATAGGGGCCGTATTGCTCAAGCTTCTCGCCGGCGCCGCTGTCGATGAGATGATAGCCGGAGGCTCCGACCGTTTCGAGGATCAGCGGCACGTTTTCGCCCGGCTTGTCGCCGGTGCGCCGAACAATCACCCGCGCCGGCACCTCTGGTGCGGCCGGATGCTTGACGGGCTTGTCGTGTGTCTCGACGTCGCGCGCTGCGGATACCCGCGCCGGCCGCTCCTTGCCGAAACCGCCACCCTTGGCGGGGGCCGACCGTTTCTGATCGTGGCGACCGCCGCCACGCGCCTCGGCGCCGCGACCCTTGGCCGTGGTCACGGACGCATTTTTCGACCGCCGATCCTTTTCCTTCACGCTGAAATCCCTGGGCTTTGTTGGAGCATGCTTTGCCTGCCTTCCGCAGTATCGGGCGCGGGCGGGCAGGCGCCATGAGGTTTGTCGCCGCAGCCTTGCTCGTGCCGCAGCATTCATTGAGGTGCAAATAGCATCGCTGATGCACTTGGCAAAGCCGTTTCCGATTTGTGACGATCAGCGCCGGGAAAGCCGCTGCAAATTTTCGTCAAGTCGATACCGACGTCGGGACAAAATTCTGCAGCACGTCTAAGGTGATGCAGCAACCATCACACGCCAGCAGCGATGGTCGGGTTACCGCACGGGGAGGAAAGCGCATGGACATGACCGGCGAAGAGCGGATTGCGGCTGGGCGCGATGCGGTGTGGCGCGGCCTCAACGATCCGGAAATCCTCAAGCGCTGCATCCCTGGCTGCCAATCGCTGGAAATGACGTCACCGAGCGAACTTGCAGCGGTGGTGAAGATCAAGATCGGCCCCGTCTCCGCTTCGTTCGCGGGCAATGTCGTGCTTTCCAATCTCAACGCGCCCGAGAGCTATACGATATCAGGCGAAGGCAAGGGTGGCATTGCCGGTTTTGCCAAGGGCGGCGCCGACGTCACGCTGATCGAGGACGGTTTGGAAACGGTGCTGCGCTACGACGTCAAGGCAGAGATCGGCGGCAAGCTTGCCCAGCTTGGTTCGCGCCTCATTGACTCGACCGCAAAGAAACTGGCGCAACAGTTCTTTGCCGACTTCGGCGCGGCCGTGGGCGGACCGGCAGAAGCATCAAGCTGAGCGACGACGCGACCCGGGACGTCCGCTCGAAGTCCGGACTGCGCCGTTGAGGTCAGCTCTGCGGTGCGGCAAGGGTGGCTTGAGTGGCGAGCTTCTCGGCCTGGCTGCGGTGCTTTTCTGCCTCGCGGTGCCATTTCAGCGCTTCATTCGCCTCGGTGCGCGCGCGACGCCGGTGCTTGCCTTGGCTGAACCAGGTCGCCGCAGCGCCCAGGATCACGCCGACGATGACGGCGAGAAACAGGAAGACGAAGAATGGCGCGCTGACGGAGAGCACACTGTCCTCCGGCCGAAACGGGTTGAGCGCCAGCGTCACGCTCTGACGGTTGGCAACGCTAAGTACGATCAAGATCACGCCAACGGGGACGAGAAAAACGATGTTGATCAGTTTCTTGAACATTCAATCGCTCCATCTTGGCGGCGGCATATGCCTTCCGGTGTCTTAAGGGACAACGGGCGCCAATTGCGCCAAAATGCTGACGTCGGTGAAAATCAGTCCTCGTCGTCGCCGTTCATGCCGGGATTGAGGCGCTCCCGCAATTCCTTGCCGGTCTTGAAGAACGGCACCCACTTTTCCTCGACGAAGACGGAATCGCCGGTGCGCGGATTGCGGCCGGACCGCGACGGCCGGTTCTTGACCGAGAAAGCGCCGAAGCCGCGCAGCTCGACCCGGTTGCCTGACGCGAGCGCGTCGGTGATCTCATCGAGGACCGCATTGACGATATTTTCGACGTCGCGGTGATAGAGATGCGGATTGCGAGCTGCAACAATCTGCACCAGTTCTGACTTGATCACTGTCGCCCCCTCAAATTCTTGTTTGTTTTGCTTTTTCGGTCTGCATGGTGATTACCGACCCGGTGTGGCAGACGCTGCGACGGCGCCGCCAGTCCCTGGACGGTTCAGGCTGGGCATATGTCGCCTTCCTCATTGACCATCAACCTGCCAAACCGAAACAAGACCGTCAAGAAACAACTTGTCGCCCGCAATTTTTTCGAGCCCGCTCATTGCCGGAAAAGCGTCATATCCCAACATCTTGATCCAGTTGGCGGCGATCGCGCCGAGGCCAAATGGCAGGGTTTTTCGCGGCGCCTCCCAATCGACGATCGGCAGGTCCTTCGAGACCTTTTTCTCGGTCAGGAAGGCGCGAATTTCATCCTCCCCCCCCAACGTATCGACGAGCTTGGCTTTCAAGGCCTGGCGGCCTGTAAAAATGCGCCCGTCGGCGAGCAGCAGCGCATCGGGGCGCTCAAGCTTGCGGCGTTCGGCAACCAGGTCGACGAACCAGGCATAGCTGTCGTCGATCATCGACTGGATCATTGCCTTGGCTTCGTCGCTCGCAGGGTGGAAGGGCGACGGCTCCGCCTTGAGCGGCCGCGACTTGATCGATTCCAGCGACACGCCAACCTTGTCCATCAGGTCCTTGATCTGCGGATACTGGAAAATGACGCCAATGGAGCCGGTGATCGAGCTTTCTCCGGCAACGATTGTGTCACCGGCCAGCGCAATCATGTAGCCCGCCGAAGCGGCAAGTGTGCGGACATCGGAGACGACCGGCTTCTTGGCCGCCACCTTGCGGATCGCCTTGTAAAGCACTTCGCCGCCATAGGTCGTGCCGCCAGGAGACGAGATGGTCACGACCAGCGCCTTGACGCTGTCATTGTCGGCGATCTTCTGAAGGCGCTCGAGGAGCTCGCGGTCATCCTGGATCAACCCGGTGATGGTCACGCGGGCCACGTGCTGCCGGTTGCGACCAACGTCGTCGGCGGCTCCCGACCAGGCAAAGATCGCAAGGGCTGCAGCCACAAGCAGACCCGCCACCACAAAGCGCCAGAAGCTCAACTTCCTGCGCAGGCTGCGGCGATCGGCAATGGCGAGTTCGTCCATGTGGCTTTCTCCCGAAAAGTTGGCGCAGCTTCTGTCAGTTTCCGCGGGAACGTGTTATCTGCGCGCTTAGAGCGCATATTCCATAAACACGCTTGGCAACGGTTGAAAGCCGCAGCTGGCGTTTTCGTGTTTCACCCGAGTTTTTTTGCGGCACCATTGTGCGACAGCAAAAAATATCCATATTTGCGGCGACTTACACCATTGTATGTATACGGCCCTTTTTCCGGGTCAGCGACAAAACTATCAGAACCGACAGGCCCTTTCATGTTGAACCACGCGCCAGCCCCGGGCATTTTTGCCGACATGGGTGCGAGCTCCGCCGACGCCTATGCGCTCGCTGCGCGGCATTCCGCGCGCGTGCGCCGGCTGAAGGTCATTCTGCCCGTCGTTGCCGGCCTCATCGCCGCGATCTTCGCCGGCGTAACCTTTGTCAGGGCCTTTATTCCCGTCGACCTGCAGCTCGAAACGGCAACCATCGAAGACGGCAAGATCGTCATGAAGAACCCGGCGATTTCCGGCCGCAACAAGCAGGGCATCAGCTATTCGATGAAGGCGCAGCGCGCGCTCCAGGATATCGCCAACCCGGATATCATCACGCTGCAGACGATCCATGCGGAAATGCCGATGAAAGGCTCGATGATTGCGACCGTGGACGCCACCAACGGCATCTACGACCGCGGCGCAAACACGCTCGACATGAACGCCCCGTTCACCATTTCGGTCAATAATGGCATCAACGCCGACTTCCAGTCGGCGTATCTGGACATCAATGCCGGCGAGATGGAAACGAAGCGTCCCGTTGCGATCAGCATGAAGGGCGGTTCGATCATTGCGCAGACGCTGCGAATGACGGATAAGGGACGTATTGTAACATTTGAGGGCATGGTGAGGGTGAACATCGAGCCCAGTGCCATCCGCAAGAACGCCAAATAGAACCCGGTGCACTCCATGTCGGTCACAACCGCTTCATTTTTCAAGATTTCGGCCAGCCTGGCGATTGCCGGCCTCGGCGCACTGATCATTGCCTCCGGCGCATCCGCCCAAGCCACGTCGAGCAAGATGAAGGGCCTGCAGCTCTCCAACGACCAGCCGATCCAGATCGAGAGCGACAAGCTGGAGATCAAGGACCCGGAGAGCAAGGCGATCTTTACCGGCAACGTCAAGGTCGTGCAGGGCACGACGACGCTTCAGGCCGGCAACATGGTGGTCTTCTACAAGTCCGGCGCAGGCTCGGTTTCGAGCGGCGACGCCGACATCGATCGCATCGAGGTCAGCAACAAGGTTTTCCTCAGCTCAGGCACGCAGCAGGCAACGGCCGACACCGGCTCGTTTGACATGACGAAGCAGGTTTTCGTGCTCAAGGGCGACAAGGTGGTGCTGTCGGAAGGCAAGAACGTCTTCGTCGGTTGCCAGCTCAATGTCCATATGGAAAGCGGGGAGGCCCAGCTCGAAGCCTGCGGCGGCCGCGTGCAAATCCAGCTCGACCCGAAGTCCCGCAAGCAGAACTGACGTAGACCGCTCGTGCAACTTCCCTTTCTCCACAAGCGCAAACGGGTCCGCAAGCCGTCGGCGACAGCCACGGCCGCCTCAGGGCACACGGTCGACAAGGCGCGCTACGACGGTACGCTGATCGCCCGCGGCCTGACGAAGGCCTATCGTGAGCGCCGTGTCGTCAACGGCGTTTCGCTGGTGGTGCGGCGCGGCGAGGCTGTGGGACTGCTCGGCCCCAACGGCGCTGGCAAGACCACCTGCTTCTACATGATCACCGGCCTTGTTCCGGTGGACGAAGGCTCGATCGAGATCAACGGCAACGACGTCACGACCATGCCGATGTACCGGCGCGCGCGCCTTGGCGTCGGCTACCTGCCGCAGGAAGCATCGATCTTTCGCGGACTGACGGTCGAGGAAAACATCCGCGCCGTGCTCGAAGTGCACGACAAGAACCTGGAGCGGCGCGAGAGCAAGCTCAACGACCTGCTCGGCGAGTTCAACATCACGCACCTGCGCAAGTCGCCGGCGATCGCACTGTCCGGCGGTGAACGCAGACGCCTCGAAATTGCGCGCGCGCTCGCAACCGACCCGACCTTCATGCTGCTCGACGAGCCGTTTGCCGGTGTCGACCCAATCTCGGTCGCCGATATCCAGGCGCTTGTCAGGCACCTCACTTCGCGCGGCATCGGCGTGCTCATCACCGACCACAACGTCCGCGAGACCCTCGGACTGATCGACCGTGCCTACATCATCCATGCCGGCGAAGTGCTGACGCATGGTCGCGCCAACGACATCGTCACCAATCCTGACGTGCGCAGGCTCTATCTCGGCGACAATTTCAGCCTCTGAATCTGCCGGCGCGGCGATTCCGGCCGCGACCACGCTTGACCAAACCTTTCCGATAAGCAATTTTTGGGCCAAACGATAAAAGGTCCGTCCGGCAACAGGAAAACAACGCGGGCCTTGAGAGATTTCTCGGGAGTTTCGCGTCAGCATGGCACTGTCCGCCAGCCTACATCTGCGCCAGTCCCAGTCCCTGGTGATGACGCCGCAGCTCATGCAGTCGATCCAGCTGCTGCAGATGACGCATCTCGAACTCAATCAGTTCATCGCCCAGGAGGTGGAGAAGAACCCGCTGCTCGATTTTCAGGCGAATGACGAGGTTCCGGGCACACCGGAGCGTTCGGACACCGGGGACGAGGCGCCGGGCGGCGAGGCCAGCGGACAGGTCGATCTCTACGAGGGCGCCACCTCTGCCTCCGCAGAGCGGCTCGGCGAGCAGCTCGACACCGATTTCTCCAATGTCTATCAGGACGACACCGCACCGCAGCGCGCCGACGCGCCTGAACTGCTGGGCCAATGGAAGTCGATGCCCGGCGGCAGCGAAGGCGAAGACTACGACCTCGATGATTTTGTTGCCGGTCGCAAGAGCCTGCGCGAGACGCTTCTGGAGCAGCTTCCCTTTGCTCTCTCGGATGCTTCGGATCGGCTGGTCGCCCAGCACCTGATCGATCAGCTCGACGACGCCGGATATCTCCAGGCCGACCTGGACGAGGTCGCTCAACGGCTCGGCGCAACACACAAAGACGTCGTGCGGGTACTGTTGAAGCTGCAGCAGTTCGACCCTCCGGGCGTCTTTGCCCGCTCGCTCGGCGAATGCCTGGCGATCCAGTTGCGGGCCCGCGATCGGCTTGACCCGGCGATGGAGGCACTGGTCGCCAATCTCGAACTCCTGGCGCGGCGGGACTTTGCAAGCCTCAAGAAGATCTGCGGCGTCGACGAGGAAGACCTGATCGACATGCTGGCGGAAATCCGCAAGCTCGATCCGAAGCCCGGCACGAGCTTCGAGACCAGCGTCAGCGAGGCGATCGTACCCGATATCGTCGTGCGGGCCGCACCCGACGGCTCATGGATGGTTGAACTCAATCCCGACGCTCTGCCCCGCGTTCTGGTCAACCAGGCCTATTACGCGGCCGTCTCGCGCGGCACGCAGAAGAACAGCGCCGACCAGGCCTTCCTCAACGAGTGCCTGCAGAACGCCAACTGGCTGACCCGCAGCCTCGACCAGCGCGCCAGGACGATCATGAAGGTCGCAACCGAGATCGTCCGCCAGCAGGATGCGTTCCTGGTCAACGGCATCGGCCACCTGCGCCCGCTCAATCTCAAGACGGTCGCCGACGCGATCAAGATGCATGAATCGACCGTCAGCCGGGTGACGTCCAACAAGTACATGCTGACGCCGCGCGGGCTGTTCGAGCTCAAGTACTTCTTCACGGTCTCGATCGGCTCGGCCGAGGGCGGCGACAGCCATTCGGCGGAAGCAGTGCGCCACCGCATCCGCGCGATGATCCAGGAGGAAAGCGCCGAAACCGTGCTTTCCGACGACGACATCGTCGACGGCCTCAAACAGGCCGGCGTCGACATCGCCCGGCGCACCGTCGCCAAATACCGGGAAGCGATGAACATCCCCTCCTCCGTGCAGCGGCGGCGAGAAAAGCGCGCGCTCGCCAAGGCTTCGGGCTTCTGACCGGTGCCGAAGGTTAAGTCGCGTTAACTTTTTTGCGACCTTCAATTGACTCTCTCCGACACAGGCGATATGAGCCCGCCGCAATTGCCGGGGACATGCTCACCCCGGAGGCCGACCGGTGCGACCGGTGGCTGCGACAGAGGCGGCCCCCGCAAGTCTGAAAGGCTTGGATGACGGGACCGCTTGGAATAGACTGGCTGCGCAAATCACGAACGAGAGAGGAAACTCCATGAGTGTGCGTGTATCCGGTAAACAAATGGAAATCGGCGATTCGTTCCGCGCCCGCATTGGCGAGCAGATCGAGCAGGCCGTTACCAAATATTTCGACGGAGGATATTCAAGCCAGGTCACTGTGGAAAAATCCGGGTCGCGCTTCAGCGCCGACTGCAAGCTTCATCTCGATACGGGCGTGGTTATGCAGGCGAACGGTCAAGCGAACGACCCTCAGGCTGCGTTTGACGCGGCGTCGGACCGCATCGAAAAGCGTCTGCGCCGCTACAAGCGGAAGCTGAAGGATCACCATAACGGCAACGGACAGAACGCTGCCGAAGTGGCTTACACAGTGATGGATTCGGTACCCTTCGAGGACGACGAAGTCCCCGAGGATTATGCACCGACCATCGTCGCCGAGAGCTCCAAACAACTGAGGACGATGTCTGTCGCAAGCGCCGTGATGGCGCTCGACATGACGGACGAACCCGTCCTCATGTTCCGCACTCCCGGCAAGGCCGAACTGAATATCGTCTACAGGCGCAACGATGGAAATATTGGCTGGATCGACGCCGCCAATATCAAGGCATGAGTGGAAAAAAGGGGAATGCCGGCATGCCGGCATCCCCCGCCCGCAAATCAGCGGACAGGCCGGAAAATGTGACTTTTCTGTGCATGGAACCCGCCATGACAAAGATGGTTAAAGCCATTGCGACGCATTTATGATGATGTTGTCCGGCTCTAACCGGCGAACGAGGACAAAAGAATGGCATTGGCAGGTCTGCTGCATCAAAATGCGATCATCCCGGCCATGAGGGCCAACTCGAAAAAACAGCTCCTTCAGGAATTGGCGGCAAAAGCATCTAAGATCACCGGGCTTCCCGAGCGTGAAATCTTCGACGTTATCCTGCAGCGGGAGCGCCTTGGCTCCACCGGCGTCGGCAACGGCATCGCCATTCCGCACGGCAAGCTCAACAACCTCCCCTCGATCATCGGCATCTTTGCGCGTCTCGACACGCCGGTCGATTTCGAGGCCCTCGATGATCAGCCGGTTGACCTCGTTTTCCTTCTGCTCGCTCCGGAAGGGGCTGGAGCCGATCACCTGAAGGCCCTGTCGCGCATCGCCCGCGTGCTGCGCGACCACGACATGGTCGCCAAGATCCGCTCGAGCGATTCCGCCAGTGCGATCTATACCCTGCTCGACGACGACGCGACCTCGCACGCAGCCTGACAGGAACGCGCGTCCGCTAAGGACGCGCAACGCTACCGTCAGTAGAGCTGACGCCCGTTCAAATGATCGATGAAAATCCGGAACAACGCGCCCTGGCTCGAAATGCCGAGCCGGCGATAGATGTTCTTGCGATGGATGCGCACCGTTCCCTCGGAGATGTTCATCGTCTTGCCGATCGACAGGTTACTGTGTCCCCTGAGGATCAAACGCACGATGTTGCGCTGCTGCTTGGTCAGCCGATCTGAACACAGGCTCTCGAAAGCAACCTCCATCACATCGTCGCCCTCGTCGGATGGCGGCGGTGCGACGGTCTGGCCCTGCTGTCGCCAGTTGGCCCGGACTGCCTCACGCACGATCGGCTCGTAAACGCGCAGCCGTCCTAGCTCCTCTTCGCTGAAGGCTTTGCCACCGCGGCCGCGCATCAGCGAATAGGTCGCTTGCAGGCCGCCATCGAGCGGAATAACAAAGCCCACTTCCTCGACCAGCACCCCCGTCTCCATCGACACGCAAGGGTGCACCTCGGCAGACGAGGAGAAATCGGACTGGAAGAACCGGTCGGGCGCGAGTTCGCGCATGCGCCAGAGCCCCGCCGGCTGACCGGCGCAGCAGGCGACGTAGAAGGGATCGAGCAGATAGGCGCCACCGAGATAGGCGGCAAGCGCGCTCGCCGAGACCTTGGCCGTATAGCCGTCGTAGAGCACGATCGGCCGGGCATCGTAAGGATAGGCGAACGCAACGGAGAGATCGAAGTCGGTGACCGATCTGAGCATCCGGTCGAGCGCCTGGCCGAATTCCTGCGTGCCGATCAGACCGATCATCGCCGAAATATCGGCGGACTCCCTTGCGAGCATTCCCGTTCCATCCCCCAACCGCACGTATCCCCCATGGGATATCGACAGCCCCCGCTTCGTCAACAATAATTCCCGCGGAGAGAGAAACCGATCCGTCGAGGAGCGGGTCGTTGCTGGCGATCCTCGTCAGCGACGACCCTTGAGGAGGACGCAATGGCAGGCAGGCTTTCAGGCAAGGTGGCGCTGATCAGCGGGGGTGCCGGCGGCTGCGGCCTGGCCGCATCCGAGTTGTTTGCACGCGAGGGCGCCAAGGTGGGGATTGTCGACCTGCCACGCAGCAAGGGCGAGGAGGTTGCGGCCTCGATCCGCGCCAATGGCGGCGAGGCGATCTTTGCGCCGGCTGACGTCTCGGTGTCCGCCGAGGTGACGTCCGCCGTCAAGGCGGTCGAAGCCGCGTTCGGCGCGATCACCGTGCTCTTCAACCACGCCGGCATCCTTGCCGTCGGCCCCTTCCTCGAAACCGAGGAAGACGAATGGGACCGGCTGATGGCCGTCAATGTGCGCAGCATGTTCCTGATGACCAAGGCCGTGCTGCCGGGCATGCTTGCGGCCGGTGGCGGCAGCATTGTCTGCACCTCGTCGATCTCTGCCGTGGCGGCAACGCCGATGGAGGTGCTCTACGACACCACCAAGGGCGCCTGCCACATGTTCGCCCGTGCCATCGCCGTCGAGTTTCGTGACCGCGGCATCCGCTGCAACGCCGTCTGCCCGGGCTTCATCGCCACCGACCACGGCAAGCGCGAACTTGTCGGCCTCAGCAAATACGGCGTCGACGTCTCGGAGGCGGCGATCGCCGCGCAGCAGGGCCGCATGTGCGACCCGAAAGAAGTCGCGAGCGCTGCGCTGTTTCTGGCGAGCGACGAAGCCAGCTTCGTCAATGGCACGCATCTGTTCGTCGACAATTGCTTCACCGCGGTTTGAGGGAGGGGAAAATGCTTCAGGCAGGTGGCCACTGGCGCAACTGGGTCGGAAATCAATCTTGCATCGTGCGCAATCGTGGCGCGCCGGAGAGCGAGGCGGCTCTTTCCGAAATGGTGCGCGAGGCGACGTCGCAGGGGCTCAATGTGCGCTGTGCCGGCTCCGGCCATTCCTTCACACCGGTGGCGTTGACGAGCGGACTGCAGCTGACGCTGTCCGCTATGCAGGGCGTCGTCAACATCGACCAGGCGCGCAAGCGCGTCGCCGTCAAAGCCGGCACCACCATCAACCAGCTCGGCAAGGTGCTGAAATCGAGCGGCCTTTCGCTGATCAACCAGGGCGACATCGACAGCCAGGCGCTCGCAGGCGCGCTGACCACCGGCACCCATGGCACCGGCGCCAAGCTCGGCAACATGGCCTCGCAGATCGTCGGCATGCGCCTCGTTCAGCCCGATGGCAGCATCCTCGTGGTCGACGAGACGACGCCTGACCTGCTCGAGGCGGCGCGGGTTTCGATCGGCATGCTCGGGGTGATCTCGGAGATCACCTTGCAGGCGATGGACAGCTACAACCTGCATGAAAAGCTGTGGCGCTGCACCTTCGACGAGATGATCGAGCAGCATGACGAACTCGCCGCCAAGCACCGGCATTTCGGCTTCTTCTGGTGCCCGATCCCTGAGAGCCGGCACTGCTACTGCCTGCCGGACACGGCTTCGGTCTCGACCACCGACCGGACATCCGACGTCTGCGAGATGAAGGTGATCGACATTACCGGCGACGCGCCGATGGAGCGCGGCTTCGAAAAGATCGCCTACTCCTCCGAGATCTACCCGATCGAATACGTACCGAACTTCCACGAACTCGAATATGCCGTGCCCGTCGCGAACGGCAAGGACGCCGTCAAGGCAGTGCGCAAGCTGATGCTGGAGAAGCACCCGACCTGCATCTACCCGATCGAGTATCGCTTCACCGCCGGCGATACCGGCTGGATCAGCCCTTTCTACGAGCAGGACTCGATTACGCTGTCGGTTTCAGGCGAGCCGGGAACCGACTACTGGGAGTATCTGAAGGACGTCGATACGATCCTGCGCCAATACGGCTCGCGCCCGCATTGGGGTAAACTGCACTTTCTCGGTGCAGAAGACGTCACGGCTCTCTATCCGCGCGCCGGCGATTTCCGGGCGCTTCGAGCCAAGGTCGATCCGGAAGGGCGTTTCCTCAACGATCACCTGCGCCAGTTGTTCGGATAGCAAACAGCGCGACCGCACAAAGAAAAACGCCGCGCAAAGTTTGTTCGCGCGGCGTTTTCTTGATGTTCGTCTTTTGCGGTCAGGCCGTCGGTGCGTCGCCGTTTTCGCCAGCCACGACCTTCGGGCCGCCCTTGGAAACGCCGACCATGGCCGGGCGCAGGACGCGATCGCCGATCACGTAGCCGGCCTGGACGACCTGCAGCACCGTGTTGTTCGGGACCTCTGCGTTCGGGATCTCGAACATTGCCTGGTGGAAATTCGGGTCGAACTTCTGGCCTTCCGGCTCCAGCTTCTTGACGCCATGGCGCTCGAGCGCCGAGAGCATCGAGCGTTCGGTCATTTCCACGCCTTCGATCAGCGTGTTGAGGCCTGCCTCGCCGGCTTCCTTGGCTTCCGCCGGAATGGCGTCGAGTGCGCGGCGCAGGTTGTCGGATACGGCCAGCATGTCGCGGGCGAAGCCGGCGACGGAGTAGGACTTGGCGTCCTTCACGTCGCGCTCGGTGCGCCGGCGCAGATTGTCCATCTCGGCGGCAAGCCGAAGGTACTTGTCACGCAGCTCGTTGTTTTCCGCCTTGGCAAGTTCCAGCGGATCGGGCGTGGCAGCCGCCGCGGCTTCAGCGGCGTCGGCAGCCTCCGGCGCGGCATGGATTGCCTCGTCAGTGGCCTCGGGTCCGTGCTTGTTCGTTTCGTCGGTCATGACGTTCTCCGCAGTGTCGTCTGTGTCGTCCTTAGCATTTTCACGCGCCGCAGGCCTATGCTTGCGTCTCAGCGAAATGCCCAGTGACTGGATTTGAAGCCGATATCGAGGTTTGGGGCCGAAAAATCAAGGGTTCAATCGCGCTGCTTCAGCGCCGCGCGTCTTATCAAACGCGCAAAGGGCGCCGTAGCCCTTTGATGCAGCGGCCAAAAGCGCGTCATCAGCGCGAAAGCCGCGACATCAGCTGCGCCGTATAGTCGACCATCGGCACGATACGCGAATAGTTGAGCCGTGTCGGACCAATGACGCCGACGGCGCCGACGATCCGGTCCTCGCCGTCGCGATAGGGCGCAACGATCAGGGACGACCCGGAGAGCGAAAAAAGCTTGTTCTCCGAGCCGATGAAGATCCGCACGCCCGGCCCGCTTTCGGCAAGGTCCAGCAGCTCGATCATGCTGTCCTTCTTTTCCAGATCGTCGAAGAGCATGCGCAGCCGGTCGATATCCTCCGCCCCCTCCAACCCTTCGAGCAGGTTGGCGCGGCCGCGAACGATCAGCCGCGCCGGCTTCTCGTCCCCTTCGTTGCCCGACCAGATGGCGAGGCCCCGCTCGACCAGATCCTGCGACAGCGCGTCGAGTTCGCCACGCACCGTCTGCTTTACCCTTTCGAGCTGCACGCGCGTTTCGGCGATTGTCTGACCGGCGAGATGCGCATTGAGGAAGTTGGCAGCCTCGGTCAGCTGCGAGCTGGTGACGCCCGCCGGCAGCTCGATGATCCGGTTTTCCACCTGGTCATGCTCGCCGACGAGAACGGCGAGCGCCTTGGTCGGCGCCAGCCGGATGAACTCGACGTGCTTCAGCACCGGATCGGCCTTGGCGGTGATGACGAGGCCTGCGCCGCGCGACATGCCCGACAGCATCTGGCTCGCTTCGGTGAGCAAGGCATCCACCGGCTGGGTATGATCGTCGCGCCGGACATGGCGGTCGATCGAGGCGCGGTCCTCGGCTGAGAGATTGCCGACCTGCATGAAGGCATCGACGAAGAAGCGCAGCCCCGTCTGGGTCGGCAGGCGACCGGCGCTCACATGCGGCGAGTAGATGAGGCCGAGATCTTCGAGATCGCTCATCACGTTGCGCACCGAGGCGGGAGACAGCGACATCGGCAGCAGCCGCGACAGATTGCGCGAGCCGAGCGGCTCGCCGCTCGTCAGATAGGTGTCCACGATGCGACGGAAGATTTCGCCCGAGCGCTCGTCCAGCGCCGCGGCGATTTCCTTTGCTCCGGGATTGCGCAGTACCATGTCACTCCACATCTGCAGGCACATCCTGCCGTGCGCGGAATATAGTGTCCACGATGCCCGATGGCAAAAGGGAAAAAACGGCCGGTCGCCCGGCTATCCACCGGTTCCCTTTGCTCGCGCCATGTTCTAGAAGGCTCACGAGATACGATAGGAGTTGACGATGCGGCCATCCGGCAGAAAAACCGACCAAATGCGCAAGGTTTCCTTCGAGCGCAATTTTTCCAAGCACGCGGAAGGCTCCTGTCTGGTGCGGTTTGGCGATACGCACGTGCTGTGCACGGCGAGCCTCGAAGAAAAAGTTCCGGCCTGGCTGCGCAACGGCGGCAAGGGCTGGGTAACGGCGGAATACGGCATGCTGCCGCGCGCCACCGGCGAGCGGATGCGTCGCGAAGCATCGAGCGGCAAGCAGAGCGGCCGCACGCAGGAAATCCAGCGCCTGATCGGCCGGTCGCTGCGCGCCGTTGTCGATCTGCCAGCCCTCGGCGAGCGCCAGATCTCGATCGACTGCGACGTGATCCAGGCCGACGGCGGCACACGCACCGCCTCGATCACTGGCGCCTGGGTGGCACTCTACGATTGCCTGAAGTGGATGGAAGCCCGCAACATGGTCAAGGTCGAGAAGGTGCTGAAGGACCATGTCGCCGCCATCTCCTGCGGCATCTTTGCCAGCCAGTCGGTGATCGACCTCGATTATCTCGAGGACTCGGCCGCCGAGACGGATGCCAACTTCGTCATGACCGGCTCGGGCGGCATCGTCGAGATCCAGGGCACGGCCGAAGGCAAACCGTTCTCGGAAGAGGAATTCGCAAGCCTGATGGGCCTGGCAAAGAACGGCATTGCCGAGCTGGTGGCGCTGCAGAAGCAGGCGATAACAGGCTGACGAAAAGGACGAAAATGATGGCCCCGGCGCTGGAAGGCATACTGGAGACCGCGCTTTATGCGACGGATCTCGATGCCGCCGAGGCCTTCTACGGCGGTATCCTTGGTCTTCAAAGGATCACGCGCGCCGGAAACCGGCATGTGTTCTATCACTGCGGACAAGGCGTGCTTTTGATCTTCAACCCGACGGAGACGCTGAAACCGCCGATCCCGCACGGCACGACAGGCCAGGGCCACATGTGCTTTCGGGTTGCAGCCGAAGCACTCGATGCCTGGAAGGCGAAACTGGAGGCGGCCGGCATCGCGATCGAAGCGGACACGCGTTGGCCAAACGGAGCGCGGTCCTTCTATTTCCGCGACCCGGCCGGCAACAGCCTTGAATGCGCGGAACCGGGCCTCTGGTCCATCGAATGAACACGAAACGAGACACCATGCGCAAACTGGACAACAAGACGCTGATCGTCGCCAGCCACAATGCCGGCAAGATCCGCGAAATCCGCGATCTCATCGGCCCGCTCGGCTTTGCGGCGAAGTCGGCAGCCGACCTCAACTTCATCGAGCCGGATGAAACCGGCACGACCTTCGAAGAGAACGCGACGATCAAGGCGCTCGCCTCGGCCAAGGCCTCTGGCCTGCCGGCGCTTTCGGACGATTCCGGTCTGGTGATCGACGCGCTTGGCGGCGCGCCCGGCGTCTACACGGCCAACTGGGCCGAGCGCGAGGATGGCAGCCGCGATTTTGCGATGGCGATGGAGAAGGTCGAAAACGCGCTGCAGGAAAAGGGCGCGGCGACGCCCGCCGAACGCACTGCGCGCTTCGTCTCGGTACTCTGCCTCGCCTGGCCGGACGGTCATGTCGAACTCTTCCGCGGCGAAGTCGAAGGCTTCGTCGTCTGGCCGCCGCGCGGCAGCCAGGGCTTCGGTTACGATCCGGTGTTCCAGCCAAAAGGCTACGACACTACCTTCGGCGAGATGAGCGCTGACGAAAAACACGGCTGGAAGCCGGGTGATGCGGAGGCCCTGTCGCACCGCGCCCGCGCCTTCAAGATTTTTGCCGAGACCTGCCTCGGAGCCTGATCGGAGTGGGATGAGGAAAAATGCGTGCGGTTTCCCGCCCGCGCATCCCGCTCCCTGTTAGAAGTGACCATGAGAGACGCAATAATGCAGACAGCCACGCTATCGGCGATCGGTGACGGCATGGACCCCGGCTTCGGGGTCTATGTGCATTGGCCGTTCTGCGCGGCCAAGTGCCCCTATTGCGACTTCAACAGCCACGTGCGCCACCAGCCGGTGGACCAGCCGCGCTTCGTCGCCGCCTTCCTCAAGGAGATGGAAGAGGTCCGGGAACTGTCCGGTCCACGCACGGTCACCAGCATCTTCATGGGCGGCGGCACGCCGTCGCTGATGGAGCCGGCAACGGTGGACGCGATCCTTCAGGGCATCGCCCGTCACTGGCATGTGCCCGATGGCATCGAAATCACCATGGAGGCCAATCCTTCGAGTGTCGAGGCGACGCGCTTCCACGGCTACCGGGCGGCTGGCGTCAACCGCGTCTCGCTCGGCGTCCAGGCGCTGAACGACCGCGACCTGAAATTCCTCGGACGGCTGCACAATGTCGAGGATGCGCTGAAGGCGATCCGGCTCGCGCGCGAGATCTTCCCGCGCATGTCCTTCGATCTGATCTACGCCCGCCCCAACCAGACGGTCGAGGAGTGGGAGCGCGAACTGAAGGAGGCCGTTTCCTATGCGGTCGACCACCTGTCGCTCTACCAGCTGACGATCGAGGAAGGCACGCCCTTCTTCGGTCTGCACAAGGCCGGCAAGCTGATCGTGCCCGACGGCGAGCAGTCGGCGGTGCTCTATGAGGCGACGCAGGACATCACCGCATCGATCGGCATGCCGGCCTACGAGGTCTCCAATCATGCCCGGCCGGGTGCCGAAAGCCGGCACAATCTCACCTACTGGCGCTATGGCGACTATGCCGGCATCGGTCCCGGCGCCCATGGGCGTCTCGGCATCGGCAACGGCAAGATCGCGACCTCGACCGAGCGCAAGCCCGAGGACTGGCTGCATCTTGTCGAGACCTATGGCCACGGCATGATCGAGCGGGAATCGCTGGATCTCGAAGCACAGTCCGACGAGCTGCTGCTGATGGGCCT
Organism: Ensifer sp.; assembly: GCF_035999185.1. GTDB lineage: Bacteria > Pseudomonadota > Alphaproteobacteria > Rhizobiales > Rhizobiaceae > Ensifer. The sequence goes on along the minus strand of NZ_DASYHB010000050.1, from coordinate 11,045 downwards.
GCGCCTGAAGGAAGGCGTCGATCTGGCCCGCTGGCAGACCCTTTCCGGCCGCGACCCGGACCCGGATCGCGAACAGTTCCTGATCGATCACGGCTTCATCGAGCGGCTCGGCAATTCGCGCCTGCGCTGCACGCCGGCCGGCATGCTGATCCTCGACGCGGTGGTCGCCGATCTCGCCTGCCCCTGACGGGGGCTGGCGAGCCCAAGAAGCGTTTGATCGCAATCAATCCTGCGTCTCGCCCGACAACGGCGTTGCGAGCATCGACGCACGCTCTTCGAACGCATCGAACCAGCGCGCCAATTGCGGCCGATTGCGAAACGACGGCAGATTGCGGAAGGCCATCCACGAGAGCGTGGTCGCAAGCGCAATCTGGCCGATATCAACCTCTTCGTCCGGGCGGAACGTTGCCTCGAGCCAGTCATAGGTCGCTTCGATCTTTTCCTCGTAGCCATCGGCAAGCGCCGCGTAGCGCAGGTGTTCCGGTCGGCGCTCCCACTCCCAACGAAGCCCAATGCCGGTCTGGGCAAGAACCTGCGCCACCGACTGCAGCCGCAGGGCACGCCAGCGTGGTTCGCCTGCCTCGGGGATCAGCTTGCGCCCATCGTGCAGCGTGTCGAGATAGGCGCAGATCACATCGCTGTCGAAGATCGGCTCCTTGCTCTTACGCAACAGCACCGGCACCTTGCCGAGCGGGTTTTCGGCATAGACCTCGTCGTTGCGCCTTGTCGGGCTGGTCTCGTGGTGGATGACCTCAAGCTGGTCGGCAAGACCGATCTCGTGGGCAAAGACGAGCGCCTTGCGAGCGAAGGGGGAATGGGTCTGGTAATAGAGGATCATATTTATCTCGCGGGATCTTGAGGTGAATTCCTGGTCCTGCGCAGAGATATTGCATTCAGAGCGATAAAGGCGCTCTGTTTTGCGATCGCGCCTGCAAGTTTGTTTCGTTCAAGTCCATTTCGCCGGATGGGCCTTCAACCGACACACGCATCCCGCCCATCGGTCAACAGCAGTGCCGCCAGACGCTTTTCGAGGAACAGAACTTCGGCCCGGCCTGACGCCATGGCGATCGCGCGCCGATAGGCGTCTGCGGCCTCGGCATGTTTGCCCGCCGACGCCAAAAGGTTCGCGCGCGCCGCATGCCACGGCTGGTAGTCCCCAAGGTCTGCTGCGAGCCCCTCAACGATTGCCAGCCCCCGGGCAGCGTCGCCCGCCTCGGCCACGGCCACCGCAGCGTTGAGCGAGACCACCGGTGTCGGCTCGAACCGGAAGAGGGCGGCATAGAGCGCGGCGATTTGCGGCCAATCAGGCCCTCCCTCGCCCAGCCGGCAATCGGCGATGGCAGCCTTGATCTGGAACGGGCCGGGGCTTCGCCGGGCCACGGCACGCGCAAGAAGGGCGCGGCCCTCCGCTATCTGCGCCTGATCCCAAAGACTGCGATCCTGCTCGCTCAAGGGAAGGCTTGCCCCATCAGCACCGATCCGTGCCGCACGGCGTGCGGCGGTCAAGAGGATCATCGCCAGCGCACCCTCGATTTCCGGGTCCGCAGGGCGCAGCCGGTCGATTACTCGCATCAGATACTCGGCCTCCAGACACAGATCCCGCGGGCCTTCTGTTGCCGCGAGATAGCCGGTCGTGAAAATCAGGTAGATGGTGGTCAAGACGGCGTCCAGCCGCGCCGGCCAGTGCTCGGCCGTCGGCACGAAGAACGAGATGCCGGCGCCCGCGATCTTGGCCTTGGCGCGGCTGATGCGCTGGCCCATTGTCGGCTCGTGGTCGAGGAAGGCGCGGGCGATTTCGGTGGTGGAGAGACCGCAGACTGTCCGCAAGGTCAGTGCAACGCGCGACTTCGGCTCTAACGCCGGGTGACAGCAGACGAAGATCAGGCGCAGGCGTTCGTCGGGAATGTCTTCGGGTTCCGCTTCCTCGCGAACGATGAGCTGCGCCAGGGCCTCGGCCTTGCGGGCATCACGGCGGGCACCGCGCAGGCGATCAAGCGCCTTGCGCCGGGCGACCGTCAAAAGCCAGCCCTGCGGCGATGCCGGCACGCCGGTCCGGCCCCAATGCGACAGCGCCGAAACGGCGGCTTCCTGAAGCGCGTCCTCGGCCAGCGACAGGTCACGTAAATTTGCAGCCAGAATGGCAAGCAGCCGCCCCCGATCGGCTCGAAGCGTGCTGTCGAGCAACTTTGCCACCGCGATGGCTTTGGGGACGGCTTGTGTCATGGATCACATGTCAGGAATCATGATCTTCGGGGATCAGTTCGTCGGGTTGTAGTCCATCAGCGGACGCACCTCGATCGTGCCGAAATGCGCCGAAGGTATCAACGCGGCGTAGGTGAGCGCCGCATCCAGATCCTCGACATCGATGACATAATAGCCACCGAGATGCTCGTGCGTCTCGGCAAACGGACCATCCATGGTTTCGACCTTGCCGGATTTGATGCGCAGCGACGTTGCGGTTTCGACCCCCTGCAGGCCTTCGCCCGACCGCAGCACGCCGTCCTCCTTCATCCGCGCGTTGGCGGCGAAGAACCCCGCCATCATCTCCTGGAACTCGGGCGTGCCATAGGCCGGTTCTTTCTGAGGGTCGTTATAGATCAGCAGCATGTATTGCATGATTTTATCTTTCGATTGAGGCAGCCTTCAAAGGCCGACGATGTTGGCGCCGAGGCAGACCATGGCGTTGAGCGCAGAGAGGATGTTGGTGCCGTTTCCGACGTAGCGAAGCGGGTGGCCTGCATTGTCAGCCTTCAGGCCGAAGGGGTGCGCAATCCGCCCGATCAGTAACAGCGCGCCGGAGATATGCAGATACAGCGCCGGAGCCCCCATGCCTTCGGCAAGGATCATCAAAATGACGACGAACGCCGACCATTCGGCGCAATTGCCGTGTTGGCGGATACGCTGGAGCAAAAGGGCGTTGCTGCCGTCACCGAAGGATACGCCCTGCGCGGATCGCATCGCGCTGACGCGGAACCACAGGATCAGATAAATCGCCGCCACGGGCAGCGCATAAAGCGGTGTCACAGTAAAAATCATGGTCTCTCCAATGGGATTGAATAGTCTGAGCGCTCGATGGACGTCCGCGCTTCGCAAATTTCGACATGAGCAAAATTTTTTTCGGAAATTTCGAGGATCGGCCGGCGGGACGATGCACGACCTGCAAAATCAATGCAAGGAAAGGTCGCATTTTAGCAGGTATGCACGCAACATGGTCGCGCGTTGCCGAACGATGGATCACCCCAGGAGCGCCTGGCTGACCGAGCTCATCAACAAAAGCGAGCGCCGCGCGTACGCAGGGCATGAGTCCGGCGATGGAGGATCATGATAGCCTCGCGGGATCCGGCACGAGCGCGTGTTCCCGCGAAGAGATGGGCATTGGCAGCGATGCAGGCGTCCTCATCGATCGCCATGCTGCACATTCGGTTCGTCAGGCCCTACTTCATCGGATCGCCCTTGAGGCGATTGAGTTCGATGCCCCTGGCAACGAGCCGGGCGACCTGTGCTGCGTCGACGTCATCGGCGCTGCGAAGGCGGATATAGGCCATGTCACCCTTGCCGCCGCCCTTCTCCATGCGGGGATCGAGATCGAGCATGTCAGCGCCGCGCCAGAAGCCGAAGGTGACGGAGTCCTTCGTGCCCTTGAACAGGCAGACAGCGCCGCCGGCACCATAGACGGGATGCCCCCACTTGACGATGTCCGTCAGCCCGCCCACCGCGAGGATGGCGTCATGCAGGCGTTTCGCCACATCGTGAGGAACGCCGCTGAGACCGGCAATGTAGTCGTTGACTGTCTTGGTCATGGTCGTCTTCCGATCGTTCGATGCGGTTTGCGTCAGTTCTTGAACGGGATCAGGCTGCGCAGGCGCGGATCCCTGAGCCACAGGCCGCCCCAGGCAATGACGCCAAGATAGAAGCCGAAGAGCAGGTGGGTGAAGAGGGGGCTGCCGGCCCGCAGATGCGTCGCCATGGCGCCGCCGAGATAGCCGGTCAGCAAGATGGCGCCGAGGATCGACGTCCGCGGGTACACGTAAAGCAGCGTGCAAAGCAGCGTCAGAACGCCGAGCAGCCGCGCCAGCCCCTGGTCGGCGGGGTAGCCAAGCGCCACCATGGTATCGGTGACGACCTGCAGCGGCACGAGCTTGATCGCCGCATCAAAGACCAGGAAGGCGACGAGCACGCCGCTCAGGACGCGGCCGAGGATAACGGATTTTGCCGTCGGAGCGGAAATGGCAAGGCTGGTGTTCATGGGGGTTCTCCTTGGATTTCGGTTTCAGTCCAAGGACGAAGCAAGTCGACCGGGCCCGACAGCAGCCTCCAGATTTTTTTATCTTTTTTCGCTGACGCCGGCTTTGACGCGCGGCTCCTCGTCGAGTTTATCAAGTTGCATGCGGATATAGGTGCATTCGGCAGCGTTGGTCGCAAGCGCGATCGCATGGTCGAACGCGACCCGCGCCTCGCGGACCTTGCCAAGCTGTTTCAGCAGGTGTCCGCTCAAGCCGTGGTAATAGAAATAGCCCGATAGTTTCTCCGCCAGCGGTTCGATCATGGCGAGTGCGGCCTCCGGGCCCTGTCGCTTCGAGACGGCGACAGCGCGGTTCAGCGTGATGACCGGCGAAGGCTGCAGGCGTTCGAGTGCCTGGTAAAGCAGATCGATCTGCGCCCAGTCGGTATCCTCCGGACGCTTGGCGCGGGCATGCAGCGCGGCGATCGCCGCCTGGATCTGGTAGGCGCCCGGCTGGCGGTAGCCCATCGCCCTGTCGATCAGGCCCAGCGCTTCATCGATCAACGGTTGGTTCCACAAGGATCGGTCCTGATCTTCGAGCAGGATGACGGCGCCATCGGCATCGAAGCGCGCACGCGCGCGTGAATGCTGGATCATCATCAAGGCCATCAGCCCCATGATCTCAGGCTCCGCGGGGAAAAGCTGCAGCAACAGGCGCCCGAGCCGGATCGCCTCCTCGCAGAGATCGGCAGACACGCTTTCCGGCCCGTTCATGGCCGAATAGCCTTCGTTGAAGACGAGATAGATCATCGTCGCGACGGCTGCGAGCCGGTCGGCGCGATCGGCGGCGTCGGGCGTTTCGAAAGCGAGGCCCGCCGCCGCAACGCGGGACTTGGCGCGGGTGATGCGCTGCTCCATCGCCGCCTCGCTGACGAGGAAGGCGCGGGCGATCTGCTTGACGGAAAGGCCGGAGACGATACGCAGCGCCAGCGCAATCTGCTGGGTCGCCGGCAGCGCCGGGTTGCTGCAGACAAACAGCAGCCGCAAGATATCGTCACGATAGTGGGAGCCGTCCAGCTGATCTGCAAGGCCGCTCTCCTGATCCTCAAGGTCGGAGAGGATTTCTTCGGGCGGCAGCGCCGTCTCACGTGACTGGTGGCGAACCTTGTCGATGCCGCTGTTGCGACCGACGAAGATCAACCAGGCCGCCGGATCACGCGGCGGTCCGCTCTTCGGCCATGCTTTCAAAGCCCGGATACAGGCCTCCTGAAACGCTTCCTCGGCCGTATCGAGATTGCGGAAGTAGCGCAGCAGCGCGCCCACCGCCTGTGGCCGTGCGGAAACGAGTGCGAGGTCTATCCAGGATGTGTCTGTCATGAAGCAAGCTCACTGGGTTTGTAGATGGCAAGGGGGCGGATTTCATAGGAGCCGGCCGACGGGTTGGCGCTGCCGAGGTCACGGGCAAATTCGAGCGCCTCATCCAGAGACACGCAGTCGATGACGAAAAAGCCGAGCAATTGCTCCTTGGTTTCGGCGAAGGGGCCATCGGTGACGATCGTCTCGGCGTGGCTGTGCCGGACCGTCGTCGCCGAGGCCGTCGGCATCAGCCGCGCGATCGGTCCAAGCTTTCCGGCTTCGGCATATTTGCGCTCGACGGCCGCCATGTCACGCATCACTCTTTCGTCTTCCTCCTGGCTCCAGGTATTCGTGACATTTTCGTTGTTGTAGCAAAACACGGCGTAAAGCATGGAGGTCTCCTGCTCCTGAAATAAAGACGTTGCTGCCGACAGATAGCCGACAACGGCGGTGAAAAAAACAGGGCCGGTAGTGCTTTCGCCTACCGGCCCGCAATGCGTGTGAAAGAGAACGCTCAACCGTTGTCGCGGCACTCTAACGTGGGGTTGACGGCTGGCCGGGAAAAGAGGCGCAGAAGCCTTCCGTCGATTGCCGCAAGACCGGCCGCAATCAATGTCATGCCGAGGAAGTGCTTGGGCTCCAACGTCTCGCCGAGGAACATCGCGCCGAGCAGGATGGCGCTGACGGGGATGAGGAAGGTGACCAGCATCAAATTGGTGACGCCTGCCGTTTCGAGAATGCGGAAGAAGAGAACGTAAGCGAGCGCCGTCGAGATCAAGGCGATGCCGATGATCGCTGCCCAAACGTCAAGGCCCGGCATGGGGAGCGTCCAGGGATGATCGATGAGAAGCGACAGCGGCACCAGCATGATGCTCGACGCGGAGACCTGGCCCGTTGCCGTGACGATCGGCGCGACGCCCATGCGCTTGAAGCGGCGAGCGAAAACGCCGGCCAGGGAATAGGAAAGTGCCGCGCCGAGAATGGCAAGCTGAGCAAGGAGGTTCGAGCCGAGGCCGCCGAGCGCTGCCGGCCCGATCATCATGGCGACGCCGAGGAACCCGACGGCGACGCCGGCGAAACGGTTCACGGTCAGTTTCTCGTCATCCGTCAGTAGATGCGCCACGATGACGCCGAAGAGCGGCGTGGTGGCGTTGAGGATCGACGCGAGGCCGCTGGCGATATGCGTCTGACCCCAGACGATCAGCGAGAAAGGGATGAGGTTGTTGAGCAGCCCCATACCGAAGAAGGCCAGCCACACGCGCCGGTCCCGCGGCATCGACAACCCCATCAGGCGTATGATGAGCAGCAGCGCGATCGCAGCGAGGCTGACCCTCAGCGCCACGATGGTGATCGGCGGCAGCGCCTTGACGGCGATGCCGATGAAGAAGAAGGAGCCGCCCCACAGAATGGACAGCGTGATCAACATGCCCCATTCACGGGCACCCATGACCTTGGCGTGAACCGGTTGCAACATAGCCGAAACCCTCATTTGTGTTTATCAGGCTAAATCATGGCGGCATTGACCGCTCTGGATTTGTGCCATTATTCTCAGGATAATTGGCCTTGAACAAACGATCATTTCTCGACACATGATTGAGCTGAGCTAAACCATGTCGACATCCCTTCCCTCACTCGCCTCTCTTCGCGCCTTCGAAGCGACGGCGCGGCATTCGAGCGTCACGAAGGCCGCCCAGGAACTCAGCGTGACGCCGGGCGCCGTCAGCCTGCAGGTCAGGGAGCTTGAGCAGACGCTCGGCGTGACGCTCTTTGAGAGACGGCCAAGGCAGCTGGTTTTGACGGAAGACGGCAGCATCTATTTTGCGACGCTCCGGCGCGCTTTCCGCATGATGCGGGAGGCGACGGAGGAACTGATGGCGCGAAAGCGTGCGCCGGTGCTAACCGTCAGCTGCACGCCAACCTTTGCAGCCCAATGGCTGGTGCCGCGCATCGGCGCCTTCGAACAGCACCTGCCCGGCATCGACGTGCGCATCAGCACGACGAACCGGCTGACGGATTTCCAAAGCGACGGGGTCGATGTGGCGATCCGCCATGGGCTCGGCCGCTATGACGGTCTCATCAGCGAACGGCTGATCGACGACGATCCGGTGCCGGTCCTTCACCCGGCGCTTCGAGCCAAGCGTCCGCTCGACACGCCCGGCGACCTCGCCGGGCATGTGCTGCTGCACGATGTGCACCGCCAGGACTGGCGGCTGTGGCTGGATGCGGCGGGCGCCGACGGAGTGGACGCCGGGCGTGGGCCGGTGTTCGTCAACAGCAACGGCGCCATCGAGGCAGCAAAGGCGGGTGATGGCGTCGCGCTGGTGCGCCTGTCACTGGTGACGCGCGAACTTGCAGATCACGTGCTGGAAGCCCCCTTTCCCGAGGGGGTGATGACCGGGCTTGCCTACCATCTTGTCTATCCGCCAGCGGCGCTGGATCGACCACCGGTTACGGCCTTCCGCGCCTGGATCATCGAGCAGGCGCGCGTGGAACAGGGCGGCGGTGACGCGGCGTCCCTACATTCCCCGCGACCGGCACTCAAAGCCGTGCAGTAAACAAAAAGGCCCGGAAAACCGGGCCTTTTCCTTAAGTCAGTCCGCTGCGACTATTCGTTGATCAGGCGCTTCAGAAGCTCGATCTCGTGGCTGAGCTTGGTGTCGCCCGAGATCAACTCTTCGATCTTGCGAACGGCATGCAGCACCGTCGTGTGGTCACGCCCGCCGAAGCGACGGCCGATCTCCGGGAAGGAGCGCGGGGTCAGCGTCTTCGACAGATACATGGCGATCTGGCGCGGCTTGACGATGACGCGGGTGCGGCGGTTGGAGACGAGCTCCTGGCGCGAGACGTTATAGTGCTTGGCAACGACGCGCTGGATGTCCTCGATGCGCACGCGACGCGGCTCGCCGGCATTGACGAGGTGGCCGAGCAGTTCGTCAACGCGTTCGATCGACAGCTGCGGCTCGAAAGAGCGACGGAAGAGCAACTGGTTGAACGCGCCTTCCAGCTCGCGACCGCTGGCCGTGACGCTACGCGCCACATGGCTCAGGATATCGCCGGAGATGTCGAGCGAGGTATCGTCCTGCCGGGCCGTGTCGAGGCGGCGCTTCAGCATTTCGAGACGCATGTCGTAGTCCGGGCCGTCCATCTCGATGGCGACACCGCCCTGGAGACGCGAACGAACGCGGCTGTCGAGCGATTCCAGCTCCCAAGGCGCGCGGTCGGCAGCAACGACGACCTGCTTGGCGGAATCGAGCAGCATGTTCAAGAGATGGCAGAACTCGTGCTGGATCGACTTACCCTGAAGGAACTGCATGTCGTCGATAATCAGGAGATCGATGTTGCGCAGCGACTCCTTCAGCGACAGCGCGTCATTGTCGCGGATCGCGGTCGCGAAACGCCACATGAAATATTCGGCCGTCAGATAGACGACGCGCGGCGCACGGGCACTCTGCAGCGCCTGGATGGCGATGGCCTGCAGAAGGTGCGTCTTGCCGAGACCGACGCTCGAGTGAATGAAGAGCGGATTGAACCGCACCGCACCGGCGCCGGCTTCGGCGATCGTGCGGGCAGCGGCAAGCGCGACACGGTTCGACGAGCCTTCAACGAAGCTCTCGAAATTGTAGCGCTGATCGAGCGGCGAGCCGAAAAGCGGCGCCTGCGTCGGCCTTTGAACGCTTGCGACGGCGGCCGCAGCGATGGACGCCACCGGCTGAGCCGCGGCCGGACGGCGCGACGGCTGGGCCGGAGCCGTTTCAGCTGCCTGCGGCAGCGCCTCTTCCTGGGTCGTCGGCCGGGCGCCACGGGTCGCGGTGCGCACCAGGATCTCGACCTTCAGAATCTCGCCATCTTCCTTCTGGAAGATCGACGTGATGAGGTCGAGATAACGATTGTTGATCCAGGACTTCAGGAACGTGGTTGGCACCGACAGGCGCACGACGCTCTTGGATACGGAGTGGAGCTTCAGACGCCCGAACCAGCTTGCAAAGACATCCGGTCCGACCTGAGCTTTGAGACGCGCACTTACCCGCTCGAACAGTGCGTCGTGCCTCATGTCGAATTTTTCCCCCGCCGCCTGAGATAGATTGCTTCCGGCCTGGAATGCGTCTCCTTCTTTCTGAAGTGCGCCCGCCGTCACCAAATTCATCTGCATTTTGCCGCCTTCCAATTCATGTTCAGATGCCGTCATCGCTGCCGGCCTCATCTCTTATGTCCGTCGCCCGCGGCGCCTCGAAAGGCCATGCCGCACTCGCCGAACGTCACAGTCGCAGACGACGCCGGGCTCCTCATATCCCGCCTCGCTGCGCGCTACGCGCATCCACTTGCCCTTGCGGGCCGGCGGATGTCCCCTCGCGCCTCTTGTCAACAATCCTTAGGTGCGCTCCCGCACCGTCCCGGATCCTCCTCCTCGTCAACAGCTCTCCGCACCCTCGTACGAAGCGGCGAGCCGCGCTCTGGTCCTTAAGTCCCGCGCCAGGCGCCGCTTGCACCCGTCGTCGAGACCTCCTGCATGTCGCCTTTGCCGTCGCCGGTCAAAGAGCTGGACATGCAGCCCTTCAAGGCGCCACGGCGACCTTGCACGTCCAATAGGACGCACCGCGCCATGGAGGCCACGTCACAATCACAAGACGAAAGTTCCTCGTCCGGAGTGGAATGAACCATCCGGTTTTTTACCTTCGACTTGTCTGATTGAACGACGTGGAGCCGCCCTGATACAAAGGACAGAAACATCGAAACCATTCCTTGGAAATGGCCTCTTTTGCCTCTTTTTACAGATGTGGTCCGTGTCCCCTGTGGAGGGCATTTAGGCAGGATCGATGGGCAAGATCAATCGCGATTTTTACGCAACCTTAAGCGCTGGCCGTTGACTCTCTCGTCGCCATTTGCTTGCCGCATTCCGAGTCCGTGAAGAATCCCTGTTGAATCAAGGGTTTTGATTTTTCGCTCTTTGCTTAGCTGGCGAAAAAGAAAAAAAATAAAAATTTGCTTGACTCATTACGGGCCCCAGAGACCCCCAGCCAGAGACATCCTTTTGATAAGGACCTCACGCAAGCCATTGAAAATTCAACATAAATCTTGTCATCGCATTGACATGAGCAGAGTCCGTCAGATTATCCGTCGCGATGACAGAAGTATGAATCCGAAAAGCCCGGCGCAAGGGCCGGGCTCTTCATTAACAGATTTTTCTTAGCCGGATTAGGCCGAAAGCGACTTTACGCGCTGTGCAAGACGCGAAACCTTGCGCGATGCAGTGTTGGCGTGCAGCACGCCCTTGGTGGCGGCGCGCATCAGCTCGGGCTGAGCTGCCTTGAGCGCTGCGGCTGCGACTGCCTGGTCGCCGGTTGCGATCGCTTCTTCGACCTTGCGGATGAAGCCACGGACGCGCGAACGACGAGCCTTGTTCACTGCAGTGCGGCGTGCGATCTTGCGGGTCGCCTTTTTCGCCGAAGTTGTATTGGCCATTGGTGCC
>NZ_DASYHB010000199.1:0-72470 GCF_035999185.1 Ensifer sp. | reverse complement strand
GGCAATGCCCGCGCGATCAAGTCCAGCCCGGAATTCATCCGCATGCGCGAGGAGGTGCTCGGCATCATCTATGGCGACGAACGTGCGTCCGGCAACCCGGAGATGGCCCATGCTTGACAGAGTGACACGCGCAAAGCCGGTAAAGGCCGGCAAGATCTTCGGGGCTCCGGGTGACGGCAGCAGCGGCCTGATCAGCCTTTCAACGACGATCGTGATCGTCGCCCTCTGGTTTCTCGTGACGGAGTCCGGTTGGGTCAAGCCGCTCTTCCTGCCGTCGCCACTGGCGGTCTGGGACAAGTTCATGCTGGCGATGACCGACGGCGTTTCCAATTCGACGCTGGTCGAGCATACGCTTGCCAGTATCGGCCGCGTCTTCGGCGCCTTCCTGCTGGCGCTGGTGACGGCAGTGCCGATCGGTGTCCTGATGGGCGTCAATCGTGTCGTGCGCGGCCTGTTCGATCCGATCATCGAATTCTACCGGCCGCTGCCGCCGCTCGCCTACCTGCCGCTGGTCATCATCTGGCTCGGCATCGGCGAGTTCCCGAAGGTGTTCCTGATCTATCTGGCGATCTTCGCGCCGATGGCGATTGCCGCAAGGGCTGGGGTGCGTTCGGTCTCGACCGAGCAGATCCACGCGGCCTATGCGATGGGCGCCACCCGTGGCCAGGTGATCAGCCAGGTGATCATGAAGGCCGCCTTGCCCGAGATCTTCACCGGCATGCGCATCGGCATCGGCGTCGGCTGGACCACGCTGGTGGCGGCCGAAATGGTCGCCGCGAACCGAGGCCTCGGCTTCATGGTTCTGAACGCGGCCGAAAACCTCGAAAGCGATACGGTGATCATGGGCATCTTCATCATCGGCATCTTCGCCTTCGCCTTCGATCTACTGATCCGCTACCTCGAAAAGGTGCTGATCCCCTGGAAGGGCCGCCTCTAGCTTAAGCGACCGCTCCGACACTCCATTCGTACCCCGGCCTGGCGGCCCTCAAAGACGGTGTTCCCCGTCTTCGGCGAAGCCATGCCCTGCGATCAAGCCAAAGGACAGGACGATGACACTCTCCGCAACCGATCTCAAAACCTTGTTCGATGCCTTCAACCGGCACGACATCGATGGGGTCATGCACTTCTTTTCCGAGGACTGCGTGTTCAACGCCGTTGGCGGCCCAGAGGTCTACGGCAACCGCTTCACAGGTACTGAGGCGATCGCCGACGCCTTCAGCGGCGTCTGGACATCGATGCCGGATGCCGAGTGGGGCAATCACAGCCACTTCGTCGAGGGTGATCGCGGCGTATCCGAATGGACCTTCTCGGGCACGGCCGCCGATGGCAGCCGCATCGAGGCAGAGGGCTGCGACCTCTTCACCTTCCGCAACGGCAAGATCGTGCGCAAGCAGGCGTTCCGCAAGAACCGCCCGGTCCTGCAACCCCGCTACTGACGGCCGGAGCGAAAGCCATGCAACTGCGCGCCACTCCCTTGAAGCCTGCAAGAGAGCCGTTCGATCCGGCCTATGATCCCAACCATGCCCGCAGCCCCGGCAAGGGCAAGGACTATGCGCCGACCTACTGGATCGGCACTGCCGGGCAGGAACCGGACGACGACGGCCCGGTCACCCGCGACATCGATGTTGACGTCGCCATCATCGGCTCCGGCTATACCGGTCTCTCCTGCGCCATTCACCTGGCGCGCGAGCACGGCATCAAGGCGACGGTGCTGGAGGCCAACGGCGTTGCCTGGGGCTGCAGCACCCGCAATGGCGGGCAGGCGCAGATTTCGGCCGGCCGGCTGAAGCGCTCGCAGTGGATCGCCCGCTGGGGCGTCGACATTGCCCGCAAGATGCACGCGGAGATTTCCGAAGGCTTCGACCTCTTTCGCTCGCTGATCCGCGAGCCGGAGATCAACTGCGATCCGCAGGACGGCGGCCACCTCTATATCGCCCACCGCGACAAGATGCTGCCGGCGCTCGAAAGCGAAGTCCGCGTCCTTAACGACACCTTCGGCTATCGCGCCCGCATGGTCTCGCGTGACGAGATCCATCGCGATTTCGTCCGTGACGAGGAAGCACGCGGCGCGATGTACGAGCCCGACGGCATGGGCATTCATGCCGCCAAGCTCGCCTTCGGCTATCTGAGGCTTGCCCGCAGGCTGGGCGCCAAGGTGCACACATCGAGCCCGGTGCTCGAGTGCACCGCCAAGGGCGGCGTGCATTATCTGCGGACGCCAGGCGGAACGATCCGGGCGCGCGCCGTCTGCATCGCGACTGCCGGTTACACATCTCCCGGCATGAACGCGCTCACCCGCCACCGGCTGATGCCGATCCTGTCGAACTCGATCGTCACCCGGCCGCTGACGACAAGCGAGCAGCAGGCGCTGAATTTCAAGGCCCGCATTCCGCTCACCGACACGCGCACGCTGCGCCATTACTATCGCATGCTGCCGGATGGCCGGGTGCAGATCGGCAGCCGCAGCGCCATCACCGGACGCGACGCCAGCAACCCGAAACATCTCGAACTGCTTCTCGCTGGCCTCTACCGCAAGTTCCCGGCGCTCCGCGGCATCGACATCGACTACTCCTGGTGGGGCTGGGTGGATGTCAGCCACGACATGATGCCGCGCATCTTCCAACCGGACCCGGCCCAAAGGCTGTTCTACGCCATGGGTTATGGCGGCAACGGCGTGATGTACTCCGCCCAGGCGGGACGCCGCATGGCGCAGATGGTCGCCGGCAAGGGCGGCGGCCTCGACCTTCCGATTTTCACTTCGTCCCTGCCGGGTCACGGGCTTTTGACGCCGTTCCGGAGGCTTGGCCAATGGGGAATGTACCGCTGGTACTACCTCCGCGACGAGATCCTCTAACTCACTGAAATCACTGCCAGGAAAGGAACTACCCCATGAAAATGACCACCGAGGAAGCTTTCGTCAAAGTTCTGCAGATGCATGGCCTCGAACATGCCTTCGGCATCATCGGCTCGGCCATGATGCCGGTGTCGGACCTCTTCCCCAAGGCCGGTATCAAGTTCTGGGACTGCGCCCACGAGACCAATGCCGGCATGATGGCGGATGGCTTCAGCCGCGCGACGGGCACGATGTCGGTTGCGATCGGCCAGAACGGCCCAGGCGTTACCGGCTTCATCACCGCGATCAAGACGGCCTACTGGAACCACACGCCGCTTCTGATGGTGACGCCGCAGGCGGCCAACAAGACGATCGGCCAGGGCGGTTTCCAGGAAGTCGACCAGATGGCGATGTTCGAGGAAATGGTCTGCTATCAGGAAGAGGTGCGCGATCCCTCACGTATCCCCGAGGTGCTCAACCGCGTTATCGAAAAGGCTTGGCGTGGCTGCGCACCGGCGCAGATCAACATCCCGCGCGACTACTGGACCCAGGTGATCGACGTCGACCTGCCGGCGATCGTCCGCTTCGAACGGCCGGCGGGCGGTCCGCAGGCGATCGCGGAAGCGGCCAAGCTGCTGTCGGAGGCGAAATTCCCCGTCATCCTCAACGGTGCCGGCGTCGTCATCGGCAATGCCATCTCCGATTCCATGAAGCTTGCCGAGCGCCTCGACGCGCCGGTCTGCTGCGGCTACCAGCACAATGATGCCTTCCCCGGCAGCCATCGCCTGTCGGTCGGCCCGCTCGGCTACAACGGCTCGAAAGCGGCGATGGAGCTGATTTCCAAGGCCGATGTCGTCTTGGCGCTCGGAACCCGGCTCAATCCGTTCTCGACGCTTCCCGGCTACGGCATCGACTACTGGCCGAAGAACGCCTCGATCATCCAGGTCGATATCAACGCCGACCGGATCGGTCTCACCAAGAAGGTGTCGGTCGGCATTTGCGGCGACGCCAGGCAGGTCGCCCGACAGATTCTCGAACTGCTGTCGCCTAAGGCCGGTGATGCCGGCCGCGAGGAGCGCAAGGCGACGATCCACCAGACCCGCTCGGCTTGGCAGCAGCAGCTCTCCTCGATGGACCACGAGGACGATGATCCGGGCACGGAATGGAACGAGAGCGCCCGTTCGCGCGAGCCGAACCGCATGTCGCCGCGCCAGGCCTGGCGGGCCATCCAGGCGGCACTGCCGAAGGAAGCGATCATCTCGACCGACATCGGCAACAACTGCGCGATCGGCAATGCCTATCCGACCTTCGAGGCCGGACGGAAATATCTGGCTCCAGGCATGTTCGGCCCCTGCGGCTACGGCTTCCCGTCGATCGTCGGCGCCAAGATCGGTTGCCCTGACGTGCCGGTTGTCGGCTTTGCCGGCGACGGCGCCTTCGGGATCTCGATGAACGAAATGGGTTCGATCGGCCGCGAGGGCTGGCCAGCGATCACCATGGTGATCTTCCGCAACTACCAGTGGGGTGCGGAGAAGCGCAACACGACGCTCTGGTATTCCAACAACTTTGTCGGCACGGAACTCAACCCCAACCTCTCCTACGCCAAGGTGGCGGAAGGCTGCGGTCTGAAGGGCGTGGCCGTCAACACAACGGCAGCACTCACCGAGGCGCTTTCCAACGCGATCGCCGACCAGAAGAGGGGTGTGACGACCTTTATCGAAGTCATCCTCAACCAGGAGCTCGGCGAGCCTTTCCGCCGCGACGCGATGAAGAAGCCGGTGCCGGTTGCCGGCATCGACCGCGCCGACATGCGCCCGCAAAAGCGTAGCTGAGAACGCCCGATTGCCAGATGCCCGCCCGGGAAAACCGGGCGGGCAGAGCGTCCCGCGAGCGACCGGATTGATATCATGACCTTTACGACCTCCGTCCACGAACGTTTCCGAAGCGTGCCCTTGGGCTTTGCGGCCTATTGGCCGGGCTTTGCCGTCACCGCGGCCGTCGCCGTCGCCGCGCAGTTTCTGTCCGATCACTACGGCGCGCCGGCTATGCTGATGGCGCTGCTTCTCGGCATTGCCCTTCATTTCCTGTCGGAGGAGGGGCGCTGCGTTGCCGGCATCGATTTCTGCGCCAAGAAGGTACTGCGCATCGGCGTGGCGCTGCTCGGCATGCGCATCAGCGTCGACCTTCTGATCGGGCTCGGCGCCGGCACGATCCTGCTGCTCATTTCCGCGATCGCGGCCACAATCGGCTTCGGCCTGCTCGCCGCCAAGCTGCTCGGCCGCGGCTGGCGACTGGCGCTGATCACCAGCGGTTCGGTTGCGATCTGCGGCGCGTCTGCGGCCATGGCGATCGCGGCGGTGCTGCCGAAGAACGAGTTTTCCGAACGCAACCTGATCTTCACCGTACTCTCGGTCACGGTGCTCTCGACGCTGGCGATGATCGGCTATCCGATCATTGCCCAGACCATGGGGCTCGACGCCCGCGCGACTGGCATCTTCTTCGGGGGCACCATCCACGATGTCGCCCAGGTCGTCGGTGCGGGCTTTTCCGTGTCGCCGGAGGCGGGCGAGACGGCAACGCTCGTCAAGCTGATCCGCGTCACCATGCTGGCGCCGGTCGTGCTCATCTTCTCGCTGTCGCTGCGCAAGGTGCCGCAGCCGGAAGGCGAGACCGGCAAACGCCCGCCTCTTCTGCCCGGCTTTGTCGTCGCCTTCCTGATCTTTGCGGCGCTCAACTCCTTCGGCTTCGTGCCGGAACTGGTGGCCAAGGCCGGCATGGAAACCTCCCGCTGGGCGCTGCTTGCCGGCATCGTCGCCGTCGGCATGCGCACCTCGCTTCGTCGCGTACTCGATGTTGGCGGTGACGCGGTCGCGCTGATCGTCGCCGAAACCGTCTTCATCGCCCTCTTCATCCTCGTCGGCATTCACTATCTGGGGCACGCCTGATGAAACCGCTCGACCGCATTCTCGAAACTGCGAAAGCCGCGCCGCGCCATATCGTTCTCGCCGAGGGCGAAGACCTGCGCATCGTCGAGGGAGCCTTGCGTGCCGTGCGCGCGGGCATCGCCGAGATCACGCTCGTCGGTGGCCGGAGCGTCGTCCAGGAGCGGCTGGAAGCCGCCGGCGCGCGTCCGGACGAAATCCGTATCGAGGATCCGACATCGTCGCCGTTTACCTCCCGCCTTGCGGCCGCCTACCACGAACTGCGTCGCAACAAGGGCGTCGACGAGGCGGCTGCTGCCGAGGCTACGCGATCGCCGCTCGTCTTTGCCGCGATGATGGTGCGCGAGGACCTGGCCGATGGCACGGTCGGGGGTGCAGTGGCGACGACCGCCGACACGGTGCGCGCAGCACTCCAGACCATCGGTCGCGCGCCGCAGGTCGGCCTCGTTTCGAGCTTCTTCCTGATGATGCTGTGCGCGCCGCATCACGCCAAA
The DNA here is from genome assembly GCF_035999185.1 of Ensifer sp. Classification (GTDB taxonomy): domain Bacteria; phylum Pseudomonadota; class Alphaproteobacteria; order Rhizobiales; family Rhizobiaceae; genus Ensifer. The sequence goes on along the minus strand of NZ_DASYHB010000199.1, from coordinate 66,201 downwards.
AAAGGGGCGTTCGTGTTTGCCGATTGCGGCCTGGTGGTCGACCCCGATGCCGCCGGTCTTGCCGATATCGCCGTGACGTCGGCGCGCTCCTTCGAAGCGCTTGCCGGAAAGCCTGCGAAGGTGGCGATGCTCTCCTTTTCAACCGCCGGCAGTGCCGCACACGAGCGCGTGTCGAAGGTGGTGGAGGCGACAAGGCTTGCCCATGCGGCAGCACCGGGTCTCACGATCGACGGGGAACTGCAGTTCGACAGCGCCTTCGTCGAAGCCGTCAGCGCCGCCAAGGCCCCCAATTCGGAGCTGCATGGCGAGGCCAATGTCTTCGTCTTCCCAAACCTGGATGCCGCCAATATCGGCTACAAGATCGCCCAGCGGATCGGCGGCGCCAATGCCATTGGCCCCATCCTGCAGGGGCTCGCCAAACCGGCCAACGACCTCTCGCGTGGATGCAATGTCGACGATGTCTTCCACATGATTGCTGTCACCGTAGTTCAGGCTTCCGGCGGGCAGTCTGCCGTATCGGCGGACCGAAGGTGAGCAGTGTTCAGCCCGCTTTGGCCAGACTGCGCGCGATCTCGAAGAAGGCGCTGACGAGCTTGCCGTTGCTGCGCTCGCGCAGGCAGATCAGTGCTTCATCCATCAGCATTTCCGGAGCGTCGATCCGGATCGGCACGAGACGATTGTCCTGGCCGAACTCGGCCGAGGAGACGAAGCCGACGCCGCCGCCGGCGGCCACGATCTCGCGCACGGCCTCGCGCCCCTCGGCTTCGATGAGGGGCGTCAGCGGCACGCCGCATTGTTCGGCCATGGCTTCCAGCTTCTGCCGGGTCTTGGAGCCTTGCTCGCGCATGACGAGAGGATGATTGGCAAGGTCTGCGAAACTGACGGTCTTCTGTCCAGCAAGCGGGTAGTCACGGCTGGCGAAGGCGATAATCGGTGTGGAATTGAGCTTCAGGATGTCGAAGTCGCTCGATTGCGGAATCTCTCCGAGAACGCCGATGTCCGCCTCGTAGGCGTGCAGGCTGGTGATGACCGTCTCGGTGTTGCCGGAATCGATCGAGACCTGCACCGTCGGATAGGTGCGCCGGAACGCGGCCAGTATATGCAGCAGGTGGTGGGCGGCGTCGGCGACGATGCGCAGCTTGCCGGCCCTGAGTGCCCGCGATTCCGACAGAAGGTCCAGCGCCTGCTGCTCGACGTCGAACATCCGGCGTGTGACTTCCAGAAGCTGCTGACCGGCCTGGGTCAGCGTCACCTGCTTCTTGTTACGGTTGAAGAGCAGGACGTCGTATTCCTCCTCGAGCTTGCGCACCTGGTCGGAAACCGCAGGCTGGGTGAGAAACAACGCTTCCGCTGCGCGTGAAAAGCCGCCGTGGATGGCCACGTTGTGAAAGGCGCGAAGCTGAACGTAGCGCATGCGGAAGACGCCTCATAATGATAGATTTGATCTATGGTTTTATTAAAACGAACGATTTGATTTATGTAAAGCGGCAAGGGATAGTTTTCGGATTCCATCCTTTTTGCGGAGTGCGCGCATGAACCTACCGGCTGTCGCCCTCGAACTTGCCGCCGCCACCGTCCTTCTGCTTTACGCCGTCAGTCTGGTGAAGAAGGGCGTCGAAGCGGCGGCGGGCGACATCGTCGCGCGAACGGTCGGTGGCGCCGGCGGACGGCCAAGGGCTGCCGCCTGCGGCTGTCTGGTGGCGATTGCCCTGCAGAGCTCGACGGCCGTCGCCATGCTTGCCGCGGGCTTTGCCGTCAGTGGCGCATTGGCGCTCGACATCGGCCTCGCGGTGCTGCTCGGCGCCGATCTCGGCTCGGCGCTGGTCGTCAAGATCCTCTCTTTCGACCTGCATTGGCTGGCGCCTCTTATGATTGCGGCCGGCGGCCTCGCGCACCTCAAGGCATCGGCCCGCAAGACGGTCGAAGCCGGACGCGCCGTGCTCGGCATCGGGCTTCTGCTTCTGTCGCTGCAGATGATAGGCCATGCCACGCAGCCGCTGGCACAAAGTCCGCTGCTGCCGTCGATCGTTGCCTTTGTCGGCAAGGACGCATTGACAGTGATGATCCTTGCCGCGCTCTTCACCTGGGCGCTGCATTCCAGTGTGGCGGCCATCCTCTTGATCCTGACCTTTGCCGCGAAGGGCATCGTGCCGGTCGAGATCGGCATTCCCCTGGTCCTCGGCGTCAATATCGGCGGCGGGCTGATCGCGCTGTGGCTGACACGCGGCCTGCCGGTCGAGGGCCGACGGCTGCCGCTCGGAAACCTTCTTTTTCGCGCCCTGTTCGGCACAGCGGTTTTCGGCCTTTTCTCGGTCCACGCCCCCTTCGGCTGGCTTCCGGGTGAGACGACCGCCGCAAAGCTCGTCAACCTGCATCTGGTCTTCAATGCCGCACTCGTACTCGTCGGCACAGTCTGCTGCGGCCCGATGGCGCGCCTTGTCCGGCTGCTCATGCCGGATGCCGCAGGGACGGGCGACCGCTCCACGCATGTCAGCGCACTCGACCGCGCGTTGATCGACAAACCGCCACAGGCGCTTGCGGCCGCAGCGCGCGAGGTGTTGCACATGGGTGATCTCATCGCCCGCATGCTGGAGCCGGTCATGACCGTCATCCAGTCGCCGACGCCGCAGGCGGTCAAGCGACTGCGCAGCATCGACGGCGATATCCATCGGGCCCACAGCGAGATCAAGCTCTACATCGCTGCCGTCAACCGCGGCATTCTGACGGAAGACCAGTCACGACGCGGCATCGAGCTGACCGAGGCGGCGATCCACCTCGAATATGCCGGCGACGTCGTTGCCAAGAACCTCTTGCAAATGGCCGAGGAGCGGCTGGAGGGCGCAGGCGCGTTCTCTGATGACGGGTGGCGAGAACTCACTCTGCTGCATACGGCGGTGTCTTCCAATGTCCGGCTCGCGGCCAATCTTCTCGTTTCGCCCGACCCTGTCATTGCCCGCGAGATGGTCCGGCAGAAGGAATATGTGCGCCGGCTGGTCGAGGAGAGCAGCAAGAGCCATCTGGAGCGGCTCCGCCAAGGCGTGGCGGCCAGCATCCTGTCGAGCGACATGCACCTGGAGATCGTCCGGGCGCTGAAGGAGGTCAATTCGCTGGTCACCACCATGGCCTATCCGCGCCTGCGCGAGAGCGGAGACCTGCTCGAAAGCCGGCTCGTGCCTGCCGCATAGATGTATAATTTTAATCGATAGATTGATACAAAAGAACGATTTTACAGATACGTGTTTCCACCCCATTGTCGTTCTCGAACACGCCAACCGCGAGGACGGACAATGCCAAACACCGCTTCTGAAAGAACCATCGCGCCGCTGGAAACGCCGCGGCTCGGCGAACCCTATCTCCTGACGCCCGGTCCGCTGACGACGGCCTACGAGGTCAAGGAAGCCATGCTGCGGGACTGGGGTTCCTGGGATGGCGACTTCCGGGCGATGACGGCAAAACTCCGACACGAACTGCTCTCCATCGCCGGCGATACCAAAGGCGAGTTTGATTGCGTGCCGATGCAGGGCAGCGGCTCGTTCTCGGTGGAAGCCATGCTCGGCAGCTTCGTTCCGAAGGACGGCAAGGTGCTGGTGCTGATGAATGGCGCCTATGGCAAGCGCATCGCCCAGACGCTGACCTATCTCGGCCGTGACCACGTGACGATCGACAAGGGCGACTACATGCCGCCGCGCGGGCCCAAAATCGCCGCCGCACTCGATGCCGACCCGGCCATAACCCATGTCGTCGTCGTCCATTGCGAGACCAGTTCCGGGATCCTCAATCCGCTGAAGGAAATCTCCGACACCGTCTACTCTCGCGGCCGCAAGCTGCTCGTCGACTCCATGAGCGCCTTTGGCGCCGTGCCTGCCGGCGTCAACGACTTCCGCTACGAGGCGATCGTGTCGTCGGCCAACAAGTGCATCGAGGGGGTACCTGGTTTCGGCTTCGTCATCGCCCGCAAGAACGAGCTTGAGGCTACCAAGGGCCGCAGCCATTCGCTGAGCCTCGATGTGCACGCGCAGTGGGATTACATGAACAAGACCGGCCAATGGCGTTTCACGCCGCCGACCCATGTGGTCGCGGCCTTCCTTGAAGCGCTCCGGCTGCACCGCGAGGAGGGTGGGGTTGCCGGCCGCGGCGGGCGGTATGCCCGCAACCGCGACGTCATGGTCGCCGGCATGCGCGAGACAGGTTTCGAGACGCTGCTCGCCGACCAGTGGCTGTCGCCGATCATCGTCACCTTCTTCAGTCCGGCTCATCCGGCCTTCGCCTTCGAGCGCTTCTACGACCTCATGAAGGACAAGGGTTTCATCATCTATCCGGGCAAACTGACCGTGGTCGACAGTTTCCGCGTCGGCTGCATCGGCCGCATGGACGAGCACGTCATGCGCCGCGTGGTCGAAGCCGCCCGTCAATCCCTCAATGAAATGGGTGTCGACAGCGCCGCCCCGCCGGCCGTCGCCCTTGAAGAACGCCGCCGTCTCGCCGCCTGAACAAAGGAAATTGCAATGAACCAGATGTCCAAGATCACCGTCACCGCCAACCGCCGCACCTATCCGTGGCCGAAGGTTCCGGCCATCGCCATCTGCCTCGACGGCTGCGAGCCGGCCTATCTCGACGAAGCCATCAAGGCCGGGCTGATGCCGACGCTCGAGCGCATCCGCAAGACCGGCACGGAGCGCACAGCACTCAGCGTCATCCCGAGCTTCACCAACCCGAATAACCTTTCGATCGCCACCGGCCGGCCGCCAGCGATCCACGGCATCTGCGGCAACTATCTCTATGAACCGCAGACCGGCAACGAAGTGATGATGAACGACCCGCGCTTCCTGCGTGCGCCGACGATCTTCAAGTCGTTCTACGACGCCGGCGCGAAGGTGGCGGTGGTGACGGCGAAGGACAAGCTGCGGGCGCTGCTCGGCCATGGCCTCAAGTTCGACGAGGGCAGGGCGATCTGCTTCTCTTCGGAAAAGTCCGACAAGACGACGAAGGCGGAGAACGGCCTCGACAATGCCTCGGCCTGGCTCGGCCGCCCGGTGCCGGAGGTCTATTCAGCCGATCTCTCCGAGTTCGTCTTTGCCGCCGGCGTCAAGCTCTTGAAGGAGTTCCGCCCTGACGTGATGTACCTGACGACGACCGACTACGTGCAGCACAAATATGCGCCAGGCGTGCCACAGGCGAATTCCTTCTACGAGATGTTCGACAAGTACCTGACCGAACTCGATGCGCTCGGTGCGGCGATCATCGTAACCGCCGACCACGGCATGAAGCCGAAGCACAAGGCCGATGGATCGCCTGACGTCGTCTATGTCCAGGACCTGCTTGACCAGTGGCTCGGCAAGGACGCAGCCCGGGTGATCCTGCCGATCACCGACCCCTATGTCGTGCATCACGGCGCGCTCGGCTCGTTTGCCACCGCCTATCTGCCTGAGGGGGCCGACAAGGAAGAAATCATCGAGCGTCTGAAGGCGATCGAGGGCATCGACGTCGTGCTCACCCGCCCGGAAGCCTGCGTGCGCTTCGAACTCCCCGACGACCGCATCGGCGACCTCGTGCTGATCTCGACCGAGAACAAGACGCTCGGCACCAGCGAGCACCGGCACGATCTCGCAGCACTTAACGAGCCGCTGCGTTCGCATGGGGGGCTGACCGAACAGGAAGTGCCGTTCATCGCCAACCGCAAGCTGCCTGAACTGCTTTCGGCCGGCACGCTGCGCAATTTCGATGCGTTCTTCTACGCGCTCGTCGCAGCGGCACAAACGGCGCACTAGGGAGGACGCGATGACCAAGGTCGAAACGACATTCGCCATTCGCCACGAGCCGATGCGGATCGCCGGCAAGTCGGTCGATACCGAAGGGCGCATCGAGGTGCGGTATCCCTGGAACGATGCCGTCATCGGCACCGTTCCGGCGGGTAATGCCGAGCATGCCCGTAGGGCCTTCGAGATCGCGGCGGCCTACCAGCCGAAGCTGACGCGCTACGAGCGTCAGCGTATCCTGCTGAAAGCCGCCGACCTGCTCGTTGCCCGCAAGGAGGAAATCTCCGACCTGATCACGCTGGAGCTTGGGATCTCCAAGCAGGATTCGCTCTATGAAGTGGGCCGCGCCTTCGATGTGCTGACGCTGTCAGGCCAGATGTGCATCCACGACGATGGCGAGATCTTTTCCTGCGACCTCACCCCGCACGGCAAGGCACGCAAGATCTTCACCACCCGTGAACCCTTGACCGCCATTTCGGCGATCACGCCCTTCAACCACCCGCTCAACATGGTGGCGCACAAGGTGGCGCCGGCGGTTGCGACCAACAATTGCGTCGTCCTGAAGCCGACCGAACTGACGCCAATGACGGCGCTGATCTTCGCCGACATCCTCTATGAAGCCGGCCTGCCGCCCGAAATGCTCTCGGTCGTCACCGGTTGGCCCGCCGATATCGGCATGGAGATGATCAACAACCCGAACTTCGACCTCATCACCTTTACCGGCAGCGTTCCGGTCGGAAAGCTGATCGCCGCCCACGCCCACTACAAACGACAGATCCTGGAACTCGGCGGCAACGACCCGCTGATCATCCTCAACGATCTCTCCGACGACGATCTCGCAAGAGCAGCCGATCTCGCCGTTGCCGGTGCGACCAAGAACTCCGGCCAGCGCTGCACGGCGGTCAAACGCATTCTCTGCCAGGAGAGCGTCGCCGATCGCTTCGTGCCGCTGGTGCTGGAGCGGGCAAAGAAGCTGAAGTTCGGCGATCCGATGGACCGGGCGACCGAACTCGGCACGGTCGTGCATGCCCGCGCGGCGGAAGTCTTCGAACAGCGTGTGTTGAAGGCGGCGGAAGAGGGGGCGGAGATCCTCTACAACCCCGGCAGAAAGGGTGCGCTTCTACCGCCGATCGTGGTCGATCGCGTCGCGCATTCGAGCGAGCTGGTCATGGAGGAAACCTTTGCGCCAATCATTCCGATCGTACGGGCGCCCGATGACGACGATGCGCTGATCGCGCTGTCGAACTCGACCGCTTTCGGTCTTTCCTCCGGCGTCTGCACCAACGATTTCCGGCGCATGCAGAAGTACATCGCCGGGCTCAAGGTCGGCACCGTCAACATCTGGGAAGTGCCGGGCTACCGCATCGAAATGAGCCCCTTCGGCGGCATCAAGGATTCCGGCAACGGCTACAAGGAAGGCGTCATCGAGGCGATGAAGAGCTTTACCAACGTCAAGACATTCTCCTTGCCATGGTGATCTGAAGCGTCTTCCCCCGCTTTCTCACCCTCCTGGGGGCCGCCATGGCGGCTCCCTTTTTTATGGTCCGTTGCGTCTCTCGGCATCCCTATCGTGGGCAAGCTTAGATCTGCTCCTTCGTTCGGCAGATCGTGTGGAGTTGTGTCGAAACCTGCCGCCGTCTTGATCAATCGCGGCTTGCCATGCCCAGTTCTGCGGCAGATAATCCATAGTTTTTTTCTTCTGATCGATAAGAATAATAAATTTTACTTACAGGAAACGGCTGCGCAGAATGTTTCCCGAAGCCGATCACAACAGGGCAACGACAAGATTGTCCGCCGCGCTTCCCCGGTTTTACCAGGACCTCAGAGGAGAACTTCAATCATGAACAGACGCATGCTCTTTGTGCTTGCCGGCGCCGTTTCCGCTGTGCTTCCTGCCATCGCTGCCGCTGAAACGCAGCTCACCGTTTACACCGCCGTCGAAGCCGTCGACCTGGATCGCTACAAGGCGACCTTCGAAAAGGCCCACCCGGATATCAAGATCAACTGGGTGCGCGATTCCACCGGCGTCATGACCGCCAAGCTGCTTGCCGAGAAAGACAATCCGCAGGCCGATGTCGTCTGGGGCCTCGCTGCAACCTCGCTGCTTCTGCTCAAAACCGAAGGCATGCTGGAGCCCTACCAGCCCAAGGGCGTCGAGGCGCTCGACCCGAAATTCGTCGACAAGGACACGCCGCCGAGCTGGGTCGGCATGGACGCCTATGTCGCCGCCCTCTGTTACAACACGGTCGAGGGTGAAAAGCTCGGCCTCACACCGCCGACGAGCTGGAAAGACCTGACGAAGCCCGAATACAAGGGCCATGTGGTGATGCCGAACCCGGCATCCTCGGGAACCGGGTTCCTCGACGTTTCCGGTTGGATGCAGATGTGGGGTGAGGAGAAGGCCTGGGACTTCATGGACAAGCTCCACCAGAACATCTCCGCCTACACCCATTCCGGCTCCAAGCCGTGCAAGATGGCAGGTGCCGGCGAAGCCGTCATCGGCGTGTCCTTCGAGTTTCCGGGCGCCAAGGCCAAGAGTGCCGGCGCACCGATCGACATCATCTTCCCGGCCGAAGGTTCGGGCTGGGAGGCTGAAGCAACCGCCATCGTCGCCGGCACGGCAAACCTCGAAGCGGCCAAGACGTTGGTCGACTGGTCGGTCACCAAGGAAGCCAACGAGATGTACAACGCCGGCTATGCCGTCGTTGCCTATCCGGGCGTCGCCAAGCAGGTCGAGCACCTGCCCGACGACATCGCTTCGCGGATGATCGTCAACGACTTCGAATGGGCAGCCAACAACCGCTCGGAAATCCTCAAGGAATGGCAGAAGCGCTACGACGCCAAGTCTGAGCCGAAGAGCTGAGCCTGATCGGCCGGGCGCAGCGCAATCGCACTGCGCCCGTTAGCATTTCTCTTGGAAATCCCTCAAGCCAGCGGAGCTTGCAGATGAGGCATGCCCTGTCGATCGAACCGACACCCACCAGCCGTCAGCATTCCGCTGATAACGCGGCCGCCGAACCGGCCCCCTATCTGCAGATCCGGGATCTCTGGAAGACATACGGCGACTTCGTCGCGTTGCGCGACATCTCGTTGAGCATTGCCCGCGGCGAGTTCATCTGCTTCCTCGGCCCTTCCGGTTGCGGCAAGACAACGTTGCTCCGAGCCATCGCCGGTCTTGATCTTCAGACGCGAGGGACCATCCTGCAGGACGACCGCAACATCTCGACGTTGCCGGCCTCGAGCCGCGACTATGGCATCGTCTTCCAGTCCTATGCGCTTTTCCCCAACCTGACGATCGAGCAGAACATCGCCTTTGGCCTTGAAAACACCGGTCGCTCGAAGGCCGGCGTCGCATCCCGTGTCGCCGAATTGCTGGAAACCGTCGGCCTGTCGGCGCACGGCAAGAAGTATCCGGCCCAGCTTTCCGGCGGCCAGCAGCAGCGCATCGCGCTTGCACGCGCCATCGCCATCTCGCCGGGGCTGCTCCTGCTCGACGAGCCGCTTTCGGCACTCGATGCCAAGGTTCGCGTGCATCTTCGCCACGAGATCAAGGCGCTGCAGCGCAAGCTCGGCGTCACCACCATCATGGTCACCCACGACCAGGAGGAGGCGCTCGCCATGGCCGACCGGATTGTCGTCATGAACCACGGCGTCATCGAGCAGGTCGGCTCGCCGACGGAAATCTACCGGCATCCCGAAACCCTGTTTGTCGCCGACTTCATCGGCGAGACCAACCAGTTCCCGGCCCGTGTCATCGGGGACGGCGAGGTTGAGATCGGCCATTCGGCCTTCTGCTGCTCGACCGAGGATTTTTCGGCGGGACACGCGGCAACCGCCGTCGTCCGTCCTGTTGATATCATCCCGCACGGCGCCGACGCGCATGCCGCCAACGCCATCGACCGACCGGCGACGCCGCAGAACCTGATCGACGCGGAGGTGCAGGAGATGGAATTCCTCGGCATGTTCTGGCGCACCCGCCTGACGGCGCCGAGGCTCGGAGAACGAACGCTCGTCGCCGATTTCTCGGTCAATGCCGTCCGGCGCCTGCGGATCGAGACGGGCGGCGCCATCCAGGTGGAAATCCCCCGGGATCGTCTTCTGCTCTATCCGAGGGGTGCGTGACGATGAACATGGTCCTCGAAGCACCGCATCTTCCCCTGATCGGCAAGCGTTTGCGCCAGCAAGCCTCGCGGGACGACCGCATCAAGCTCGGCTTCATGGCGGTCATCGGCCTCTATCTGGTGGTCGCGCTCGGCGCGCCGCTCTTCGTCATGCTGTCGAAGTCGCTGTCGACCTACCGGTTCGACCTCCAGGCTTTCGAGTTCCAGGTGAGTGACGAAACGGGGGCGAACTGGGGGCCGGTCGTCCGTGCCGCCGATCTCAATCAGGAGCTCGGGGCGGTGACGGAGGCCGAGCTTTCCAGCAATTCCGACGGACGGCTGGCGGCCACGAAACTCTTCCCGGACTTCAAGTTCCGCAGTCCGGTCCACTATCGCATTCGCGGCACCACCGACGATGCGGCCTTCCTCGTCGGCTCCACGCTCGAAAAGGGGACGGAGTGGCGGGACTACGATTCCGGCACGTTCCGTCGCGTGGTGCTGCGACCGGCGCGCTCTCTGGGGTTTACGAATTTCACGACCTATTTCTCGACGCCGGCGCTGGCGCAGTCGATCTACAACTCCGTGCTGATGGCGGTGATCAGCACGGTGTTCACGATCTCGATCGCCTTCGCGCTTGCCTATGGCCTGACGCGCAGCTGCATGCCGCTCAAGGGTCTGTTCCGCGGCATCCTGACGATCCCGATCCTGGTGCCGTCGCTGCTGCCGGGCATTGCGCTCGTCTATCTCTTCGGCAACCAGGGCGTCTTCAGGGATTGGCTTTTCGGCTATTCGATCTACGGACCGATCGGCATCGTCATCGGTTCGATATTCTTCACACTGCCGCATGCCTTTTTGATCATCCTGACGGCGCTCTCCATTGCCGATGCCCGCCACTACGAGGCGGCCGCGTCGCTCAAAGCCAGCAAGTGGCGCACCTTCACGACCGTCACGGTGCCCGGCGCGCGCTTCGGCATCGTCTCGGCGGCCTTCGTCGTCTTCACGCTTGTCATCACCGATTTCGGTCTGCCCAAGGTGATCGGCGGGCAGTACGGTATGCTCGCGGTCGACATCTACAAGCAGGTGATCGGCCAGCAGAATTTCGAGATGGGCGCGGTCGTGTCCGTCATCCTGCTCGTGCCGGCTGTGCTTGCCTTTGCCGTCGACCGGCACATGCAGAAGCGGCAGGTGGCGCTGCTGTCGGCGCGCGCCGTGCCCTATGCCCCGAAATGCAATCCTCGCACGGATGGGCTCTGCTTCGCCTTCGCCTGTCTCGTGAGCCTCTTCATCCTTAGCATGATCGCCATGTGCCAGATCGCGGCGGTGGTGAAGTTCTGGCCCTATGACCTGACGCTGACGGCCAAGAACTTCGCCTTCGACCTGATGGACGGCGGCGGCTGGGCGGCCTACAGCAATTCGATCCGGCTTGCCCTGCTGACCGCGTTCTTCGGTTCGGTTGTGGTTTTCGCGGGTGCCTACATGGTCGAAAAGGCTGACGGCTTCCGCCTCGGCCGCGGTCTCTTCCATTTCCTGGCGATGATGCCGATGGCTGTTCCCGGCATGGTGCTCGGCCTCGCCTACATCTTCTTCTTCAACAATCCGACCAATCCGCTGCACCCGATCTACGGCACGATGACGATCCTCGTCGTCTCGACGGTGACGCATTTCTATACGGTCGCGCATCTGACGGCTCTGACGGCATTGAAGCAGATGGATCCGGAGTTCGAATCCGTCGCCGCCTCGCTCAAGCAACCCTTCCACCGGCTGTTCTTCCGGGTCACGGTGCCTGTTTGCCTTCCGGCGATCCTCAACGTCGCGATCTATCTCTTCGTCAACGCGATGACGACCGTCTCGGCCGTGGTCTTTCTGTACTCGACGGACACCAAGCTCGCGTCGGTCGCGGTGCTCAACATGGACGATGCCGGCGACATCGCGCCGGCCGCGGCCATGGGCATGATGATCTTCTACACGAATGTCGCGGCGAAGCTCGTCCATGCGCTGATTGCTCGCGGCCTGCTCGCCCGAACCCAGGCCTGGCGCTAGAGCAATTCCAGGAAAAGTGTAGAAACGGTTTTCCGTCCGAAATTGCGTAATATCAAAGAGTTAGATCATTTCACTGTTTCGACGAAACAATGAAATGATCTGGCCTGTTCCAGATCCGCAAATCGTCTCGTCTCCCTTCGCCGCCGAAGGGAGACGCCGACTGTTCGACGGCAATCTAGGCGACCCTGCGCTCTTCCATCACCGCCCCACGGTCTCCGGCACGAAGGCGTTCGATTTCGGTGAGGCGCGTGCGCTGCGGTGTCAGCCCATAGCGTTCACGGTAAGTGCGGGAAAAGTGCGACGCGGTGGAAAAGCCGCAGGCGACCGCAATCTCGATCACCTGAAGGGATGAGGTGAGGAGCAACAGATGGGCGCGCTCCAGCCTGAGGTCGAGATAGTAGCGCGCCGGCGTGCGCCCCATCTCCTTGCGAAACAGGCGCTCCATCTGCCGCCGCGAAAGGCCTGTCGACGGCGACATGTCGGCAAGCTTCATCGGCTCGGCAAGATTGGCCTCCATCTGGGCGACGATCCGGATCAGCAACGGATTATCGATGCCAAGGCGCGCCTGCAGCGGAAGACGCTGGCGCTCGCCCGTCTCGCGAAGCCGTTCGCAGAGCGCCGCTTCGCAGATGCGGTTGATCACATCAGGGCCGAGGTCCGTTTCGATGATGCGCAGGAACATGTCGAAAGGCGCGTTGCCGCCAGCACAGGTGTAAAGGTTGCCGTCAATCTCGAAGGCCGTCTGACGCGCCCCGGCAATGAAGAACCGTTCCGAGAAATCCGGAAAATGCTCCCAGTGGACCGCGCAGCGACGCTCGTCGAGCAGGCCTGCGCGCGCCAGGCAGTAGACGCCGCCGGCAAGCCCGGCGAGGCGCACTTGGCTGCGGGCGCACAACCGGAGCCAGGCCTCCAGAGGTCGGTCGGCGGAAGGCTTGGTGCGGCTGCCGCAGATGACGACGAACCCTGGCTGCTCGCCCCGATGGAACCGGCTGCGTTCATCCGAAAGAGGTCCGGCCGCAGCAAGACGTGTGCCGCAGGACGAGACGGCGGGTGACCCATCTGCCGTTACGACGTGCCAGTGATAGACCGGGCTCCCGGCCACGTCATTGGCAAGGCGCAGCGCTTCGATCGCTGCGGAAAAACCATGCAGGGCAAAGCCTTCGAGCAGATAGAAGGTGAAGTGGCGGACCGGCGCGGTTGCCTGCTGCATTGTCTCTTCCTGATCATGAAAGGGCGCGGCGTGTTGCGAGTTCGATGGAATAGTTACATTATGCAACATAATGAACCGTTGCCAAGCCGGTTTCAACGGCTGCGGAGGAAATTTTTCCGCTTTGTCGCGTAGGAAGTTGGCGTCTTCCGCGCTATGGCGCCGCGAGCCTGTGGTGCGGCTTGTCAAATGGACAAAAATGAACACAGTTGGTTCCATGTCCGACTCTCAAAGCACAAAAGCCCTCGCTCCGCGCCGTCACGGCGAAATCCTCAGGCGTCTCGCGGCCGACGGTACCGTGGGTATCACCGAGCTTGCGGAATTCTTCGACGTCTCGCGCCAGACGATCAGGCGAGATCTGAAGCTGCTTGCCGATCGCGGGCAGCTGGATCTCGTGCATGGTGGCGCGACCCTGTTTGAGCCGACCGAAGCGGCCTTCGTCGAGCGGCGCGAGGAAAATGCCGGGCCGAAGGCGGCGATCGGCCGGACGGCGGCGGGCTTGGTGCGCGACGGCATGGTGATTTTTCTTGATTCCGGCACCACGACGCTGGCTGTCGCTCACGCCTTATCAGGGCGAAAAAACCTAACGATTTGCACAACTTCGCTGTCGATTGCGCTGTTGATGTGCCGGCAGCCGCTGGTGCGGGTCCATATGCTCGGGGGGGAAATCGATCCGGACGAGGAGGCAGCCGTCGGCATTGATGCGCTGGAGGCCATCAACCATTTCCGTGTCGATGTTGCCTTTCTCGGTGGCGGCGGGCTGTCGCCGGATGGCGAGGTGACCGACTTTACCCGCAGCGGTGCCGAGCAGCGCTCGCGCATGGTGGTCACGGCCGCCAAGGCCTATTTCGTGCTCGACAGCTCCAAGTTCGGACGCTTGACGCCGCTGCGCATTCCGCGCTTCGAAGCTGCTGCCGGGGTGATCGTCGATCGGCGCCCGCCGGAGGCGATCCGTGAGGCGCTGGAGCGAAAAGGACCGGCTCTGATCGTTGCTAGTGACTAAATGTAATATTTTGTAACCTTTTGTCTTGTTCTTTGTCGGCGTTTTGTTACCGTGTGGCCTTCCATGGTTTCGGGAGGTCGTTTCATGGCGCAGGAATTTCCAACGCAGGCACAGGTCGTCATCGTCGGTGGCGGTATCATCGGTTGTTCGGTCGCCTATCATCTGACCAAGCTCGGCTGGAGCGATGTCGTTCTTCTGGAGCAGGGGCAGCTCAGTGGCGGCACCACCTGGCATGCAGCCGGGCTCGTCGGTCAGCTGCGCAGCCACGCCAACATGACGAGCCTGATCAAATACTCGACCAAGCTTTATAGCGAGCTGGAAGCCGAGACCGGCCTTGCCACCGGCTGGAAGAATTGCGGTTCGCTTTCGGTCGCACGCACGCAAGACCGGATGACCGTGCTGAAGCGCACGGCAGCATCCGCCCGCGCGCAAGGGGTCGAGATCGAGGTGATCTCACCGCAGGAGGCACAGGATCTCTGGCCGGTCATGGCCATCGATGATCTCGTCGGCGCCGTCTGGCTGCCGGGTGACGGCAAGGCCAATCCGACCGATCTCACCCAATCGCTCGCAAAGGGTGCGCGCAGCCGCGGCGCCCGTGTCATCGAACGTGTCCGGGTCACCGGCATCTCGACGAAGAACGGCGCCGTCACCGGTGTCGAAACCGATCGCGGGCCGATCGCCGCCGAGATTGTCGTCAACTGCGCCGGGCAATGGGCGCGAAAGGTCGGCCAGATGTGCGGTGTAACCGTGCCATTGCACTCGGCCGAGCACATGTACATCGTCACCGGCCGGATCGAGGGCGTGCACCCGGACTTGCCGGTCATGCGCGATCCCGACGGCTACATCTATTTCAAGGAAGAGGTCGGCGGTCTCGTCATGGGCGGCTTCGAGCCCGAGGCGAAGCCCTGGGGCATGGCCGGTATTCCCGATGATTTCGAATTCGCCCTGTTGCCGGATGATTGGGACCAGTTCGAGATCCTGATGCACAATGCGCTGCAGCGCGTGCCGCAGCTTGCGACCTCTGAGGTGAAGAAATTCTACAACGGCCCGGAGAGTTTTACCGCGGACAACAATTTCATCCTCGGCGAGGCGCCGGAGTTGAAGAACTTCTTCGTCGGCGCGGGCTTCAATTCGATGGGGATCGCGAGCGCCGGTGGGGCAGGGCGGGCACTGGCCGAGTGGATCGTCAACCGCGCCCCGACCATGGACCTCTGGCCGGTCGATATCCGCCGCTTCGCCGACTTCAACAATAATCCGCGCTGGCTGCACGATCGCGTCAAGGAAACGCTGGGGCTCCACTACGCCATGCCCTGGCCGAACCGGGAACTGGACACGGCGCGACCTTTCCGCCGCTCGCCGCTCTACGACCGGCTCGCCGCAAAAGGCGCGTGCTTCGGTTCGAAGATGGGGTGGGAGCGTGCCAACTGGTTTGCCTTGGAAGGCGAGAACCCGGTGACGGAGTACTCCTTCGGCCGGCAGAATTGGCATGAGGCAGTGAAGCGTGAGATGAAGGCGACGCGCGAAGCCGCCGGCATCTTCGACCAGACCTCCTTTGCCAAGCTGCTCGTCCAGGGGCGGGATGCTGCGGCAATGCTCAATCGGATCTGCGCTGCCGAGATCGACGTGGAGATCGGTCGTTCCGTCTATACAGGCCTGTTGAATGGGCGCGGCGGCTATGAAAGCGACCTGACGGTGATGCGCCTTGCGACGGACCGTTTCCTGCTGATTACCGGCTCGGCGCAGGCGGTGCACGACGCAGACTGGATCCGCAAGAACATTGCCCTCGACGCCCATGTGACGCTGACCGACGTAACGTCCGCCTATTCGGTGCTGGCGCTGATGGGGCCGAAGTCGCGTGACATACTCGCGCGCCTGACTTCGGCCGATCTTTCAAACACGAACTTCCCGTTCTCGACGATCCAGGAAATCGATATCGGCTACGCCACGGCCTTTGCCAACCGCATGACCTATGTCGGGGAACTCGGCTGGGAGCTGATCGTGCCGACCGAATTCGCCGTCGGCGTCTACGAGGCCTTGCACGAAGTCGGCCGCGATTTCGGGCTGACGGACTGCGGTTACTATGCGCTGGAAGCGCTCCGGCTGGAGAAGGGCTACCGCGCCTGGAGCCGTGAGTTGACGCCGGACATTACACCTTACGAAGCTGGTCTTGCCTTCGCGGTTGCTCTCGACAAATGGGGCGACTTCATCGGCCGCCGTGCACTTGTCGAGGCGAAGGCCAAGGGCACGCCGTCCCGCCGCATCGTGCAGATGACGGTGGACGATCCCTTGCCGATGCTTTGGGGTGGAGAATTGATCCTGCGGGACGGCAAGCCTGTCGGCGAGGTCCGCTCAGCCGCCTATGGCCACACGCTCGGTCGCTCGGTCGCGCTGGGCCTCATCGAGAACGCCTCGGGCGTGGACAAGGCATACCTTGATACCGGTCGTTTCGAGATCGATCTTGCTGGCGTCCGCCACGCGGCGACGGTGCATTTGTCGCCCGCCTATGACCCGAAAGCTCTGAGGGTCAAGTCGTAACCACATCAATCTCGCCCGGCGCCATGAAGGGGCGCCGGGTCTGCCCCAGTTCATGGCCGGGGCGTGCTGTGGCCGACGATTGTTCTCGTTCAGTGGCGGAGAGATGCCCGAGCATCCTGCCGCCAGCGGCGGATCTCGTCGGGACTGGCCTTGCCCGCCCGCGGACCGTGGATGGTCACGGCGCGCGAAGCGGCTGCAACGGCGAAATCCAACGCTTCCTCGAAGCTCTGTCCTTGCGAAAGGCACCAGGTGAGTGTTCCCCCGAACGTGTCGCCGGCGCCGGTCACGTCGGCGACATCGACCGCAAAGCCGGGAACGCGAAGGATCGTTTCGGGGCTGCGGGCCTCGGCGCCGTCAGCCGCCAACGTCCGTACCACCCAGTCGATCCGGTGTTCCCGCATCCAGTCGCCGATGAGGCCGAGGTCGTCGTGACCGAAAGCGGCGTGAAACCCGATCTGGTTGAAGATGACGACCGCGGCGCCGGTCAGATAGGCCATATCCTCCGGTGCACATCCCCCAACATCAAGGTCGAAGATCGGCCGGCGACCGTGGGAGCGAAGATCGTCCAGCAGTTCGGCTTGTTTCAGGACGCCTTCCGGCGTTTTGGCGTGCAATCGACGGACACGGTAGAGCGTCGTATAGAGAAAGCCTGGTTGACGGAGCGCCGCGAGGCCGGCAGGCGAGAGCCACATCGGTTGCTCGCCCATTTCGACGGTGAGCACGATGTGCTCGCCATCGACGAGGAAGATGAAATTGCGCGATTCCGGAATGGCCGGATCGATGAGCATGTGATCGACGCCGACAGCGTTTTGCCGGAGGTCAGCAATCAGTCGCTCGGAGAGCGGACTGTCGTTGAGCAGCGAGATGAATTGCGTGTCGCCGCCGAGACCCGCGTGCACGACGGCTGCATTGGCGATGGAGCCGCCGGTCTCGGCCGGAAGCTCCTTGACCATGCCCTTGTCAGCGCGACCGGGCCAGCGGTCAGCCGTGTAATACTCGTCGAGCGCGACATCGCCGATGAAAAAAACGCTCATGCGGTCGACCCCGTGCACGGGGCCGCGGCCACATTTACCGAACCGCCCGACACTGGCACCCACGGGCTTTCGCCGATGCCGCAGACGGCCATCCAGTAATAGGGTGCGGGACCGGAAACGCCCCGGCAGGCGTCGTGCCAGACATTGCGGTCCATGACGACGGCCTGTCCCGGCGCGATCACGAAGGCCTCGATGTCGTCACGACAGGGCGCATCGTCGTTCGAGGCCACCGCCACCGCGAGGATGACGGGGTCAGCGAGGCAGAAGATCGCCTCTTCGGTCAGCGGATGCCGTTCCATCGCGCTGCAATGCCAGGGCGCACTTCCGCCACGGGTAATGCCGAGATGGCCGCGGCCGTCGATCAATGGCGTCTTCGTGAAGCCGTCGCGCCAGCCATCGCCGACGGTCCATGTTGCCTTGGCGTCCGTATCGCCGGTCAGGTCGTAGACCTTGCCGTAGCGGGAGAAATTATCCGGTGTCACCGGGCGGGCGTAGACGGCGTCGATAGCGCTCATGCCGCACTCCTGATCGCGCGCACGACACGCATCAGTCCGGCGACATGGGCGGCCTCGACCCGGCCTGTATCCTTGTGGTCATGCTTGAACCAGCTGCCGACGATGGCGCCGTCGGCGTGAGCCAATTGCTCACGGGCGTTGGCTTCGGTGAGGCCGGCGCCGATCAGCAGCGGCGTCTCGCCACCGGTGGCCGCGCGGAAACGGGCCACCTTGTCCAAGTCTGTCGGCTGGCCGGTGGCATCCGAGGTGACAACCAGCCCGTCGCACCGCGACGCACCGAGGCGCACGTCTTCTTCCTCCGGCCGGCCCGATAGCACGGGCTGATACTTGAAGCGCACGCCGCCGAGCAGCAGCGCCGACACGCCGTCGCGGCGGGCCTGGAGTTCGGTCGCAAAGGGGGCGTCCGCATCGGGTGGCAGGTGACCGGCCACGGAATCGACCTGGATGAAG
Source organism: Ensifer sp. (assembly GCF_035999185.1). GTDB lineage: Bacteria > Pseudomonadota > Alphaproteobacteria > Rhizobiales > Rhizobiaceae > Ensifer. The sequence continues at coordinate 47,561 of NZ_DASYHB010000199.1, read as the reverse complement.
GAAACGGGATATTGCCTGGCGAGCGCGAAGGCGCGGGCGTCGTCGCGCAGGACGTTGACGCCGATGCGCGTCCCGAGGTCGAGGCTGAATATCCGCTCCAGCACTCGTTCGACATCATCGGCATCGCCGAAATAGTTCTCGACCACCAGCCCATCCACGCCTTCGCCGGCCATGATGCGGGCCTCTTCCTCGGCCTGGGAGAGCTTGGCCGCCGGGCTCTCGCCCGCAAGGTGCAGCATGCCGAGGATCGGTTTTTGGGTGGTGAAGATGTCGCCGAAGCGGCTCATGTCATGTCTCCTGCGCACCGTGCGGCGCGGTCTCGCGGCCCCAGCGCGTTGCAAATTTCATCTGGACTGCCGGCGAGTAGACGATCGACGTGCGCTCGACCAAACGGTCGTCCGCATCGAGCACATCCCCGCTGGCGCAAAGGTAGCCCGGCACGTCCTGCGCCGGGGCAAAGACCTCCCGCAATCGGTCGGAGGCCGGCACGACGGTCAGCAGCAATTCCGAGCGCAAGGGGTGGCGGTTGTAGTCGCGGCGCAAGACCTCGTAGAGAGACTGCGCCGCGAAATCGTACCGCTCGATGCCCGGGTAGAGGGCAAGGTCGAGCTCGGACGTATCGACGTTCAGCCACGTGATGGTGTCGCCGTTGGCAAGGCCGCGGGCGCGCACCAGCACGAGTTCGCCATTGTCCACCCGGTGTTCCAGCACCCGCGTCACCGGGCGCTGGCCTTGCCTGCGGGCAAGCTCGGTGAAGCTGCCGAAGTTCCAGATGTTATGGCTGATCGGCCGGTGCGACACGATCGTGCCGCGGCCGCGAACCTGCTGGACCAGGCCTTCCGACACCAGCAGCGCCATCGCGTTGCGCACGGTCGTTCGGGCAATGCCGAACTGGTCGCGCAACTGGTTCTCCGAGGGAATGGCTTCCCCTTCGGAGAAGTCGCCGCTCAAGATCGCGGCGCGCAGCGCCCGATAGAGCTGCCGGTAGAGCTGCTCGCTCGAATAGAGGTCGAGGCGCAGCCGTGACAGGCGGTCGTCGGGGCTTCCGTTTGCTGCGATGGTGGAGGCGTCTGGCATAGAAGGGTGGGTCAAGGCAGGCTCCGGCGCGGTTCTTGTTACTTGGTGGCTCCGTTTATCTTGAACTCTTCGACACCGGCCTGTTTCAAGCCGTAGCGGTCGAGGATCTGTGCATAAGTGCCATCGGCCTTCATCGCGTCGAGCGCGCCCTTGATTGCATCGCGCAGTTGCGTGTTCGCTTTTGCGAACGCGATGCCATAGTGGTTGATCTCGCCGATCTCGCCGATCTGGTAGAACTTGTCCGGCTCCTGTTTCATCAGGTCGAGCAGACCCTCAAGGCCGATGACCGAAGCCTGTGCGCGGCCCTGACGGATCTGCATGATGTGCTCGGCCTGGGTCGGGATCTGGATGACGGTGATCAGCTTGTCGGCCGGGCAGATTGAGTTGCCAAGTTCCTCCGCCCAGGTGACCCAGCTGGTTCCGGTCGCGACCGCGACCGTCTTGCCGCAGAGGTCGGCCTCGGCCTTGATCTCGCCCTGGTGGTCGGCAGTGGAATAGAAGACGTTGCCGGTCTTGAAGTAGTCGATGAAGTCGAGCTGCGTCTGGCGTTCTACCTTGTCGGAGAAGGCGGTCATGATCAGGTCGGAGCGGCCGGTGACGACCTGCGGGATCAATTGCGGGAATTCGACGTTCTGGAACTCCGCCGTCAGGCCGAGCCGCTCGGCGATCGCCTTGGCGAGGTCAATGTCGAAGCCCTTGAGCTCGGTCGAGCCGGCGTCGCTAAACTCCATCGGCGGATAGGCAAGGCTGATCGTGACATTCAGCTTGCCGGTGTCGCGCACGGCGTCCGGCAGGGCGGCCGCGAGCTTCTCGTCGACGGCATAGGCCGCGCTCCCTGCGGCAAGGCTGATGAAGGTGGCGGAGGCGAGCCCCAGAACCGTCGGCAGCAGTCGTTTCATTTCCTGTTCTCCCTTTTTTGAACTGATTTCTTCAGGCAAGCACCCGGCTGAGGAATGTGCGTACGCGCGGATCGCCGGGGTTGCTGAGAACTTGCTGAGGCGCGCCGTTTTCACGGATTTCGCCATCGATCATCACCACGACGCGATCGGCGACCTCCCGGGCAAAGCCGATCTCGTGGGTGACGACGATCATCGTCGTGCCGCCGCGCGCCAGATTGCGCATCACTTCGAGCACCTCGCCGACGAGTTCCGGGTCGAGCGCGCTGGTCGGCTCGTCGAAGAGCATGACGCGCGGCTCCATGGCGAGCGCGCGGGCAATCGCCACACGCTGCTTCTGGCCGCCGGAAAGCTGCGACGGATAGCTCGACGCCTTGGCGGCCATGCCGACCTGATCGAGCAGGGCCATGGCGCGGGCTTCGGCCTCGGTGCGGCTGAGGCCGCGCACGATCATCGGGCCTTCGATGACATTGCCGAGCACCGTGCGGTGCGCGAACAGGTTGAAATGCTGGAACACCATGCCGAGCTGGCTCTGCTGGGCGCGCAGCCGCTTGACCGGCAGTTCCTGAAGCGCGCCGCGAGCAAGGTCATAGCCCATGATCGCGCCGTCCACCCAGACATAGCCGCCGTTGGGCGTTTCGAGGTGGTTGATGCAGCGCAGGAAGGTGCTCTTGCCGCTGCCCGAGGGCCCGAGGATGCAGAGCACCTCGCCGTAGGCGACTTCCAGGTCGAGCCCCTTCAGGACTTCGTGGCTGCCAAAACTCTTGCGGATACCGACTGCCTTGACTGCAAGTGTCATGCTTCCCTCGAGACGGCGGGACGTTGAGCCCATCCCTTGAACCAGCGGCGTTCGGTGGTCGTCATTGCGGCATCGCGGCCGAAGTGGCGTTCGAGATAGTATTGGCCGATGGAGAGAACCGTGGTTCCGGCCAGGTACCAGACGGCGCAGACGAACAGGAGTTCGATGACAGCGCCGTTGATGAAGTAGATGCGCTGGGCCGCGTTCAGCATCTCGCCCATGGCGATGGTGGCGGCGAGCGAGGAAAACTTCAGCATGCCGATGGCGCTGTTGCCGAGCACGGGCAGGATCAACCGCAGGGTCTGCGGCAGGATGATGCGCCGCATGGTCTGGCTTGGCGTCATGCCGAGCGTATGGGCGGCTTCCTTCTGGCCCTTGTCGACCGAAGCGATGCCGCCGCGCACGACCTCCGTCAGATAGGAACCTTCATTCACGCCGAGGCCGAGAACGGCAGCGACGAACGGCGTCACCACATCGACCATCCGGGCATCGATGAGGCCGGGAATGTAGAGCTTCGGGAAGACCAGCGCGATGTTGAACCAGATGAGAAGCTGCAACAGCACCGGCGTGCCTCGGAAGATCCAGACATAGAGCCAGGCGGCGAACCGCAGGATCGGGTTTTCCGAGAGCCGCATGACGCCGAAGGCAAAGCCGAGCAGGACGCCGAGCACCAGCGCGCAGGCCGAGATCAGAAGCGTCCAGCCGAAGCCGGTGATGATGACCCCGGCGGTGAGGAACTCGCCGACAACGGTCCATTGGATCTGCCCGACGGCAAAGGCGCGTCCGATCACGGCAAGGAGCAGGATCACGAGACCGCCGCTGATCCACCGTCCGGGGTGTTTGAGCCGGCGAATGGCGACGTCGGGACCGGGGAGGTCCGACAGCGGCAGCGCGGGAGATGAGTTTGACTGAGACTGGTGCATGGCGTCCAATTGTAGGGTTAGGCCTACAACTTGATAGGAGCATGCCGGAATGGAGTCAAGCCGGCCTTCCGACAATATTTGCGGATGCGCATATTCGGGCGAGAAATGAGGGGCGTTGCGGGTTGGTGCGCCGGCTCTCGAAGCCTGTCTAGGGGTGGCGCGCGCTCGCGAGGATCGCCTGGGCAAGCGTCTCGGCGGCGCGCGACGGCTTGTTGCGGGGGTGGGCGATATGGAACATGTCCTCGAAGGTCATGCGCTCGGGCGCGAGCAGCCGCAGGCGGCCATTGCGAACCCATTCGTCGGCGTAGTGGTCGGGCAAGAAGCCGATATAGGCGCCGGAGAGGAGCAGCAGCAGCGTGCCCTCCATGTGCGGGGTTGCGGCTGCCCAGTTAAAGTTCACGCCGCAGATCGTCTCGGTCAGCATGTAGGTGCGACCCGCAAAGGACTGTGCTTCCAGAACTGCGTCGGTGAGCGCATCGTCAGGCAGGTCGAATAGTGGGTGACCCTGCGCGCAATAGAGTTTCTGAACCTCGGAAAAAACCGGTTGCGTGCGGAAATGCGGCGTTGCGCTGCCGACCGTTGGCATCAGCACGATCTGATAGCCACCGTTCAGAAGCCCCTGGTGCAGCACCTGCGGCGCGGCGACGTCGATTTCGAGATGGACACGCGGCGCCTGTCGGTGGAAGGCGGCAAGCGCGCCCTGGAGGTCGAGGTCCCGGTTGGTGATCATCGCGTCGACCGTGCCGAAGGTCAGGCTGCCGGTCAGTTCCCCTTGCGCCTCGCCGACCCGGCTCTGGAATTTTTCCAGTGAGCCGAAGAGGTCCAGCGTCGCCTCGTAGACAAGCCGCCCCTCGTCGGTCAGCAGGAAGCCGCTGCGTCCGCGGCTGCAGAGGCGCAGGCCCAGGCGCTCCTCGAGGTGGCGCATATGGGTGGAGATGGTCGCCTGCGTCATGCCGAGTGTTGTCTGGGCGGCGGAGAAGCCGCCATGCTGGACGACGGAGGCGAAGACGCGCAGCAATCTCAACTCGGCATCGCCGAGCGACAGGTTGAGAACGCGGTGACGAACCTTGTTGATCATTCATTGATTAGGCCACAACTAAACATCCAATCATAGATATTTTTAAGCGTATCGGCCTTCCGTCACACTCCCTTCATCCTGAGGAGGAGACATATGGCCAGCAATTCCTACGAGACCGGACGACTGAACCTGCCGTTTGTCGGCATCTGCACGTTCGGCAAGTATCCCTATCAGCCGGACTGGGATGCGATCGATGCCGATGTCGCGATCCTCGGCGCGCCGTTCGACTGCGGCACGCAATGGCGCGCCGGTACCCGCTTCGGGCCACGCGCCATCCGCGAGGCCTCGACACTGTTTTCCTTCGGTCATGGCGGGGCCTATGACCACGAGGACGATGTGACCTACCTGCCGAGCGACAAGGTCTCGATCGTCGATATCGGCGATGCAGACATCGTCCACACCGACACGATGAAGAGCCACGCCAACATCGAGTTCGGCGTGCGCAAGATCCTGGCCGCCGGCGCTTTGCCGGTCGTCTTGGGCGGTGACCACTCCGTCAACATCCCCTGCATCAACGCCTTCGAAGACGACTGCGCTGAAAACGGCCCGATCCATATCGTCCAGATCGACGCCCATCTCGATTTCGTCGACGAGCGCCATGGGGTTCGTTACGGCCACGGCAACCCCATGCGCCGGGCGGCCGAGAAGCCCTATGTCTCGGGCCTGTCGCAATTCGGCATCCGCAACGTCTCATCGACCGCAAAGGAAGGCTATGAGGATGCCCGCAAGATGGGGTCCGACATTCTGTCGGTGCGCCAGATCAGGGCGCTCGGCACAGAGGCTGTCGCGGCCCGCGTGCCGTCCGGCGCCCGCTATTACGTCACCATCGACATCGACGGCTTCGATCCCTCGATTGCGCCGGGCACCGGCACGCCGTCCCATGGCGGCTTCATCTATTACGAAGTGCTGGAGATCCTCTCGATCCTTGCCAAACGCGGCACGATCGTCGGCATCGACCTGGTCGAGGTCGCGCCCGACTACGATCATTCCGGCTCGACCTCGATCCTCGCCGCTCAGGTGCTGATGAACCTCATCGGCCGTGTCATGCACGCAAGGAGAGGCTGACGATGGGCCGCATCGCTTACGATTTTTCCGGCGAACATGTGCTGGTGACCGGTGCCAGTCGCGGCATTGGCCGGGCGGTGGCGGAAGGCTTTGCCGCTGCCGGAGCAGAGGTCACCATTCTTTCCTCCGGCCGCGGAATCCACGAAGCCGCGGACGAGATGTCGGCGCGCTTCGGACGCAAGGTTGCGGCACTCGAATGCGATATCACCGACAGCGCCGCGGTGAAGGCAACGCTTTCAGCGCTCGGCCGTATCGACGTGCTGGTCAACAATGCCGGGCTCGAGCGCATCACGCCGGTGACTGACGAAAGTGATAGCGTCGAGGACACGTTCCGCCGCATCACCGACATCAACACCAACGGCACCTTTTACGTTACCCGCCACGCGCTTCCGCATATGCGCGATGGCGGCCGTATCGTCGTCACGGCGTCAATCTGGAGCCGCGTCGCGGTGCCGGAGTTCTCCGCCTACATCGCCTCCAAGCACGCCAATCTCGGTTTTACCCGGGTGATGGCCAAGGAACTCGGCGGCAGGGGTATTCGTGTCAACGCCGTCTGCCCCGGCTGGGTGCGCACCGAAGCGGCGATGCTGTCGCTGAAGAACATGTCGCTGCGCACCGGCCGCAGTGAGGAGAACCTGCTTGCCGAAATCGTCGGAGCGCAGGTTCTGCCCGGACTGCTCGAACCGGAGGATCTGGCCGCTCCCTATCTTTTCCTGGCCTCGGACGGCGCCAGGGACATGACCGGCCAGGCATTGATGCTCGACCGCGGCGAGGTGATGGCATGAGCGCGCGCGTTCTCATCACCGGCGCCTACCGCGGCATTGGAGCTGCTTGCGCCCTGGCGTTTGCCGCAACGGGAGCACGGGTCGCGCTTGCCGATCTCCGCGAACCTGGCGAGACGGCCGATGCCGCAGCACGGGCAGGGGCCGCCGAGACCCTGACGCTTGTTTGCGACGTCTCCGATGAAGCTTCGGTTACGGCCGTCGGCGAGACAGTGCGGCAGAGGTTTGGCGGGCTGGATGTCGTCGTTCACTGCGCGGGCGTCATCCATGAGGCGCCGCTCCTCGAAACGCCCGTCGCCGATTTCGACCGGGTAATCGCGATCAACCTGCGTGGCAGCTTTCTCGTCGGCAAGATGGCGCTGGGGTTGATGGATGGAACGGCCGAAGCGCCGGCCCGGCTGATCCTGATTGCCTCCGACATGGCCTATTACGGCCGCGAGACCTTCTCGCCCTATGTCGCTTCCAAGCACGGCGTGCTTGGTCTCGTGCGCTCCTGGGCGAAGGAGTTCGCGCCGCGCGTGCTGGTCAATGCCATCTGCCCCGGCCCGATCGATACCGAAATGCTCGGTGCGGCGAACATGAGCGCCGAATGGCGCGCCAGAGAACTGGCGATCCCGCTCGCTCGCTTCGGCAGTCCCGAGGAGATCGGCGAACTGGCGCTGTTTCTCGCGGCTTCCGGCGGACGTTACTTCACAGGGCAGGGGATCGGCAGCAACGGTGGGAGCATCATGCCATGATCGCCAATCCCATCCCGTGGCCTGATGGCGCCAAGTGCGCCGCGTCCATCACTTTCGACATGGATGCCGACAGCCTCGTCCATATCGCCCATCCCCAGGATGGCCACAGCCGTGTCTCGGCAATCTCGATGCTGCAATATGGCCCGAAGGTCGCGATCCCGCGCATCGTCGAGAGCTATCGCCAGCTCGGCATCAAGCAGACCTTCTTCGTGCCGGCCTGGTGCATCGAACAATACCCGCAGGCGATCGAGGCCATTCTCGAGGGCGGTCATGAGCTCGCCCATCACGGCTTCCTGCACGAACACCCGCGTGAACTCTCCGATGACGAGGAGGCCTACTGGCTCGACCGCGGCATCGAGGTGATTATGCGGGCAAGCGGCAAGCGCCCGCGCGGCTGGCGCGCGCCGCTCTACAATTTCTCCCATCGCTCCGCCGATCTCTTGGTGTCTCGTGGCTTTGACTACGACGCCTCGCTGATGGGCGACGACATTCCCTATCTACTTGAATGCGACGCCGGCAGCCTTGTCGAACTGCCGTCGCACTGGGGGCTCGACGACTGGCCGCAATTCGTCCAGTCGATGGACCTCGACTACATGATGCCGATCCGTGCGCCGGAACAGGGTTTCGCAGCCTTCGCGCAGGAATTCGAGGCTGCCTATCGCCACGGCGCCCTTTGGGTCCCGGTCGTGCATCCGTTCGCCACCGGCAGGCTTGCCCGCTGGGAGGTGGTGCACCGTTTTCTCGAACAGGTCCTTACGCGCGGCGACGTCTGGTTCGCGCCAATGGACGAGATCGCCGCTCACGTGCGGCGCGTGGTCGACAATTGCAGCTGGTCGCCGAGGATCGACCGGCTGCCCTTCTATTCCGAGCCCGTGCGGGTTCGGTAGGCCGCAAGCGGCTTAGCCGCTTTGGCAAATCAACGGCTGATGGAGCCGCAACTATCTTCGCGGATAGACGCCAAAAGGCGCGACGCGAAAGGGGAACGACGATGGAAAACAACGAAATCGCCTGGCAACAGGAACTGACGCGGCGCGCCCGCATCTATGAGGACATCGAGGCGGGCGACCGCTTCGAGGGCACGATGACCAAGCTCGATTACACCGGCATGACCGTGCTGACGCTCGTGCTTGTCGTCGGCTTCTGGCTGTGGGGGGCATGAGATGACCGATCACGTCGCGCACGAACATCTCTCCACATTGAAGACCGAGCAGGAGGTGGCCGCCCGCAATCGCGCAGCCGCCGAGCGCGGCGACGCGCCGCTTTTGCCGTCTGAACGGCTCTGGGGCTTCTGGGAATTCACCTATGCCAATTCGGCGCTGGCGATTGCCACCTGGGCCTTCCTGATCGGCGGCTCCGTCGGTCTCTTCGTCGGTCCGAAGGAAGGCATCGCCGCCATTATCATCGGCAACATCGTCGGCGTCGTGCTGACGGCGCTCGCCACCACCACCATGACCGGCCGCTACGGCGTCGAGCAGTTCGTGGCGCTACGCAGCCAGTTCGGCTACAACGGCAGCCGCGTCGTCTACGTGCTCGCCGTCGTCATTCTCACCATGGGATGGCTTGCGGTTCTCGCCATGATGTTTGGCCGCTCGATCGACGGTCTGATGGCGTTGAGCGCCGGCGAGGCGGCCAATCCGACCGGCGTCAAGATGATCATCGCCGCGATCGGCGCGATCCTGCTCACCTGGTTCATCGTCGCCAAGGGGCCGACCTCGATCAAGTTCTTCAACATGGTCGTGTCGCCGGCGTTGGTGCTGTTGATGGTGGCGATGCTCTATCTCATCCTCAGCCATCATTCGATCGGCGAGCTTCTGTCGATGCCGGCGCTTGCTCCGCCGTTCGAAGACAAGACGCTCAACTTCATCGTCGCCGTCGAGGTCAATCTTGCGGCTGGCTTCTCCTGGTGGCCCTATATCGGCAATCTTGCGAGGTTGACGAAGAACGAGCGCACCGCCTTCTGGCCAAACGTGCTCGGAATCTTCGGGGCCGCCGCCCTCGGTGAAATCGTCGGACTGCTGGCAGCGGTCGCACTCGGCGAGAGCGATCCGACGATCTGGATGACGAAGATCGCTGGCCCGATCATCGGCATCGTCGCGCTGCTCTTCGTCGCCTTCGCCAACATGACCTCGATGGCAAACATCCTCTACACATCGATCGTCGGTCTCAGGCAGGTCGGGACCGCGTCGGTGCGCGCCATCTCCTGGGGCACGATCCTCTTCCTCTTCTGCCTTATCCCGTTCGGGCTCGTCATCTTCTATCCGCAGATGTACGACGGCTTCTTCATCTTCCTGGTCTGGACCTCGGCGCTGAACTCCGCGCTCGCGGGCATCGGGATTGCCGACTACTTCTTCCTGCGCGGCCAGAAGCTCGACATGCGCAGCCTGCACGCACCACAGGAAAACGGGCCCTATCGGTTCTGGGGTGGCTTCAATCCGATCGGGCTCTTTGCGCTTGCTGTCGGCTTCCTTGTCTATGTCGCCGTCTTCAATCCGCAGACGCTCGCAAGCCTGCCGGCCTTCAAATACCTGACCGCCTCCGTGCCGTCCTGCCTGGCCGCAGGCGCCGTCCACTACGTGCTGACCCGGCTCTTTGCCCGTGGCCGCGGCTGGGGCCAATACCCATAACACCGGAGAAGACGACCATGAGCGATACTTACGACTACATCATCATCGGCGCAGGGTCGGCCGGATGCGTGCTTGCCAACCGCCTGTCCGAGGACCCGTCCTCCAAGGTGCTCGTGCTTGAATTCGGCGGCAGCGACAAGTCGATCTTCATCCAGATGCCGACGGCGCTTTCGATCCCGATGAACGGGACGAAGTACAATTGGAAATACATGACCCTGCCGGAGCCCGGTCTTGACGGTCGGCAGGTTCATTGCCCACGCGGCAAGGTGATCGGCGGTTCGTCCTCGATCAACGGCCTCGTCTACATGCGCGGCCATGCCCGTGATTTCGACGAATGGGAGGAGCTCGGTGCACGCGGCTGGCGCTACGCCAATTGCCTGCCCTATTTCCAGCGCGCCGAAGACTGGCAGGACGGGGGCGACGCCTATCGCGGCGCCTCCGGGCCGCTTGCCACCAACGCCGGCAACAGGATGAAGAACCCGCTCTACGGTGCTTTTGTCGATGCCGGCCGTGAGGCGGGCTACATCGCGACGGATGACCCGAACGGGCACATGCAGGAAGGCTTCGGGCCGATGCACATGACCGTCAAGGACGGCGTGCGTTGGTCGACGGCCAACGCCTATCTGAAGCCGGCGATGGAGAGGCCAAACCTCACGGTCATCACCCATGCGATGACGCGTCGGATCCTGCTCGAAGGCAAACGTGCCGTCGGCGTCGAATACGAGCTCGGCGGCGAGCGCCTTGTCGCAAGGGCGAACCGCGAGGTGTTGATCTCTTCCGGGCCGATCGGCTCGCCGCATTTGCTGCAGCGCTCCGGCATCGGTCCAGCGGCAGTCTTGCAGCAGGCGGGCGTCACGGTGCTGCACGATCTGCCGGGCGTTGGCGAGAACCTGCAGGACCATTCGGAAGTCTATATCCAGTATGCCTGCAAGGAGCCGATCACGCTCAACGGCAAGATGGGGCTCTTCAGCAAGGCCTTGATCGGCGCCGAATGGCTCTTGTTCAAAAAGGGGCTTTCGGTCTCCAACCATTTCGAAAGCGGCGGCTTCATCCGCTCCGACGTTTCGCTGGAATGGCCCGATATCCAGTTCCACTTCTTGCCCGCGGCGATGCGCTACGACGGCAAGAAACCGCTCGACGGCCACGGCTTCATGGTGCTGACGGGGCCGAACAAGCCGAAAAGCCGCGGCTATGTGCGCCTGCGCTCGCCGGAGGCGCATGAACAGCCGGATATCCTGTTCAACTATCTCGACCGCGAGGAGGACCGCGAAGGGTTCCGACGGTGCCTGAGGCTGACGCGTGAGATCATCGCCCAGCCGGCCTTCGACCGGTTCCGCGGCGAGGAAATGGCGCCGGGCAAGGACGTGCGCAGCAATGACGAGATCGATGCCTGGGTGCGCGAGACCATGGAGAGCACCTACCATCCCTGCGGCTCCTGCCGCATGGGCGAGGACCAAATGGCGGTCGTCGACAGCGAACTTCGGGTGCGCGGCATTGCCGGTTTGAGGGTCATCGACAGCTCCGTCTTCCCGTCAGAGCCGAACGCCAATCTCAACGCGCCGACGATCATGCTGGCGGAACGCGCCTCCGACATGGTGCGTGGCAAACCGCTGCTTGCAGCTTCCAACGCTGCCGTCGGCGTAGCGCCGGGCGTTGGCGTCACGCAGCGCAGCGGCACGCCCTTGCGCTCCGTCAGTCACTGAGGCAGCGGCGATGCCACGGGGTATCGGCTACGTCGTCGCACTGAGGGAGCCCGACGATCCTGGCGAACCGAAAAGCTGGGCTATCCTCGTCGAAACCCTTTTTTATGGGTTGATGGCCCGCTTCGCCTGTCGATCCGGGCCACGGTACGCCGCTGCAAACCCGCCGGAACACGCGCTTGGCCTTCGCCAGCCGACCGGTCGTCGGCTGGCGCGAGGTCGTTCAGTCATTCGATGATTTCAAATTGGTCGAGATATTTCGTGCTGAGCGTCAGGCCGAGGCCAGCCTCATGGCGTGTATCCCGTTTAGAATTGTAAGAAGGACGGTCAGCCGCCCAAGCGGCTAGCCGAGACGGGCGACCTCGGGAAGTTCGAGCCCGGCAATCGCATTGCGGCGCTCGACCATATTGACGAGCATCGTCACTGCGTTGGCTGTTGGCGCGACATTGGCAAGGTTTCTGCCGGCGATGTCGGAGGCGGTGCCGTGGGCCGGCGTGGTGATCGGCACTGGCAGGCCGGCGAGCACTGACACGCCTTTTTCGAAGCCCATCAGCTTGATCGCGATCTGTCCCTGGTCGTGGTACATCGTCACGACCGCGTCGTAGTGCCCGTCACGGACCTTGAGCCAAAGCGTATCGGCGGGCATTGGGCCTGCAACGAGGATCTGCTTTTCGCGCGCGCTTTTCACCGCCGGCCTGATGACGCGGATCTCCTCGTCACCGAGCAGGCCGCCGTCGCCCGCATGCGGATTGTAGGCGGCAACGACGATGCGCGGCCGGTCATAGCCTGCCATCTTCAAGGTCTTGTCCGTCAGCTCGATCGATTCCAGCACGCGCTCGTGCGTGAGCAATTCCGGGACGTCCTTCATCGGAACGTGCGACGTCACGCGACCGTTCCACATGCCGTTCGCCACGTTGAACTCGCTCGGCCGGTTCGGCAGCTTGAAGAAGCTGCGCGCGAAACTCAGTTCGTCGATGTGCTCGCTACCACCGAGATACATGGCCTCCTTGTTGAAGGGGAGGAAACAGATGCCGTCGATCCGGCCCTCGGCGGCAAGCTCATAGCCACGCGTCAGCCAGGCCAGACAGGCCGCGCCGCATGCGGCGGATGCCTTGCCGAATTCGGCCGCATCAACGCCGTGCTGATGCATGTTCAGATGATTGATGCGCGCGGACGTGAAGTCGAGGTCGGCGATATCGTCGACATACCTGATCTCGGGGAGTTCCTGACCTGCAACGGTTTCGCCCGCACGCATCAGACGCTCATCGCCGATGACAAGGATGTTCGCCGCCCGTGCGACATGGTCTTGCCGGAGCAGCTTGACCATCAGCTCGGGCCCGATGCCTGCCGCGTCTCCTTGGATCAATGCGATGGTTCTCATAAAGGCTGCATCCGTTCGATTTCATTTTGGTCTATGGTATACCAAAATGATCTACGGTCAACGGATGCACAGAGCTTTTCGGCTACAAACGCTGACGGGCATCGAATATGGTCGCGAGCAAGAGCGACTGAACCGGTGAAAAACTTGAACCTCGAGACACCCAACAAAATCAAACGCGATCTCTTGGCTGACCAGGCGACTGGGGAGTTGCGGCGAATGATCGTGCAGGGCGCCCTGCCGCCGGGTGGCCAGGTGACGGAGCGCGAACTGTCGGCGTTGCTCGGCGCCTCGCGAACGCCGATACGGGAGGCAGTGCGGACCCTGGCGCTCGAAGGGCTGATCACGCTGTCGAGCACCGGGCGGTACTTCGTTGCCAACCCAAGCGAGGCCGAGCTGCACGACATGCTGCGGATCATCGGCGTGCTCGAGGGGCTGGCGGGTCGTTTGGCCTGTGCGGTTGCAGACACGAAACGCATTGAGGCCATCGCAGCGCTGCAGCAGGGCATGCGGCGCATTGCCGAGGGGCAAACGCATCTCGACTATTTCGAGACCAACATCGCGTTTCACCGGGCGATCGTTGCGGCCAGCGGCAACACGGTTCTGATCGAAACCCACAAGGCTCTCAACGACAGGCTCTACCGGGCACGCTACGTCTGTTCGACGAAGGAGACGAACAGGGAGCGAGCGCTCAAGGAACATGACGCCGTCGTCGCGGCCCTGATCGCGCGCGATGGTGACCGGGTCGAACGCGAACTGCGCACCCACATGGCCCAGGCTGAGAAGAACATCTCGGAGACCCTCTTCCCGCAGACCTCGGGCTAGCCCGACTGCCTGCGGATCCTCCGCGGTCTTTGCACCGCGCCACTGCCTGTCAACCGGCGGGCGGTTCTCCACAGTGTCGAGGGTGCAGTGGTACCAGCCGCCGCCCGTGCAAAGGAAAGGGGCGGTCGATCACCGCCCCGTCCAGATATTTGCAGAGAACGTCACCCCGGCGACTGTTTACCAGGGGACGGTGCCGTCTTCGTCGGAGAAGGTGCCCGTCGGACCTTCCTTTGACAGCAGGGCAAGGCGGACGGCTTCACGCGCGCCCTGTTCGACCGTGCGCGTCCCGTGAAAGTCGTTGAGGTCGGTGGCGGTAAAGCCGGGGCAGGCCGTATTGACCTTGATGTTGGAATGCTCAAGTTCGATCGCAAAGGCGAGCGTGACGGCATGGACAGCGGTTTTCGAAGGGCTATAGGCCGCGCCGAACACGCGGCGATGCGCGTAATGCGGATCGGCATTGAGCGTCAGCGAACCGGAAGAGCTTCCCATGTTGACGATGCGTCCTGCAGGAGCTTGTCGCAACAGCGGCAGCATGGCTTGAGTAACGGCCATCAGGCCGAAGACGTTGGTCTCGTAGATCGCCCTGACATAGTCCATGGGAGCCTGGCTTGGGACATTCTGCTTGAGGCGTTCTTCAAACGACGTGCCGGGCGCGGCCGTGCTCGCGATCCCCGCATTGTTCACCAGAACGTCGAGGCGACCGTAAGTGTCGCGGATACGATCCGCGGCGGAGGCGATCGAGGCGGCGTCCGTCACGTCGATCTGAATGGCGGCCGCATCCGGCGACACGGTCGCCGCAGCCACTTCCCCCTTTGCAAGATCGCGTGATCCGACAAGCACGGTCAGGCCACGCTTTGCCAGATCCTTGGCAATCTGCAATCCAATGCCCTTGTTTGCCCCTGTGATGAGGGCGACTGGTTTGTCGTGCATGTGCTTCTCCTCGGGTTTTCATGTGGCCAACCGCGCGCTGTTGGTCTAAGAAGGTAACCGGAACCATGTTCCATCTATACGGAACAATGTTCCGGATATCAATCGGAATTACGCATGGTGAGAGAAACCGGCCCTGAGGACACGACCGCGGAGGCAACGCCAGCCGAAAGAGGGCGCGTGCGTGCCGATGCACGCCGCAATCTGGACGAGCTGCTAAAGGCGGCGATGAAGGTGTTTGCGTCGAAAGGCGTCGATGCGCCGGTCAGAGATATCGCCAAGGAGGCCGGTGTCGGCGTCGGTACGCTTTACCGTCACTTTCCGCAGCGTTCGGATCTGGTTCTGGCCGTTTGCACACGTGAGATCGACGCCTGTGCCGATGCCGCCGCAACGTTCGGCGATGAGCTCCAGCCGTTCGAGGCTGTTTCGGCCTGGATGAACCGATACGTGCAGTTCATCATGACCAAGCGGGGCCTCGCCGCCGCACTCTATTCGGGAGATCCCGCCTATCAGGGGCTTCCTGCCTATTTCGAAAAGCGCCTCCACCCGGCTCTGCAGGGACTGCTCGACGCGGCGGAAGCCGCCGGGGCTATCCGCTCCGGTTTGAAAGCAAACGAGCTTCTTCGGGCCGTCGCCAGCTTCTGCGCGCCTGCCCAAGACGTCGGACCGGAGTATCCGGCCCGCATGCTGGAACTGTTCATGGATGGGCTAAGGTATCGCGCTCCGGCGTGAGGGTGCCATCTGGGGTCCTCCGGCATGAAGGTTGTCGTCCCAACGACGGATTGCCTGACCTTCTGTCGGTGGCCTCAGGCGATCACCATCGTCGCACTCGCCGTCTTTAACACCTGCTGGCGATTGGGGGCCTACTCGCGGGGATCGGCCGCGCCGTACCCTGCATGAATTCTGCCCGAATACTGCTCCAACTGTCGAACCCGATCCTCAAGGCCGGCAATCGAGCCGTCATTCCTGTCGTTTTGCGGAAGAGTGACTGCCGGGTCGCGGCCGTTCACGTCTTGCACCTTCGAGCCCAATTTCTTGCAAGCGGCGCAATCGGGCGCCCATCACAAGCCTAGAGGTGCAACATGAGTGATCTACGCATAGTCGCCGTGGTTACCGGCGCATCACCGAACAGCGACGAAACCCATGCCTTTTCCGACAGGAAGGGCCACGCCACCGCCAGGCGGCGGTTCCTTCGCCAGGTACTCGCCACGGCCTCGGCCGGGGTCATAGGACTTCTGACGATGACAAGCGTCGCATCGGCTGCAGCGCCTTTCGCCAACGTCGCCGCATCGTCTTCGACCGCGGCCGCCGCGCAGCCTGCCCAGGACGTCTCGATCCGGCCGTTCAGCTACCACGCCTCGCAGGCGGACCTGGCCGACCTCAAGCAACGCATCAAGGCCACGCGATGGCCGACCGAGGAGCTGGTTTCGGACGATACCCAAGGTGTCAAGCTTTCGACCGTCCAGAAGCTCGCCGACTATTGGGCCAATGAGTACGACTGGCGCAAGGCCGAGGCGAACATCAACCAGTATCCCCAGTTCGTGACCAAGATCGACGGCGTCGACATTCACTTCATCCACGTGAAGTCGAAGCACAAGAATGCGCTTCCCGTCATCATCACCCACGGCTGGCCCGGATCGATCATCGAGCAGCTGAAAATCATCGACCGGCTGACCGACCCGACCGCGCACGGCGGCAAGGCCGAAGATGCGTTCGACGTCGTCATTCCGTCGCTTCCCGGTTACGGATTCTCGGGCAAGCCCACCGAAGTCGGCTGGGATCCGCAGCATGTCGCCCGTGCCTGGGCCGTTCTGATGGACCGCCTGGGGTACAAGAAATACGTCGCGCAGGGCGGTGACTGGGGTGATGCCGTCAACGAGCAGTTTGCTTTGCAAAAACCCGCGGGGCTGCTCGGCATCCACACGAACATGCCCGGCACGCTTCCCGACGAGATCTCGGCGGCGCTGGCCGGTGGCCCGCAGCCGAAGGACCTGACGGGAGAGGAAAAGTATGCGTGGAAGCAGCTCGACTTCTTCTACAAGAACCGCGTGGGCTACGCGCTGGAAATGGGTGCCCGTCCGCAGACGCTCTACGGCCTGGACGATTCGCCCATCGCGCTTGCCGCCTGGATGATCGACCACGATCCGGAAAGCCAGAAGCTGATCAACCGCGTCTTTAACGGGGCGGTTGAAGGATTGTCACGCAACGACATCCTCGACAACATCACGCTCTACTGGCTGACGAAGTCGGGTCTTTCTTCCGGGCGACTGTTCTGGGAAAGCAAGCTGGCCTTCTTCGCGCCCAAGGGCGTGACCATCCCGGTCGCGGTCAGTGCCTTCCCGGACGAGATCTACACCGCTCCGGAAAGCTGGTCGAAGAAGGCCTTTCCGAACCTGATCTTCTACAAGCGCCATGAAAAGGGCGGTCACTTCGCCGCCTGGGAACAGCCGCAGGCGCTGGTCGAGGACATGCGCGAGGGCTTCCGCTCGCTGCGCTAGGTTCGAAAATGGCGGGTGGTGCCGAGACAGCGCCACTCGCCATACCTGTTTTCGCTTGCCTGCACCGGGCATTTCGTCAGCTTCAATAAAGGCTGACACCCGTTGCGCCGACCTTGTTGAAGTTGACGAAGCGCCTCGTCGCCAGCGCCAATGGTTCTTCGCTCGCGGCAATCTGGGCCTGAAGGGCGGTGTAGCTCGCGTTGTCGGTGACGCTGAACAGGTCGTAGCGGCGCTGGAAGCCGATCGGCGAATCTCCGCCCGGGTTGAAGAAGACGTTGTTGGCGTCAAGCGCTCCGAGACTGGTCATGACGGGAGGCGCGGTGGTGACGATCGCCGAAACCGGGCCTCTTCCGTGCATGTCGGGCAGGCTGATCATCCAGTTGCCGCTTGTCGGCGTCTGTGCCGAGCCGAGTTCCATGCGCTGCCCATCCGGACCGATCAGCACCACCGAGACGTAGGATCCGACGGCGGCGCGGCCGGTCAGCATCGGGGAGATGTAGAGCAGCTCCTCTTCCTCTTCCTCCAGGAACGGCCGATCGCGTTCGAACAGTGCGCGGATCTCGGCCGGATCGATCGCCGCGTTGAGCTTGTCGATATCGGCGTCGATGTTGTTGAAGATGTTCGCATCCTGGCCGCGGGTCCCGT
Organism: Ensifer sp.; assembly: GCF_035999185.1. Lineage (GTDB taxonomy): Bacteria > Pseudomonadota > Alphaproteobacteria > Rhizobiales > Rhizobiaceae > Ensifer. Next base: position 29,607 of record NZ_DASYHB010000199.1, on the reverse strand, counting down.
CGCTGGTGATGGCGACGAGATTGACGGCGTTTTCGATGCCGAACGTCGAAGGAAACAGCACCTCCATCGTCAGCGTCAGAACGCGCGGTGTCGATCCGGCTTCAAGCGTTCCGAGGTTCCAGGTGATCCGGCCAGTCGTCGGATCGTAGGTGCCGCCGTCGCTGGCGCTGATGACGCGGAAGACCCTGCGGTCGGCAATGTCTGTGACGCGCACGCCATCGGCAAGGAAGGCGCCGACATTGCTGACGGTGATCTGGTAGGTGACGACGTCTCCGGGCGAAACCTCCTCGACATTGTTGGTCTTGGTGACAACGAGGTCGGGGTAGATCAACCGATCGGTGTGCGTATCGCGGTTGTTGTCGGGCGTCGGGTCCCGGCCGCCAAGGCTGTTGTCACCGATCACGACGACGTTGGTGGTTTCGTCGATCCTTGCGGGAAGGTCCGGCTTGACCTTCAGCACCAGCGTCAGAACGCGATCGGGATCGTTGGGCGAAAGCGTGTTGAACTGCCAGATGACTCGACCGGTAGCGGCGTCGAACGTGCCGCCATCGCTGGCTGACACGAAGTCGAAGACGGTGGTGTCGACCATATCGACGATCTCGACGCCGGCTGCGACCCGATGGCCGACGTTCTTCGCCGTGATCGTGAAGGTCACGATTTCGCTGCCGCCCGTTTCTTCGATCGCGTTCGTCTTGGTGATGACGAGATCCGGCGTCGGCGGGCGCCCGTCAACAAGGGGGATCACGACGGCGGTATCGGTGTTGTCGAGTGGCGTCGGTTCCGGCTGGTCCATCGTCGCCGTTGCCGTGTTGACCAGCAACAGCCGGTCTGGGCCACCACTGAAGATCGGCGACAACGGATCCTGCAGGGAGACGGTGAGCGTCACGAGACGAACCTGATCCGGGTTCATCGTGCCGAGGTTGACGCTGAACTGCCGGGTGATCGGATCGAGACTGAACGGCACGGCGACGCCATCGACGCTGACCGCATGCAGGATGATGTCGCGCGGGAGCGTATCGGTAAGCACGACGTTCCGCGCCTGCTCGATCGAGCCGGCGTCAATGCCCGGTGCGCCCTTGTTCAGGACCTGGATCGTATAGCTGAACAATTCGCCCGGCTCGACCGTCAGGACCGAGGCATCCTTGATGACCTGGAGGTCGGGACCGGCGATCGTGATCATCGCGTCGTCGGAACCGGTATAGTCCCGCTGTTCGTCGGGCGCATCGGTGCCGGGCACCGTGTCGTAGTCGACTGTCGCGACGTTGACGACGGTCTGGCCGTTGACCGTCGCGGTGTTCTGGGCGATGGCCGAGAAGCTGATCTGCAGCGTCGCTCCGAAGGGGAGGTCCGGCACGGTTATCCGGAAACCCGTGCCGACCAGCTCGACGATCGGCGCGGGGAGCCCGCTGCCGTTGAGGATCACGGCGGTGATCGAGCTGGGGTCCAGCACCATGTTGGGGTTATCGAACGGATCCGAGACGACGACGTCGAAGGCGTCGATCGCAGAGGTCGGGTCATGCGTGACGGTGATCGTGTAGTTGGCCCGATCGCCGATTGCGACGAAGGGAGCGCTGACGCTCTTGTCGACAGTGAGCTTCGGTTCGACGACGGTAACGTCAGCTGAATCGGTGGCGCCCACCCGGTCCCCGGTGAGGATGACCGTGTTCGGCAACACGGCGCCGTTCACGACATTGACCGGGTCGTCGACGATGACGACGCTGTAGAACACGTCGACGTAGTCGTTGAGCGGAAGATTGTCGCCCGGATTGACGACGGTTCCGAGTGGGATGACAAGCACATTACCCGCCCCGATGCTAACGCTTGCCGGATCGAAGTTGAGCGTTGTGCCCGGATTGCCGGCGACGACGAAGACCGATCCGGGGATGTAGCGCTGTCCGGCCGGCAGAAGGTCGCGCAGATGCAGGCCGACGGTCGTGCCCTCCTCAAGGTTGATGCGCAGCCGGAACATGACGATTTCGCCCACAGCGACACTTGAGCCGGGGGTCTGAACGATGCTGGTGTCAAATACGGTCTTGTCGATGCTCACGCCTGCGGCACCGCGGCCCGTCTGCACCGTTTCGGAATCCTGCGAGACATAGTTGTTGAGCACGACGTTATCGGGGCCCGGACCGTCGGCGCCCGTGCGCTCGCTCGGGTTGGTTCCCGGCGTGGATGTCCAGCGAACATCGACACCATTGATGATGTCGTCACCGGGCTGCAGGGAATCGGCGGCAACGATCGTATAGACGACGCGCACGAAGTCGCCGGCGGCAATCGTGAAGCCGCTGCCGGTCAGGACAAGGCCGTTCGGTGAGATCGTGAACGTTCCGACGACATTGCCGGAACTGTCGAAAGCCGTGGCGAGCCCGAAGAAGGCGTTGGGGGTCACGGCGTCGACGAATGTCACGTCATAGGCGGTGGACAGGCCGTCATTGGTGATCAGTACCTCGAAGCCGACGGCATCGCCGGCATCGACGGTGGTGGGCGAGGACGTCTGTCGTTTGTCGACGATCAGGTGTGGCTCAACGATCTCGACGAAGGCAACGCCAGCCGCGTCGTCCACGTCGTCGGCCCTCGCAACGGCGACGTTCGACAGGAACTCGCCTTGCTGGTTGGTAAGAATGTTGCGCACGATTGCCTGGTAGGCGATGCGGATCGTATCGTTCGGGAATGTATTGCCCGCGGGATCACCGGGATTGACGATCTGTGAGCCGGCAGTCGCCGCATCGTTGTCGAGCTCGAAGGTCAGGATCGTATAGCCCAGCACGTTGGTCGTGACCTGGACATTGCGGATCGAGACCGTGCCGCCGGCAAAGCCGCTATTGAGGATGGCGAGCGTCGAGATATCGATCTCGAGGCCCGGCGCCATCACGTCCGTGATGATGACGTTGTGCAAGGTGCCTTCGAAAACTTTCAGATCGATGACGTAGTCGACGCGTTCGCCGATGGTGAACTGGGTGTCCGGACCGACGATCGACTTGTCGATTTCAAACGTTGTGGCCGTTTCGATCGTGCTCTGGGCCGTGGTGATGTAGCTGTTGGCGTCAGGCACGGGCGTGCCGATGCGCTCACCATTGATGGCGCCGGGGTTGACCTGTCCGTCAAGCGAACTCCAGTCGCCGGTGACCGTATTCGTCTGCGTTTGCCCCGGGCCGATGCTGTCCAGCATCTCGACCTGGTAGACGACCGTAAGGGTGGACCCCAAGGGAATGTCGAGATTGGCGCCCGGCAGCGAGAAGACGCCGTTCGCGTCGAAGCCGATCTGGCCCGTGACGTCGACGCCGTTGATCCTGGCACTGACGATGCCGATGACGCGCTGTCCGGCTGGTGTCGGGTCGCGAAACGCGAACTCGTAGGCGGTCGCCTTGGAGGACGTGGTATGCGCGACGGTGATGGAGTAGGTCACGATATCGCCGGCATCGACCGGGCCGGGGGCATCATTGGTCTTGCCGATCACCAGCTTCGGCTCGACGATGCGCACGTCCACCGTGTCGGTGCGGTCTGGTGAGTGGTCCGACGTGAAGGTGGCGGTGTTGACTTTCACGGCGTCGTTGACGTTGTCGAGCGTGTTCAGCACCTGGACGCGGAAGCTGACGCGGATGAAGTCGTTGTTCGGGTTGTTGTCGGCGAGCGTCGTGAAGCTGGCAAGGTCGAGCGTCAGCGTCTGTGTGATGGTGCTGGCACCATCGATGACGAGCGCATTGCCGTTGGCGTCGACCGCAATGCCGCTGCCCGGCACAAAAACGAAGCCGGCCGGCAGAAAATCGGTGAGGAAGGGGTTTTCAGTCAATCCCTCGATCACCGGAATGGTGATCGTGTAGATGATCTGTTCGCCGATCGTATAGCTCGTCCTGTCGCTGGTCTTGATGATGGGGCCGGGCTGGGCGATCGTCAGCGTTGACGTCGTGGTGAAGGCATAGTTGTTGAGCCGCAGTTCGTCCGTGCGGGGTCCGCCGTCAGACCCATCCCGACGTTCGCTGGTCGCGCCGGCCACATCCTTTGCGAGCGAAGGATCCTCGTTGTCGACGGCATCCAGGTCCGGAAGCGACTTGTAGGTGAGGTCGACCGAATTGGTCAGAACCTGACCAGCCACGACATTCGGCGCCACCGTCGCCTGGTAGGTGATCGTGACCACCTGGTTGAGGCCGAGGTCGAAGCCTGTGACAAGCACGCGGTTGTTGACGAGGTCGAGCGTCACGTCGCTCAATTGCAGCGGGTCGAGACCGAAGGCGGGCGCACCCGCCGTGATCGTCACCGAATTGGCCACGAGGATCGTGCCCGGCGGCAACTGGTCGGTGAGATCGAGCTCAAAGCCATCTGCGGTCGACGAGGCGTTGTGACGAATGGTCAGCGTATAGGTGACCACGTCGCCGGCATCGGTGGTGCTGTCCGGCGTCGTGAATGACTTGACCACATCGATCGCCGGTTCGGTGACCGTCACCGTCACGTTGGTATTGGGAACGGCGAAGTTCGGCACGTCATTGACGCTGAACGTCACCGCAGTGCCGTTCAGGTGCACGTCGCCTTCGTCGGTTTCCGGCACGTTCAGCACCTGCGCGCGCACGGTGATGACAATGGTTTCCTCATCGGTCACCGTGCCCGTGGCGTTGTTGACGATCGTGCCGAATTCGAACCGGAGCCGATTGACGACGCCATCGCCGTCGGTGTCGAGGAGCTGGAACGTCGGCGTGCTGGAAAGCTGCAGGTCCGTGCCGACGCTATGGCCGTCGACCTTGAGAATTTCGATGATCCCCTGGGATCCGAGCACGTTCAGGAAGTCTGTGTCATCGTAGACGATGACATTCTGCGATGTGCCTCTGGGGATCGGCACCCGGATCTCGTAGATCAGGATTTCGCCGACGAGAACATTGGGATTGGTATCTGCGACGTAGCCCGGTTGCCCGGGGGTAAGGTATTCGGTGCCGCCATAGGAGGTGTTGATCAGCGTCTTGGTGATCTGCGGGGCGAGGATCGTCAGCGTGTCCTGGCCTGTCACCTGTTCGAAGGCGCGCTCGTTCGGATCGATGCCCGGCAGCGAGGTATAGCCACCGTCCGGTATCACGGCGACGTTGTTGAGCGTGCTCCCTGTAACGATGGCCGGATCGATGCGCATGGCAAAGTTCAGGATCAGCTTTTCGCCGGGCGCGATCGCAAAGTCGGGACTGTTGTCGGCAACCGTGATCACCCAGAACCCGCCGGCCTGGGAAATCGTCACGTCGACGAGGGCGGTGTTGACGGCGCCGGTGCCGGTCTTCGATGTCAGCACCAGACTGGTAAACCAGCCAAGCGGCAGGTCGTCGTCGGTCATCTGCAGGCCGAACGACGTCGTGCTGGTGCTTGCAGACGAGTTCTGCACGGTCAGGCGCATCTGGATGAGTTGGCCACCCTGCGCCACGTCGGGCAGGAATTCCTTGATGATCGAGAGATTGGGTTCGACGATGTCGACAGGAACGACGGCCGGAGCCGTCGGCGCCGTGGTCGGCGTATCCAGGATAGCGGAGTTGCTGACCGTGACGCCGGCCTGAAGGACGGGATCGTCGCTCGCTCGGACCTGGTACTCGATGACGAAGGACTGGCCGGACAGCGCCGTGCCGGGTGCTGCATTGGCGACCACGTTGCTGAAATCGAACGTCAGCACGTTGTTGACGTAACTGTAGGTCAAAAGGGCGCCGTCCGCCAAGGCAGTCCCGTTCTGTGCGACGGTGCCATCAAAGGTTACGGTCTGCCCCGCCGCATTGATGTAGGTAAGGCGCAAGACCGGCGTGCCGACAAGAACCATGCCGGCCGGAAGCGTGTCCGTGACCGTTGCCGCGGTGTCGCCATCCGGGAAGGTGACGGAAATCTGGAACGTGCCGATTTCGCCGATCGCGAAGTCATTGCCGGATGTAAAGGCCTGGTCCGTTGCCACCAGCCGTTTGGAGGCGGCGACGCCCTGCGTCGCCAGCGAGACCGCGTCGTTGAACTGACCCTCTACGTTCAGCGTGAAGTCCGTGCCGCCTTCAATCGCCGCATAGGAAACAAGTTCGGCCGCGTTCTGCACCGTGATGCCGGGATCGATGCTGTCGATTGCCACCAGCTGATAGGTGATGATGATGATGTTGCGGCCGTCGTTGGCGCCGTCGGCAGCAATCGAGCCGATGCCGTTGCCATCGGTTATCGACAGCCCGGCGCCAAAAAGGTCGCCGCTGAACGAGGCGACCGCGGTACCGTCGCCGTATCGCACGTCGAGTTGGAGGGCGGCTCCCGGCGGTATGGTGAAGCCCGGCGGCAGCTGATCGCGAATGAGCAGGTCGAAGGCGTCCTGACCGCCCGTGTTCTGGATAACGATCGCGAACTTGACCGTGTCGCCGGCGTCGATGCCAGAGAGGTCGCTGACGATGGGGTTGGCAACGAGGTCGGCGCTTGTCAGAGGCGAGCTCGTCGAAAAGCCCGGCGTGCCGACAAGGAAGGTGAGTTTCGACGGTCCCGTCGAAGACGGGTTGAAGGCGAGCGAATTGTCGACTGCGCCATTGGCGTTGGTGGCGACAACGCCCTTCGTCAGGGAGAGGATCGGCTGCCTGAGGATGATCGAGTTGATGAAGTCCTGTTCCAGCACCAGCGTCGACTGGCTGTCGCCGGTCTGGACAACGGCCTGGTTGACGAGCAACAGGCCGTCGGCAAACGGTTGGTCGGTGGCAACGACCGTGTAGAGGATGTCGATGATGCCGCCGATGCTCGCGTTTTCGTCGAAACTGGCGAAGTCCAACCGGATGGCATTGTTGGCGCCAAGCGTCGCCACGAGAGGCACGCCGGCGATCCGGCTGCCGCCCGTCAATGTGTCATCGGGGCCGCGGATGATCGTGAACGCGACCGGCACGCCACCCTGTGTGTCGATGAATACGAAGCCCGAGCCATTGGCATCAACGTCGTAGACAGGTAGCGGCAGGTAATCGGTGATGATCAGATCGTCGACGTCGTTGGAGGCGACGACGATGCGGATGCGATAGGTGACCGTGTCTCCGGGTGAAACCGTGCCCGGATTGCCGAGCACGCCGTTGACGGCGTAGATGCTCTTCTGCCCCTGGGGCTGGGGCACGGTCACGGAGCTCTGCGACCCGTCCGGATCAGCAGCGCCGCCGCCGGGAAGCGCGCTGTTGGCGGTCATCGAAATGGCGTTCGAGAGCACGTCGTTGATGACGACCGGACCGCGTCCTGGCTGGCGGAAGGTTTCGTCGATGCGCGCGAAATAGACGAGCGTCAGCGTCGTTGCGCCTTGCTGCGCATCGCCCGCGAAAAGATCGCCGACCAGGCGCGCGTCGTTGCCGTTGTTGCTCAAGGCGTTGCTGATGAAGAACGTCAGCGTTTCCGTGCCGTTTGCCTGGAACGCCGACGTTAGTTCCGTCTGCTGGCTGGGCGGAACGAGCCGCTGCAGGTCGATGAATGTGGTCTGCCCGTTTTGCACCAGTTGGAGCACGGGCGTGTGCTCCAGGATGCCGTTGTCCGTGGTGTCGAAGGTGAGGCCATCGGACAAAAGGTCATTGAGAATTGCTGCGCTGAACGCCTGATAGTCGGAAATGTCGATTGTCACCTGGAAGCGCAGGTAAGAGCCCGGGATCGCCGGACCGCCGCCCTCGACCGAGACCGTCTTCAGAACAGTGAAGGGACGGATGGCAATGTCGATGCTGTCCTGGAGATCTCCACCCGTCGCAGCGTCGACCGGATTTCCTTGATAAAGAGCGTCGACGGTTGCGTTGTTGGTGGCGATCGCCACATGCGGGTTCAGCGGATTGATGATCAACGCGCCGCTGGCATCTCTTTCCGGTGCGTACGCGCTGAGCGTGATAACGATATCGCCGTCACCGGCCCGGCCGGTCACCGTCGCAAAGCTCCACTCCGCGGTGGTCACGGTATCGGCACCGGGAACGCCCTGCGGCGTGCCGCCGACGCCGGGCGCGGTGACCGACGTGGCGCCGACATTCGTCGTTGCGTTGAGGAAATAGAGGTTCGTCGGCAGCAGGTCGCGCACATCGATGTCGGTGACGGTGATGTTGGTCGCGACGTCAACGGAGATCGTGTAGGTAAAGGGGAAGTTCGGTCCCTGTGCCGTCTCGCCTTCCGCCAGTTGCACGGCTTTTTCAAGCCTCATGACAATGGGCGTGATCGCGTCCGTGCTGGTCGACCCCTGCTGGATCGGCGGGTCCGTCGTTGGATTGTTCAGTTCGTCGAGGCCGAAGCGGAAGCCGCCGCGCGCCGTAATGTCGATCGGATCGCCGGGAACGGCGCCCGGATCGATGCCGTTCGGGCTCTGGGCGAGGGTGGCGTTGAAATCCAGGCGAATGACGGGTTGGTCCGGGCCGTAGCTGCCGAAGGGTGCCAGTACGTTGACCCATGTCTGGCCGATCTCCGTGCCTTGTGGCAGCGCCATGCCGCCGCCGAAGGGATGGGCACTGACCACCGCGCCACTGCCGTCGACCCAGTTGCTGCCGTTCCAGGTGCCGACCGTCTGGCTCGTCACGGTTGTGCCAAGATAGGTCACGCTGTTGATCTCGACGCCAGGTTCGACGGTCACGTCGACAAACGGGCCGTAGCCGGTTCCGAGCGGATCAGTGGACGCTGCCGTGTTGTCGAAGGTCACCGCGAAGGTGAAATCGTCGTTGATCAGCTCTTCGGCGGGAAGGTCGACAACGGCTGCTTCCGGTGTCGCGTTGAGGAGCACACGGTCCTCAAGGCGGCGAATACGCGGTCTGTAGGCTTGTCCCCGCTCGATCAGCATTGCCATCTCCCTTGTCGTCATGTCTCGGGTGTGCAATTCGCGATGGTAGGCGTCAGTGACAGTATATTAGTTTCTATAGTGAGCCCAGCGCGGCAGGTGCCCCAGGTTAACGTAATGCAGCCATTCAGCGGCAAAACTGCCGACGGAGCGCCATCTCAGTCCCGAAGTGAGCCTGCCGGGCGTGCCGGCAATCCAGCCGTCCGCACCACCCGCGGGCAGGAACACGGAGCTGAAGCGCACGTCGACAAGTTTATGCTTCGCCCCAGCGATATCGACTGCAAGCGGTCCGCCGCCTTCGGCTGTCAGCGCCGGTGGCGGCAGCGCGTTGCTGGCCGTCGGATCGATCCGCGACAGTTGCACGGGGATGGAGCGATCTCCGAAGACCGCCGGCCTGAAAGAGACATCCTTGATGCCTTCCTGCAGAAAGTTGACGTCTTCCGGCAGCAGCCAGACCTTTATTTCGATTTTGTCCGGCTCTGCGATCTTGCCGATGAGTTCGCCGCGTTCGATCCAGCGACCGGAAAGCGTATCGATGTCGTTGCCGTAAATCACGCCCGAGCGCTTCGCGGTCATGTCGAGGCCGGCCACGCGCTGCTCCGTATCGGCGATCTCGTCATGCATGGCCTGAAGCGCCTGTTCGGCGCCTTCCTGTGCGCTCGGATCACGGCCGTCGAGCGCACGCGCCAGGAGGATCTCGATGCCTGCCTGCCGCGCCAGAAGGCGTTTGCGATCGGCCTGCAATGACTGGTTGGAAAGTCTCGCCAGCGGATCTCCGGCTTCCACCCGGTCCCCCGATCTGACGAAGATGTCGTTGACGACGCCGGCGCTCGTCGTGCGCACCTCGAATGCGTCGCGGTAGTCGATCACCCCCGGGGCCGAAAGCCAGACAGGCACCGGCGCAAACCACAGGGCAAGCACTGCGGTTGCAGCAATTCCCATGCGCACAAACGTTCCCTGGCGGTTGGCGGCGCTGAGTTTCCAGGCGGCCAACAGGAAGCGGAAGAGGGGGGCGACGACCATCGTCCATACCACCACCACCGCCAGGACCAGCCCAAAGCCAAAGGCAAGATGCGTGGCGACCAGCGTCAGGGTGCTCGCAGCGACGAGCCGCCAGACGAAGGCGAGCCAGCCGTAGAACTCGATCCAGCCCTGCTCCGAGACCTTTGGCCCTATGCCTGTCAGCAGACGCATGGCACGGTCTCGCGCCGCAATCGCGCCGCGCTGGTAGAGGTTGGATACCCGAAACAGGTCCACCAGCGCATAGTAGCCGTCGTATCGCATCAACGGGTTGGCGTTGAAAACGACCGTGCTCAGCGTCGTCGCCACGATCAGCGACTGAAGGAACGCCTTCCACTGCCCGGCATCCGCGTGCGACCATAAAAGCACGGCGGCAGCGCCAAGCGCGAGTTCGCCCATGATGCCGGCCGCGGTGATGTGCAGCCGGCGCCAGCGCGATTGCACCCGCCAGGCGCCCGTCGCGTCGACATAGGCGCCGAGCGGCATGAACAGGATGAAGAGGATGCCGACTTCCCTGATCTCGACGTCATAGAGGCGAGCAACGATACCGTGCTGGCATTCGTGCCACAGCTTGCTGACGACCCAGGCAAGCCAGAGCAGGAGCACCATGTCCAGGCTGAAAAGCGATCCGAGATCGCTGCGGAAGGCGCTCCAGTTGCCGGCAAGCTCGGCTGCCCCCGCGATCAGCAGGGCAAGCCACAGCAGCGCACCGAGCGGACCGTACAGCCACTTCAGGCGTCTGGCGCAGAAGTCGAAGAACCGGTCCCACGTCCCCAGTCGAACGCGCTGGGAGATCAGACCGAGATTCTTGCGGCCGGTCGGCAGGCTTGTGGTGTCCGAACCGACGAGAAGCCCGTGACGCCGCAACTCTTCGACGAGCTGAGAGACCTCGGTCTGTTTCAGCCCTATGCCTGGATATTCGAGCTGCAGCCGTGCATAGGCCTCGCTGCTGCTGTGCGTCCCGTCGAGCAGGCGCGCGAACGCGGCGGTTTCCGGGTCCGTCTCCATGAAGCTTCCGCCGAGCGGATCCTCGATGATGACCGTCTCTCGAGGACCCTCGTCACGATAGATGAAACGTAGCTCCGGCCGCAGCCGCGGGAGATCGTCCGCCATCTCACCGCCACCACCGCTTCAGGGCGACCCACGCGTCGCGGAACAGGATTTCGCCAAGGCGCGCCTGTCCTGTCGGGAGGGTCGCGACGCCGCGCTGGCCCGGCCGAAGGGACTGGCTGGTATTCTCGATCGTCGCCCGCATGGGCAGAACGGTACGGCCTGCCAGCGTTTCGACTTCCGGGGCTTTCCTGAAATTCTCAAGTGTGATCGGGTCCGATTGCACACCATCGAGATAGAGCTTCGCTTCGGCCTGAAGTGGCAGCCGGGCGAGTGCCTCGACCGGAATGTCGATGCGGGCGCGCATGTGCTCGAGCGGTGCGATCTCAACGATCGTATCACCCTCGCGCACCGGCGCGCCGGCCGACCGCTCCAGCGGGCTCTGAAGCACGACGCCGTCGACCGGTGCCTTCAGGACCAGGTTTGCGAGCTGCCAATCGAGCAGGTCGCGTTCGGACGCGGCTGCATCTCCTTCGTTTCGTGCAAGCTCGGCTTCGGTGATGCGCTTTTCCCGGACTGCCGCGTCACGCCGGCGGAAGGCCTCGTCCGCTTTGGAGGCGGCCGTGTTGCGCGCAAGCTGCAAGGCCTCGCCTTCAAGCACGGCGATCGTGTCGCCCATTTTCACAACGTCGCCGGCCTTGACCTTCGCTTCCCGCAGGACCCCGCTGAAGCTTGCGGACACGAAATGCCGGCCCTCCGCCTCAAGCTCTGCTTCGGCGCGGATGCGGTCCGGGATGGGCACGAAAAAAGCGGCCGCCAGCAACGCTGCTGCGGCAAACGCCGTCAGCAGCCGCGCTCCCGGTCGTAGAGCCGGCATGCGCCGCTGCACGGCAGGCTTCACGTTCACATCGACGATTGCGCGAACGACCGTCCAGCCGTTGGCGTCCAGCTCTGCGAACCTGGCACCTGGCTCGGCGACGATGACAATGACATCGCGTGCCGTTCGACGGTCCGTCACCTTGAAGCCGACCACGCTCCTGGCGTTGAGTTCGGAGGCAAGGCCGGGTTTTGCGTCTCCTGCCTTTTCCTCGACGAGCGGGTGGTCGAGCCGGGCGCAGCGGCGCGCGAAACTCCTGACCTGTTCGGCAATGGGCGCCGAATTGCGCGGCACGGCCGTTGGCGACGAGACCAGAACGTCGCCAGCGGGCGTGGTGACGAATACCGAGCGGGCGTGCAGGACCCCTCGAAGGCGATCGGCGAAGGTGCCAGGATCCTCTGGCAACGGCGTCGCCTCCGCGACCGCCAGGTCCGCCAGCGTTTTTGATAGGTTCGCATTCGTCTCGACGGTCCCGAGTGACAGGGCAAGCGCTGCCAGTTCCAGCGTGGCGCGGGATGATACAAGCGCTGCCTCCGAAGCCGGCCTGATCGCCGTGATCGCGCCGGTCCCACGGGGCAGGGGGGTGGCAAGCAGGACCGCGTTTGGCACCGAGGCGGAAACCTCTGCGCGCGGTTCCATCGTGCGGATGGCGTCGCTGGCTGCGAGGCGTAGCTCGTTGCCGATGGCAAGATGATTGGCCCGGTGGCTGGCATCGAGTGCGAAGTCGCTGAGTGCCAGCGTGCCATCGCGGTCAATCACAAGGCCGAGTGCGTGGGCATCGACCAGTTCGGCAACCACTGCGAGGAGCTCGCCCTGTCGCCGGTCGGATGCACCTCGACCAGAGCCGAAGGATTGAACGACGCGATGCAGTCGGCGGTAGACGGGAGGCTGTGACGGGGGCTCCCCATCGGTCGGACTGCGGCCGGCGGCTGCGCCGATCTTGCCTGCCGCGTTCATTGCACCGGCGCCAGGAGCGGAAGCGCCAGTTCGACCCTTTCCCCGCTCAAAAGCTGGTAGTCGCCATTGTCCACTTCGATGCCCAACCGCCTGAGCCCTGTCGGCGCATCGATGTCCGGTCCGAGATCACGCACGCGTGCCGCAACCTCTCTTCCCTCCCGCGGCAACCGGATTTGAAGCGGCGTTCCCGTTTCGGCCCTGCCAAGGCAGGCAGGCGGGACGAAGAAATCGGCATGAAGCTTGTCGAGACTGAGCAGGGTCACGAGGCGTGCGTCGCCGCCGGCGCCGACCAGCTCCGACGGCTTGCGATGCAGCGTGCTGACGACGCCGTCGAAGGGCGCGCGGATGTCGAGCAGGGAGAGGCGCGCTTCGGCGCTGGCAAGTGCGATCTCTGCGGCGCGCCGCTCTTCAAGCATCGCTTCCACTTCGGCTTCCGCGACCAGAAGTTCGGCGCGCGCCTCGATCATTTCCAGGGGGCGGACGGCCCGCGCTTTTTCGAGTTTTTCAAGCTCGCTCATCTTCCGGCGCGCCAGGTCTCGCTTGGCCTCGGCCACCATCAGGCGCCCCTTGGCAACAAAGCGTACGCGTGCGCCATCAACCTCGGCACGCGCCATCGTCTTGTCGAGTTCCGCAAGCACGTCGCCGCCTTTCACCTTTTGGCCCACTTCGACATGCATCGTCGCCACGATGCCCGGTTCCCGTGCGGCCACCTCCACGGTCGCCGCCGGCTCGGTAAAGCCGCTGGCGATCGCCAGCGAGCACTCCTGCGCATTCGCCGGGCCCGCCAGCGCGCTGGCGAGCAGCATCATCAAGTAACGGCTCGCCGGGCTAGTCCTGTGCCGTCTTGGCATTTTGGGCCTCGGCTTGCGCATCGCGCTTTCGAATTGCCTGCGGATTGACGAGAATGTTCTTGTCAGAGCCGTTTGGCGACGCGTCGGCATCCTTGCTGACGTAGCCCTGTCGGCTCACCCGGATGTAATCAAGATCGTCGGATGCGATGCGGGTGGCCTGAATGCCGCGCACGGTCAGCATGGTTCCGGCGGCGCGCTCCAGGGCGTAGAGCGCCAGATTGTAGGTGACGGTAGCCTCCATCAGGCGTTCTTCCGCTTGGGTGCGGTCCTCAAGGCCGGAGATCAACGTCGCCAGGAACGCGCTGCCGCTTTCAAGTCCCTCGTCCGAGCGGGCCTGAAGCGCCCCGATTTCGGTGCTGACGGCAGAGAGTTCCGCCTCGCGTGCCTTCATTTCCTGGTAGGCGCTCCTGACCTCGCGCACGGCGATCTGCGCCTCCAAAAGCACGGTGTCGCTGACGTTGCGCATCTGCGATGTCAGTTGCCGGAGTTCGATGCGCCGGCGCTCGTGCTGGGCTTTTTCGCTGGTGTTGCCGAGCGGCACCTTGAGGCGGACGCCGACATCGACGTCCACATCCGTCTGGTCCCACTGCCCCTGCCAGGCATCGCCATAGTTGTTGTTGCCGGCAAGGCCATCGTTGGAAACGCCGGCGAAGAGATCAAGGTCCGGGAGCAGGTTGTTCTTCGCGACCCTTTCCTGCAGTTCAGCACTTCTGAGCTGCAGGGCGACGGCCTTCAGTTCCGGCCGGTTCTGCACAGCGAGCAAGGCGACGTCCTCGAGCGGAACGTCGATGAACTTCTTTGCCGGTCGCTGGGTCGGTATCACCTCGACTTCATCGCCATAGAGCGCCTTGTCGCTCAAAAGCGAAGAGAGGCGGGCCTGACTGTTGTCCGCACCGGTGCGCGCGCGGATGATGGAGGCTTCGGCGCTGCGGATCGAGGCGGTCGCCTGCTCCGCTTCGCCGGTCAGGGTGTCCAGGCCTTTTCGCGCCGAGATCCGCCCGGCGACGCTCTGGAGTTCGCCCACCAGCCGCTGCCGCTGCAGCACGCGCGCCCGTTCGGCATAAAGCGTCCAATAGGCACGCACGACCTCGGAGAACTGATCCTCTATCTGGCGCTGAAAGTCGGCCACGCTTCGATCGCGCTCGAGCCGTGCGAGCTGCATGGGCGCCGAATTCACCTCGACGCCGGCGCCGCGCAGCAATGGCTGCTTGAACTCCAGCCGCAGCTTGGCGTCGGCCTGGTCCTTCGGCACGAAAAACTCGGAATTGCTGTCGCGCCTGCCAAGGCGCTGCGACAGCCGCAACTCGCCGCCGGTAATGAGGGGCTGACCAAGACCGAATTCGACGGAGCCTTCGTCTTCCTTGAGCGTTGTCGGAGAGGAGGACGACGTGCCGGTCTGCAGCAGGCTCGAGCGCGGCGTGTCCGTGTCCTTGTAGCTGCCCTCGCCGAAGGCATAGGGGGAAAAGCGGCCCTCTTCCTCGTTGACCACAGCCTCCCGGATCATCGGAATGTCCGAGCTGGCTGCGAGCTGGTTCGAGGTTGCGAGCATCTGACCAAGCAGTTGGTCGATCTCCACCGGAATTTTCTTGGGCTTGCGCGACTGCCGCGCGGTCATCGCCTTTTCCCAATAGGCCCCGGCCGATGCTTTCCCGATCGGCAGGCCCTCGACCTTGGGCGGAACACGCGACACGCCGTAATAGGGGTCGTCAGAGCGGGCCGCACGCGTCACATTGCCGTCCTTGTCGGCAACGTGGGGCCCAAGTTCACCTTCGGCCTTCGATACGAAGCGCCGATATTCCTCCTGCACGCCGCGGGCGATTTCACTGTTCGGGTTTAGGTCGTCGACTGCATTTGACGTGCAGGAGCAAAGTAAAAGTAGCAGCTTTGCTGCAATAAAATGTTTGGTTGTGGAACGAAGCGTAGCTGGGCCGTCGAGAGTCTTCGAGACGTTCCAGATCATCTGCGACTCGCTTGATGGATCATCAAATATCCCCCCAATATTAGCACGATGACTGCCTTAATACTCACAGTCAACCCCTGAAATTATTAGGTTCTCTCGCGTTTTATTATGGGTCGGAGCGTTGTTGTTTATTTTGAATTTTTAACCATCTTGGTTTGCTGTCGCTTTTAGCATCCGTTGCCGCACGGCTACTGTGGAGGCCGCAGTATTGCGTTTGCGGGGTCCTCAGGCGACGGAACAGTGACTGAAGCACGGCCGCGGCAACCGTTGCTTAAGGGCGCGCCATGCTTGGACTGTTGCGCAACCAAAAGTGATGGTGAGCGATGCAAAAATCCCCCGGGAGTAGCAAGGCTCGGCCTTAATTTGCGTTGCCCGGCGTCCCGGCGGCTGTCGCTTGACAGTCGGTTCAAAATAAACTTAACATGTTAATGGAGTGAATTTCCCGGGTGAGGAGCGAAGGGAACTTCAAGCGATCAAAGGCAGGTCTGCGCCGTCGGACAGCCGCTGTTCAGGGCGGTCGTCCGTATCTGCACGCACCTGCGCGGCGGGCGGGCGCTCGCCGCCGGCGTTTTGAAATGGGTCGACAGGGAGGACCTCATGAAACTGAGCAGACGGAGCCTGATTAAGACCGGTGGTGCCATGCTTGCGGCGCCCTTTATCCTCGGTGCGGGCGGTGCGCGCGCCCAAAGCGCGGTCACGTTGAAGCTGCACCATTTTCTGCCGCCCGCGTCCAACGTTCACCAAAAGCTCCTGACGCCCTGGGTAAAGGCGCTTGAGGAGCAGAGCGGCGGTGCGCTCAAGGTCGATATCTTTCCGGCCATGCAGCTCGGCGGAAAACCGCCGCAGCTTTATGATCAGGCGGCCAATGGCGTCGTCGATATCGTCTGGACGCTGCCGGGCAACACCCCCGGGCGCTTCCCGTCCACCGAGGTGTTCGAGCTGCCCTTCGTCGCGGCAAGGGAGGCGATCGTCAACGCACAGGCGTGCCAGGAATACGGGCAGACGCATGTATTGAAGGAAACCGGCGACACCCAGCTGTTGTGCTTCTGGGCGCACGATCACGGTCTGATCCACACCAACAAGGAGATCAAGTCCGCCGCGGATCTCGCCGGGCTGAAGCTTCGCAATCCGACCCGCCTTGCCGGCGAGGCGCTGGCGGCGCTGGGTGCGACCCCGGTTGGTATGCCCGTTCCGCAGGTGCCGGAGGCGCTCGCCCAGCGCGCGATCGACGGCTGCGTCATCCCCTGGGAAGTCGTGCCCTCGATCAAGGTCAACGAGCTCACCAAGTTCCACACTGAAATTCCAGGCTCGCCGACGCTCTATACGGCGACCTTCTTCCTGGCGATGAACAAGGGCAAGTACGAGGGTTTGCCGGCCGACCTAAAGGCGGTGCTGGATGCCAACAGCGGCGCGGCTTTCGCGAAGAAGGCAGGCGAAATGTGGGACAGTGTCGGGGCCGACGTGCGCGCCTCGATCGAGACCTCAGGCAGCGGCGCGATCAGCACGATCAGCGAGGACGAGAAGGCCAAGTGGGTCGAAGCGACCAAACCCGTGCATACCAAATGGGTCGAGGACATGAAGGCCAAGGACCTTGATGGCAATGCGCTGATCGATGCCGCTAAGGCGCTCGTTCAGAAATACGCGCAAGGCTGAGTGGCCCCGCCAAGTCTCCGCGCCGCGTCCGGCGCCATCGCAAATCAAGGTTCTGGGGCCGGAATGACGGACAACATAGATAGCCAGGAAACGGTGAATGTGCCGCGGCGGCGAGAGATTGAGCGACTTGCGGGCGGGCTGGCGCTGATTGGCGGCACGCTCCTTTGCCTTGCGGCTGGCCTCGTCAGCGTCAGCGTGCTTGGGCGCTGGCTCTTCAATCGGCCGGTGCCGGCCGACTACGAATTGGTGGAGGTCGCGGTCGGTGTCGCGGCCTTCTCCTTCCTCGGATACACCCAGGCGCGCAACGGTCACATTGCCGTCGATACCTTCACGCTCGCGCTGCCCGAGCGCCTAACGCGGGTCATCGACGGCCTATGGGATCTTCTGCTTGCCGGCTGCCTGGCGTTTTTCGCCTGGGGTCTTTTCACCGGCGGCCTGGAAGCGCGCCAGTACGGAACGACGCTGATCCAGCTTCCCTGGCCAATCTGGCCTGTCTATCTCACCTGCGCCGTGCTGGCCGCGCTCGCTGCCATCATCGGCCTGAGCGTTGCCATTCTGAAGATTGGAGCCGGCCGATGAGCGGCTTTGCCATTGCTTTCATCGGCTTTGCCGCGATGCTTTTTCTGATCGCCATCCGGATGCCGATCGCGCTTGCGATGCTCAGCGTCGGAGCCGCCGGTTATGCCTATCTCTCCGGCCCGCATGCGCTGATCTACTATTTGCAGACCAACACCTACAGCCAGTTTGCGAGCTACACGCTGTCCGTCATTCCGCTCTTCATTCTGATGGGGGCGCTTGCCGAGCAATCCGGTATCGCGGCGACCCTGTTCCGTGTTGCCGAGCGCGGTTTCGGCCGGTTCAAGGGCGGCATGCCGATGGCGGTGA
The DNA here is from genome assembly GCF_035999185.1 of Ensifer sp. GTDB lineage: Bacteria > Pseudomonadota > Alphaproteobacteria > Rhizobiales > Rhizobiaceae > Ensifer. The sequence goes on along the minus strand of NZ_DASYHB010000199.1, from coordinate 11,605 downwards.
TTGCGGCGTGCACCGGGTTCGGTGCGATCTGCGGTTCGTCGGTCGCAACGACGGCGACCTTTGGGCGTGCGGCACTGCCGGAACTGCGAAGGGCCCGGGTCGATGCCGGCCTCGGCACAGGCACGATCGCCGCCGGTGGTACGCTCGGCATCCTCATCCCGCCATCGGTGATCCTGGTGATCTATGCCATCACCGCCGAGCAGAACATCGCCAAGCTGTTTCAGGCTGCCCTGGTGCCGGGACTGTTGGCGGCCGCCTTCTACCTGATCGCGATCGCCGTGGTCGTGCGGCGAAAGCCCCATCTCGCGCCACCCGTGGCGGTAGTGGACGTCGCCAGAACCCATCGCCCGTTCTGGGCAAGGCCGGCCGGGTTCTTCATCCTTGCCGCCGCTATCGCCGGCTGGCTCTTCGGCCCACTCGGAACCGTCGGCGGCGTGTTGCTGGCGATATTCGGACTGCTGCTCGTCCTTGCGGATTTCGCGATCGTTCCGGCCGCTGCCGTCGCCGTGACCGTCGTTGGTGGCATCTACGGCGAGGTGTTTACGCCGACGGAAGGGGCGGCGGTCGGTGCCGCTGTCACCCTTCTGATCGGCCTCATGCAGCGAACGCTCAGCCTCGGTGCCCTGAAAAACGCTCTGCTGCAGACGGCTGAAACCAGCGGCATGATCTTCCTGATCCTGCTGGGTGCCGAGGTCTTTGGCGCGTTTCTCGCCTTGACCCAGATGCCGGCAACCCTTGCCGCGATGATCGGAGACTCCGGCCTGCCGCCCTACGTCGTCGTCTGCGGCATGCTGCTGACCTACCTGGTGCTCGGCGCGGTCATGGACGAGCTGGCGATGATCCTGTTGACGCTTCCGGTGTTCATTCCGATCATTCTGACGCTCGATTTCGGGATGCCGACGGACGACGTCGCCATCTGGTTCGGCATTCTCGTGCTCATCGTTGTCGGTATCGGCCTCTCCGCCCCGCCGATCGGGCTCAACGTCTTCATTATCAACAAGCTGGCGACCGACGTTCCGATCACCGAGACCTATCGAGGTGTGATGCCGTTCGTGATCGCTGACCTCGTCCGGTTGGCGATCGTCACGATGTCACCGGGTGTCGCCCTGGCGCTGGTTCGCCTGCTGAACTGAGGACTGCGATCGTCCACTAAAGAACGAAGGAGCCGGGCAGGGCACGGCTCCCCCTTTGATCGTCGTGGCGATTACGGCTTGTAGTCTGCCGGCGCGATGATCTTGCTGAAGTCGTAGGACGCGACCTTTTCCCGAGTGACCAACAGGGCTGGCGCCTCGATCCGGCCCAGCACCTTGCCGCCTTCGACGGCGGCCGTGGCTTCGCGCACGGCATCACGGCCCATGGAGACAGCCGGCTGGAGCGACGCGCAGGTAAGCGTGCCGGCTTCAAGAGCTGCGCGGGCTTCATCATTCAGGTTCGACGTCGAGACCTTGACCTTGTCCGTTGCCCCGGCCTGCGCCAGCGACTTGATCGATTCCACCGCCATGGTGTCGGCTGCGGTGAAAATGCCGTGGATGTCCGGGTGGCTCTTCGTCCAGTCGGTTGCCGCGACGCCTGCGTCCTTCGTGCCGCCGGCCTTCTCGACGACGATCTTGATGTCAGGGAAATCGGCTTCCATCGTGTTCTTGAAGCCGGTGACCCGGAGCTTGGCCCAGATCTCGTCCGGCCCGGCAAAGAGCCCCACTTCGCCCTTGCCGCCAATGGCCCGGCCGAGGCAGATGCCCTGAAGGCGGCCCATGCCGATGTTGTCGGCGCCGACGAAGGACGTCAGCCGGTCGGATTTTGGCGGCACCGAAAGGGCGATGACCGGAATGCCCTTGTCGATCGCCTCCTCGACGGCCGGACCGACTTCAGCGGCGTTGGCAGCGCCGATGATGATCGCTGCGACCTTCTTGTCGATGAAGTCGCGGATCTGCTTGATCTGCACCTCCGCCGTGTCCTTGGCGTCGCCCTTGATGACGGCGTAGCCCTTTTCCTTGGCTGCCGTCTCGACGCCATAGAGACCGGCCTTCCAGAACGGTGAGCCGAAATAGGGAACGGTGACGCCGATGGTTTTCTCAGCCTCCGCGGCTGCCGGGGTCGCAAGCGCGCTCGAAGCGGCGAGTGCCAGCGCCAATGTCATATACCGTGCAGTCTTGCCCATGTTTTCTCCTCCAGAACTAGGGTCTTGAACTCAGTCGGTCAGACGGTGATACCAATTTATAGGTATTCATTACGTCTACTATGTATGCACAGAATCAATATAGAATGCAAACAGATAAGTTTGCGCACAGGCGGGCGACGCCTTCTGCCGCTTTGACTTGAAACGATTTGGGCGTGGAGGGGCGTTGCAGGGCTATCGGCGATCTGAAAGGGCCATGACGCGGCGATCACCGAAACGGGATCTCATGCGCTGGTGATCGGTCGCATGTCGGCCTGAGCGACAAGAATTGGCATGCGCAAAGCGCTCCGGCCACACATCTGGTGCCAGTCGCGCTTCTGCCCGGGAATTGAGTGATTGAGCAGCCGCTCGCGTCGATGGACGCGGAGCGCTTACTTCGCGGCTTCGGCGGTGAAGCGGCGCATGACGCCGGCGCTGAGCCGCGCGTTGTGCTCGGAGAGGGCCGCATAGGCGCCGGCGGCGTCGTTGGCCCTGATCGCGTCGACGATCTTCTGGTGCTCGTCGAGCGATTGCTGCAGGCGGATATCCGCCGGGCCGGACTGATGCTGGCGGAACGGCGCGAGCCGCGCGCGCAGATCGACTGCCATGGCCGCAATCGTCTGATTGTGAGCGCCGCGGCAGATCGCATCGTGGAATTTGCGATTGATGTCCCTGCAGCCATCAATGTCCTGATTGGCGACGCAATCGGCATAGAGGCGGTGCAGTTCGTAGAGCTGTTCGCGCTCCATGGCCGTCATGCGTTGAGCGGCAAGCCGCCCGCAGGATGCCTCGATCTCGCATTCGGCCTCCAGCATGTCGGCCATCTGCTCGATATCGATGCGGGCGACGATGCCGCCGCGGCGCGGATTCATCTCGATCAGCCCGCGTGCGCCGAGTTCCCGCATCGCCTCACGCACCGGCGTTCGCGACACGCCGAACTTCTCGGCGATCGTCTTTTCCTCGAGCTTCTGCCCGGGCACCATGACGCCCTTGGCGATCTCGTCGGCAAGCTGCTGATAAATCTGGGAGGCAATCGTTGTCATGCGTGCAGCTTTCCTGTCTTCACGACGCAGCAAGGCCAGGTGTGGCCAGGAATCGGTTTAATGACCGCGTCCGATTTATGCAAGTTGCGCCGTCAGGGCGCCACCCGCGCTCGCGGCCGCAAGGTTGTTCATCAGAGCGTCGATCTGGGCCGCGTCCGATGCGGGTGAACGCCCGGCCATGTGCGGGGTGACGACGAGGTTGACGAGGTCGCGAAGCTCAGGCGGCAGGGTCGGCTCGCCTTCGAAGACATCGAGCCCGGCACCCGCGATCGTGTTGTCGCGCAGGGCCTCGATGAGATCCTGCGTATTGACCACCATCCCGCGGGAAATGTTGACGAGAAAGCCCGTCGGGCCCAGCGCATCGAGCACCGGTCGGTTGACGAGGTGACGCGTGGCGGGGCCACCTGGGCAGGCGACGACCAGAAAGTCGCTGACCTGCGCCAGCGACACGGCATCCGGCAGATGCGGCTGGGTGACGCCCGGCATCGGCTCCGGCGTTGTGTAGGACGCCTGCATGCCGAAGGCCTCCGCTCTGCGCGCAATCGCCTGGCCGATGTTGCCGAAACCGATCATGCCGAGCCGCGCGCCGGAAAGCGTCGGCCGCGGCGAGCGGATCGTTGCCCAGTTCCCCTCGCGAAGCGAACGGTCGCGGGCGCAGATGTCGCGCGAGACCGCCAGCATCAGGGCGAGCGCGTGATCGGCGACCGTTTCCATGTTGGTGTTCGGGGCGTGGGTGATGCGGATGCCCCGTTGCCGCGCGGCATCAAGGTCGATGTTCTCGTAGCCTGCGCCATAGGAGCAGGCAAAATGCAGATTGGGCAGGTTGGCCATCTGTGCGCCGGTCAGACCGGTGCTGCCGTTGGTGACGACCGCCCACACGGCGTCAGCGTCGAGCGACGGTGATCCGCTGCCCAGTCCGTCGGGCAGCGCGATCACGTCGTAGAGACTGGATAGTCGAGACAGGCAGTCCTCTGAAACCGGTATCGAAACCACGATCGTCTTTCTGGTCATGTCACTCTTTCCAGTCTTGTTTGGATCCCCCGTCAGTCGAGGGACAGGCACTGCTTCACCGCGCCATTTTGGGCTGGTGCGATGTCGCTTCAGGTCTTTCAGGCGGCGCTGACGTTCTTGACGGCGCCCTTCCAGCCATTTTCGGTGACGTCGAAGACGATGCCTTCGGGCGTCTTGTACTTGACCTCATAGAAGACGTTCGGGCTCGATTCCTTGCGACCGGCCATGTAGGAGCCGCCGGCCTTGCGAACGAGTTCGTCGGTTTCCTCGACGGAATCGACCCACATGCCGAAATGGATGAGGCCGTTGTAGTCCTTTTCGGTCTCGAAGCCCGGAACCGGCTCTTCGCCAAAGTTCAGAAGGGCGACGTTCATGATGCCGTCCGTCATGTAGACGCCGCGCATCGCCTGGCCGGCGCGGGTCATGCCGAATGCCTTCTCGAAGAACTGGGCTGCTGCTTCCGGGTCGGAGACGGCGATAGCGAGATGGCGCAACTTTGCCATGTGATTTTTCCTTTCTCTACTGATGGGCGCGGCGCAACATGTGCCGGCCAACACGGCTCAAATCATTCCGTGTATGCAATTAGTAATCTGTGTATGCAAAATAGTTGTCAAGTGTGTTTTTGGGTGTTATCGAAATGCACGCTGATGACGACGCACGGATGCTGCGCCGTCAGCGAGACTGGGAGGAGCAGATGCGGTTTGCAGGGTTGTCGTCGGGCGAGAAGGACCGGCTGCGGCAGATAGGAACAGTTTGGAACGACGACCTAGCGGCAAGCCGCAAGGTCGTGCTCGAGGTTTACCGGCCGCACGCCGAGGCAAGCGTCGCGCGCCAGCCGCTCGTCGAACACCGCGATATCGCCTATGGCGCCGACGTCGCCCATCGCCTCGATGTCTTTGAGAGCGCGCGTGTCTGCGCCGGCGGGCGTGCGCGCCCGGTCGTCGCCTTCGTGCACGGCGGCGCCTTCACGCGCGGCTCAAAGAGCGGCGACGGCCTGATCTACGACAATGTCCTGCGCTGGTTCGCGCGCCAGGGTTTTGTCGGCGTCAACATCGAATACCGGTTAGCCCCGGGTGCGCAGTATCCCGAGGGCGCGCGCGATGTCGCAGCCGCCGTCGACTGGATCGTCGGCTCGATCGCCGATTACGGCGGTGACCCGCAGTCGATCCTTCTGATCGGCCATTCCGCCGGTGGCTGCCATGTCGCAAGCTATCTCTATGATCCGGCCGTCGGCCGGCTGCCGCATCCGGCCATCAAGGGGGCGGTGCTCGTCAGCGCCCGGCTGCGGGCCGACTGCCTGCCGGACAACCCGAACGCCGCCAACGTGCGCCAGTACTTTGGCGGCGATCCCGCGGTCTACGACGCTCGGTCGCCGGTGACCTTTGCCGGGTCTCGTGACCTGCCTGTCTTCATCGCCGTTGCCGAACACGAGAACCGCTACATCGATGCCTATGGCGCCGAATTCGTCCAGCGCCACGCCATGCGCCGGGGCAAGGCGCCGCGCTTCCTGCAGCTGAAGTCCCACAACCACACGTCCATCGTCGCCCATTTCGATACCGGCGAGGACGAATTGGGGCGCGAGATCATCCTTTTCGCCCGGGAAGAGTGCGGTTTCTTCCCCTGCGGTCTATCCTGTCAAAAGTGAGAGTGAACGTCATGAAGAGAGAACTGTTTTCCGTCTACGCGCCGGTACTGACACCGTTCAAGTCGGACCTGAGCTGCAACACGCCGAGGTTCATCGAGCACTGCCGCTGGATCGTCGACCAGGGTGCCGGCCTTGCGATCTTCGGCACCAACAGCGAAGCCGCTTCACTGTCGCTGCGCAAGAAGAGGCAATTGCTCGACGACGTGATCCAGGCGGGAATCCCGGCACGCACGCTGATGCCGGGCGTCGGCGCCTGCAGCCTCGAAGAAACCGTCGAACTGACGCGTGCAGCGGTCGATGCCGGCGCGCCTTCGGTGCTGGTGCTGCCGCCGTTTTTCTACAAGCCGGTCTCCACCGAAGGGCTTGCCCGCTACTACGGGCATCTGATCGAGGCCATCGGCTCCGATCGCCTGTCGATCGTGCTCTACCATATTCCGCAGTTTACCGGCGTGCCGATCACCGTCGAGCTGATCGAGACGCTGCGCCGTCGCTACCCGGCAAACATCGCCGGCGTGAAGGACAGTTCTGGCGATCGTGACAATCTCAACCGCTATCTCGAGGTCGGCGACGGCTTCCAGGTGTTCCCGGCCTCCGAAATCCTGCTTGGCGAGACTATCGAACGGGGCGCTGCGGGCTGCATTTCCGCGACCGCAAACGTCAATGCCAAGGCGATGGTCGATGCGGCCGCGGCAAGCGCGACGCATGGCGCGGCCGTCTCCTTCGCACCCGTCGCGCCGGTGCGCGCTCTCTTCCAGCAGTTTGCGATGATCCAGGCGATGAAAGTCGCGATCGCGCGCCACACGGGCGACCCCAGCTGGCGCGCCGTGCGCCCGCCGCTGATGGAGCTCGACCCGCAGGCCGAGCAGAAGTTTGTCGCCGCCTGCACCGAGATCGGCTTCCGCCCCTGGAGCGTCGTGCGGGAGGACGCATGAGCGCGGCGAGTGCGCCCGTCGTCAAGCCGCTTGCCAACTACGCCGAATTGCGGCGGGCAGGCGGCCTGATGTTTCTGTCGGGCATGAGTGCCCGGCAGGCGGACGGAACGATTGCCGGTACCGCGGTCTCCGACGACGGCAGGCGTGTCCATGACGCTGCCCTGCAATTGCGGGTCATCCTGCAGAAAGTGGCCGACACGCTTGAGCGCCACGCCGCTCGGATCGACCAACTGGTGGATGTGACGATATTCCTGACCGACATGGCGGACTATCGCGCCGTCAATGACGAATACAACAGCTGGTTTTCGACCGATGGTCCGGCACGAACGACGGTCGGCGTCAGCGCGCTCCCGCATCCCGATATGGTGGTGGAGTTGAAGGTGGTCGCCGCCGAAGCCCGATAAGCGCTTTGCCGCTTGAATTTTTTGACCCCCGGCGTTGCGGCGCCGGGGGTCATCGCGTTCAAAGGATCGTGCAGACGTCGTCGAAGGCGAACCGCGGATGCCGGGGAAAGAGCTTCGACGGGTCGCCGTAACCGAGGCCGCAGATGAAGTTCGATCGGGTCTCAGTTCCCTCAAAGAAGATCCGGTCGACTTCGCCTGCGTTGAAGCCCGATATCGGCCCGCAGTCGAGCCCGACGGCGCGGGCGGCCAGCATGTAGTAGGCGGCCTGCAGCGTGGCGTTGCGAAAGGCAGTGTCGGCAACGAGATGCGGATTGCGCTCAAAGAAGCCCTTGCCGTCGGTGTGCGGGAACAGGAAGGGCAGGTGTTCGGCAAAGGCGAAATCGGTGGCAAGGATCGCGACAACCGGGCAGCTCATCATCTTGTCGACGTTGCCGGCCGCAAGCGCCGGCCTCAGCCGCTCCTTTGCTTGCGCGCCGGTCAGATAGACGATCCTCAGCGGCGCGCAGTTCATGCTGGTCGGGCCCATGCGCGCAAGTTCATGAATCTGGTGCAGCAAGGCTGTCGGCACCGGCTTGTCGAGCCAGCCGTTCTGGCTCCGCGCCTCGGTGAAAAGCCTTGCGAGCAAGGTCGCATCGGCTTGAGGCTGCTGCGTGGTCTGGTGGTCCATGGGATCTCCTTGAGGTCAAATTGAGGTCAGACTTGGTTTTGAACGTGGGCGTCGGCGGCCGTCATCAGCCGGTCGACGAGGTGGCGATCCACCGGCGGATCGGGGCGCTCGGCCTCCGGGCCTTTGGCGGCGGCAAAGCTTGGACGTTGCCGGATCCGGTCGGCCCAATCGGCTGCCAGCGGAAACGGGGCGAGCAGTCCTTCCATGGCCAGCCGGCCGAGCCTGTCGATGAAGGCGGCCATCGCCACATCGGCAAGCGTGAAGCCGTCGCCGGCGAGCCAGCGCGCCTGGGACAGGTGAATTTCCATGCGGGCGAGAACCGACTGAAAAATGACGATCGACCCGATGACGGCCGAAACATCGACCGGCGCGATTGCTGCCTGCCTGTAGGCCTCGGCGCGGCTTTTTAGCGGATGCCGTTCCATCGCCACCATGATCTCTGCGGGCGAGAGCCGCTGAAGTCGCGGCTTCAGGATGAGATTGAATGTCGGCGGTCTCACCGCCGGATGAACAACCGTATCTTCGAGCTCGGTCCAGTCGCGCACCCGCCGCCGCGTCTCTGCATCCTCAGGCAGCAACTTGCCGCCGGCGATGAGATCGAGACGCTCGTTGATGACGGACGATTCGGTCGTGACCTCGCTGCCGATTTTCAGGGCCGGAACGAGGCCTTGCGGGTGGATGGCGAGGTAGCTGGGTTCAAGGTTTTCGAAGCGTGAAAGGTCGATGCGTCGCGAAACCCAGCCAAGGCAGAGTTCGGCAAGGCAGACTCGCACCTTGAATGACTGGATCGATCCCCATTGGTGGAAAAGTTCGATCTCTCGTTCCAGCATTTCACCCTCATATTGTGTGCACCTTTCGCTTGACAAGAATACACAAACACGAAATTGTATGCAAGAACGATACGGACAACGAGGTAAGGAGAAGTCTGGTGGTTTGGCATGCACTGGGGCAAAGGCTCATCAGGGAGGAAGTCCGGCCGGTCATTGTGACCGAAGAGGGCGTCTATGATCTCGACCTTGTTTCGCGGGTCCTCAGGCAACCGGGAGAGGCCTGGAGCAAATGGCTCGCTGGCGGGATCGAAGGCATGCTCAATGCCTGGACGGATGTGGAGCCGGCGCTTGCGGGCCTTGCTGAGCGTCTCGTCGACAGCGGCCGCAAGTTCGAGCCGTTGGGTACGGGTACAAAGCTCTGTGCGCCCTATCGTCCGGTCAGGATCTTTGCTACCGCTTCGAACTATGTCGAGCATGCGCAGGAGATGGGTACGGTGCTGGCCGCCAAGTCCGAGAGTCAGCCCTTCGTCTTCATGAAGGCGGATTCAAGCGTCATCGGACCGGACGAAGCAATCATCCTGCCGGAGCGTGCACAGAAGGTCGACTGGGAGGTCGAGCTTGCCGCCGTGATCGGCATCGGTGGCCGTGACATTCCCGTCGAGCGTGCGCTCGATCACGTCGCCGCCTACACAGTGATCAACGACATCACCTCGCGCGATCTGACGCGCCGCAGCGATTTCCCGTTCAAGCACGACTGGTTCCGCGGCAAGAGCTTCGACACCTTCGCGCCGCTTGGGCCCTGGCTGGTGCCGTCCGATTGCGTCGGCGATCCGCAGGACCTTCGCCTGACCCTCGACGTCAACGGCACCCGCAAGCAGGACGACAGCACCGGATCGATGATCTTCTCGGTCGCCGAGCAGATCTCGTACCTGTCGTCGATCCTGACGCTTCGGCCCGGAGATCTCGTTGCAACCGGCACGCCGGACGGGGTGGGCATGGGGACCGGAGAGTTCCTGAATGCCGGCGATATCGTGACAGCCGGTGTGGAGAAGGTCGGCACGATCACCAATCCGATCAGAGGAGCTCGGATCGAATAACCAAGGCCAACAATGGCTGAACTGAGGAGGAGACAGTATGGCTAAAAAATTTGGGACTGCATTGCGACTGGCCGCATTGGCGGGCGCGTTCGCATCGATGATGACGGCCGCAAGCGCGGCAGAAAAGATCTCGTTCAACATGTCCTGGCTGCCCCAGGGCAGCGTCGGCGGCGTGCTCGTGGCCAAGGCCAAAGGCTTCTACGACGAAGCCGGGCTCGACGTGTCCGTCTACCAGGGATATGGCGGCCAGCGCACCGTCAACGAGATCGACCAGGGGCTGTTCGACATTGGCTATGGTGATCCGGTCAGCGTCATCCTGAACCGCGTCAACGGCGGCAAGGCCGTCTTCGTCGGCTCGATCAACACGGTCTGGCCAGGCGCCCTCTGCTATCTGCAAAAGGACGGCGGCAAGGAGATGACGCTCGCCGACTTCAGCGGCAAGTCGGTCGGCGGCGGCGCCACGTCGCCGGTGCAGAACATCGTTCCGGCCTGGCTCGAACAGAACGGCCTGCCGAAGGATCATCTGAAGCTCCTGCGTATGAACCCGGCCGTCATCACCTCGTCCTTCCTCGAAGGCCAGGTCGATCTCGCCGAGTGCTGGGAAGGCGCAAGCCTTGCCATCCTCAACGAGAATGCCGGTGAGACCGGCAAGAAGATCGGCATGATCAAGTACCGCGATTTCGGTCTCGACATGTACGGCAGCGGTTTCGTCACGACAGAGGCTCTGCTTTCGGAGAAGCCTGAAGTTGTCGACAAGTTTCTCGACGCGTCCTACCGCGGCTACGACTACATGGCCGCGCATCCGGAAGAGGCCGCCGACCTCATCGTCAAGCAATACCCGACCTTGAAGAAGAGCGTGGTGCTCGAACAGATCCGCCAGATCAATGCGTTGGTTCGCGATCCGCACGCGGATAACAAGGACCTCGGTTTCGTGCGGGCGGACCGCATGGAAAAGACGATGAACTTCGTGCGTGAAGCCTTCGTCGTCGACGACAGCATCAAGACGACCGACCTTTATCGCAACATCAGTCGCTAGTGCATTCTGCCTTCGAGTGGAAACACCTGAAGGCAGTAAGATGCTCTGGAATCAGAGTGTTAGAGCGTCGTTTGTGCGTTTCTTGCGAACGCACGGCGCTCTGGAAAGTCCGTTCGGTTCAGGGAAGAGGAACATGAAGAAGAAGATAAATGTGAGGAAGCTGGGCCACATGGTCCTGATGGTCCGCGACATCCACAAGTCCGTCGACTTCTACACCAATGTGGTAGGGCTGGAGGTGTCCGACTGGATCGAGGACAAGATGGTCTTCCTGCGCGCAGGCGCCGATCATCACGATCTTGCCCTGTCGCAGCTGCCGGCGGACTCACCCGATTTCAACGACCTGCCACGCTACACGCGGCCCGGCCTGGAGCATTTCTCCTACCTGGTCGACAGCTTGGAGGACATGGAGGCTGCGGCCGAAATGCTGCAGGAGCGGGGCGTCGAAATCGTCCGCGGCATCGGCAAGCACGGTCCCGGAGCCAACTGCTTCCTCGTGTTCAAGGATCCCGACGGGAACAACTGCGAAATCTACTGCGACATGATCCAGGTCACGGAGGACAGCCCACATACCGCAAAGGTGTGGGAGCGCAATATCGATGCCTTCGACCAGTGGCGCTTCAAGCGCTTCGTCGTGCCGCCACCGCATCAGGTGGTCAAGGACAAGCAGGGACAGTGACCTCCCGGCGCCGGCGTCAGCCGGCGCCCTTCACCATGCATGAAAATTCTGTCGTCGGAGGCCTCCATGCCAGGCTCTAATTCGCGACTTGTTGCCTACAGCCAAGTCGTCCTCTTTTTCGGTGCGTTTCTGCTCTTCTGGGAATACGGCGTCCGATATTTCGAAGTCA
>NZ_DASYHB010000198.1:0-37208 GCF_035999185.1 Ensifer sp. | reverse complement strand
GTCAACGAACTGCTTTGATGAATTTCCGGGCTTGCACAATGAAGCGGCTCGCGAATGAGAGGGATGGACAATGAGCGCACGCGAAACCGGCAGCTGGGACTTCTGGATCGACCGTGGCGGCACCTTCACCGATGTCATCGGTCGCGATCCGCAAGGCAACCTGCATGCGCGCAAGGTGTTGTCCGAAAATCCGGAAGCCTATCGCGACGCCGCCGTCCAGGGCATTCGGCTGCATCTCGGTCTCGCAACCGGTGCCGCGATCCCGACCGGCCTCATCGGCGAAGTGCGCATGGGCACGACCGTCGCCACCAACGCGCTGCTCGAGCGCAAGGGCGAGCCCTTGGCGCTGGTGACGACCAAGGGCTTCCGCGATGCGCTGAAGATCGGCTACCAGGAGCGCAAGAAGATCTTCGCGACCGAAATCATCAAGCCGGAAGCGCTCTACCAGGACATCGTCGAACTCGACGAACGCGTGCTGGCCGACGGCACCGTCGAGCAGGCGCTTGACGAGGTAAAGGCCCGCGCCGCACTCGAAGACCTCAAGGGCAAGGGCTACAAGTCCGTCGCCATCGTCTTCATGCATGCCTACAAATATCCGGAGCACGAAGCGACTGTGGCGCGGCTTGCCCGCGAACTGGGCTTCGAGCAGGTCTCGGTCAGTCACGAAGTCTCGCCGCTGATCAAATATGTCGGCCGCGGCGACACCACCGTCATCGACGCCTATCTCTCGCCGGTGCTGCGCCGCTATGTGGCGCAGGTTTCAAGCGAACTCGACATTGCCCGCACCGGCGCGCGCGTGATGTTCATGATGTCTTCGGGCGGGCTGACTGCGGCTGATATGTTCCAGGGCAAGGACGCGATCCTGTCCGGTCCCGCCGGCGGCGTCGTCGGCCTTGCCAAGACTGGTGAAGCGGCCGGCTTCGACCGGGTCATCGGTTTCGACATGGGCGGCACCTCGACGGACGTCGCGCATTTCGACGGCGAATACGAACGCGCCTTTGAGACGGAAGTTGCCGGCGTGCGGGTGCGCGCGCCGATGATGCTGATCCACACGGTGGCTGCCGGCGGCGGCTCGATCCTGCATTTCGACGGCGAGCGCTTCCGCGTCGGCCCGGATTCGGCCGGCGCCAATCCGGGTCCCGCCTGCTATCGCAATGGCGGCCCGCTCGCGGTCACCGATGCCAATGTCATGCTCGGCAAGCTGCAGCCGGAGTTTTTCCCGGCTCTGTTTGGCCCGAACCAGGACGAACGGCTCGACGTCGAGACCGTGCGTGGCCGTTTTTCCGCCATGGCGGCCCAGATCGGCGACAGCCGCAGCCCTGAGGACGTGGCCGATGGTTTCATCCGCATCGCCGTTGCCAACATGGTCGAGGCGATCAAGAAGATTTCCGTGCAGCGCGGCTACGATGTGACCCGTTATGCGCTGAGCTGCTTCGGCGGCGCCGGCGGCCAGCACGCCTGCCTCGTTGCCGATCAGCTCGGCATGAAGAGCATTCTGGTGCATCCGATGTCCGGCCTGCTTTCGGCCTATGGCATGGGACTGGCCGACATTCGCGCCACGCGCCAGAAGGCGCTCGGCGTTCCGCTCGACGACAAGGCGCCGGCGGCACTCAGCGTGCTTGGAGCCGAGCTTGAGGTCGAATGCGTTGGCGAACTCGAAGCGCAGGGAATTGCCCGCGACGAGATCCGCACGCATCTGCGCGCCCATGTCCGCTATGCCGGCACCGACACGGTGCTCGCGGTTGACGCGACCTTCCCCGGCCATGACGACATCGCCCGCCTGCGCGCCGAGTTCGAAGAGCTGCACAAGCGTCGTTTCGGCTTCGTCGCTGAAAACAAGGCGTTGGTGATCGATGCCGTCGAAGTCGAGACCGTCGGCGGTGGCGCCGCCCAGATGGAGCGCGAAGGTGGAGCGGTCACGCAGGGCAGGCCCGACGTTTCGCGTCGCACGCGTTTCTATTCTCAAGGCCAGTTTCATGACGCCCCAGTCGTGCTGCGCGCCGAGATCGCGGCCGGCCAGCGGCTCGACGGTCCGGCGATCATCATCGAACCGAACCAGACCATCGTCGTCGAAGATGGCTGGCAGGCGGAACTGACGGCCAAGGACCATATCGTCCTTCACCGTGTGAAGGCGCTTAAGCAGCAGAGCGCGATCGGCACCCATGCGGATCCGGTCATGCTGGAGATCTTCAACAACCTCTTCATGTCGATCGCCGAGCAGATGGGCGTGACGCTGCAGAACACTGCCTATTCCGTGAACATCAAGGAGCGGCTCGATTTCTCCTGCGCCGTCTTCGACAACCGCGGCAATCTCGTTGCCAATGCGCCGCACATGCCGGTGCATCTCGGCTCGATGGACGCCTCGGTCGCGACGGCGATCCGCGAGAACCCGGTGATCAAGCCCGGCGACGTGTTCCTGATCAACGCGCCCTATAACGGCGGAACGCACCTGCCTGACTTGACCGTCTGCACGCCGGTCTTCGACGATGCCGGCCAGGAGATCCGCTTCTGGGTCGCAAGCCGCGGCCACCACGCCGATATCGGCGGCATCTCGCCGGGCTCGATGTCGCCGCTAGCGACCAACATCGAGGAGGAAGGCGTCTATATCGACAACTTCAAGCTCATCGACGCCGGCCGCTTCTGCGAAGCCGAACTCGAAGCGCTGCTGAACGGCGCCCGCTATCCGGTGCGCAACATCCTGCAGAACGTCAACGATCTGAAGGCTCAGGTTGCTGCCAACGAGAAAGGCGTCGCCGAACTCAAGAAGATGATCGCCCAGTTCGGCGAAGACGTCGTCGAGGCCTATATGGGCCACGTCCAGGACAATGCCGCCGAGAGCGTGCGCCGTGTGCTCGACCAGTTGCCCGATGGCGAGTTCTCCTATGAGATGGACCAGGGCTGCAGCATCGTCGTCAAGATCACCGTCGACCGCGACAAGCGCGAGGCGACCGTCGATTTCACCGGTACTTCGGAGCAGCGCAGCGACAACTTCAACGCCCCGGCACCGGTCACCCGCGCGGCGGTGCTCTATGTCTTCCGCGTGCTGGTCGAAGCGGAGATCCCGATGAATGCCGGCTGCCTCAGGCCGATCCACATCGTCATCCCCGAGGGTACGATGCTGACGCCGCGCTATCCGGCAGCGGTTGTTGCCGGCAATGTCGAGGTCAGCCAGGCGGTCACCAACTGCCTGTTCGGCGCGGTTCAGAGCCAGGCGGGCGCGCAGGGCACGATGAACAATCTGACCTTCGGCAACGACAATTATCAGTACTACGAGACCATCTGCTCCGGTGCGCCGGCCGGTCCCGGCTACAATGGTGCCGATGCGGTCCATACCCACATGACCAATTCGCGGCTGACCGATCCGGAAATCCTCGAAACCCGCTTCCCGGTGGTGCTCGAAGACTTCCACATTCGCGTCGGCTCTGGCGGCCGTGGCCAGTGGAATGCCGGCAACGGCACGAAGCGCACGATCCGCGCCCGCGAAACACTAGACTTCGCCATTCTCTCCGGCCATCGCCGGGTCGCGCCCTTCGGCATCAAGGGCGGCAGCCCGGGCGAGCTCGGCCGCAACCTGGTGCGCCGCAACGACGGCCGGACGGAGGAATTGCCGGGCTCCGCGCACACGGTTCTTGAGGCCGGCGAGGCCTTCACGGTGGTGACACCGACCGGCGGCGGCTACGGCCGGTCGTAGGACCAAGAGAGACCAATCTCCCAAGACTGCTGCGGTGGTCTGCGGGCGGGCGAGCGATCGTCCGCCCGTTTTTCGTTCCGGCACGTGCGCAACAGCTTTTGCTGCAAGTGCGAAAAGACGCGATCGCTTTTTTAACCCGAATTTAAATTCGAAATTACTAAGTACTTATTGGTCAGTGCGCGCCCGACCTCCTCCCTCAGCGGCGCTCGCAAACAGCCGGTCCTCCTCCCGCCGGTTTGGCTGACCATGTCCCCTCCCAACAGCGCGATCGCGACATCACAGGAGTCACGGCAGTGACGTTCAAGAACCTTTCGATTTTGACCAAGGTCGGCCTTGTGGTCGTGGTCATGGGTATTTCCTCCATTCTGATCGCGCTTGCCGGTGCGCGCGGTCTTTCCTCTCTTGGCGCCACGATCATCGACGTCGGTGCGCGCGAAGAGGCAGCCCGTGAAGCCATGGACCTTCGCGTCGATATCATCGCCATCAGTCGCATGACCTACCAGCTTGCCGCAGCTCCGGAGAAAGCCGCCGATTTCGGCGCTGAGACCGACAAGCGCGCCGGGGAAATGCTGGGACGTCTGACGAAGATCGAAGCGGTTGCCGACGATGCGGAAGACAAGCTGCTCAACGATATCCGCATCACGCTCAACAGCTACTTCGACGAGATCCGGGCGATGGTCGCGGTCGCCGCCGACAAGGGCACCGATGCTGGTGCGGTCAAGGCTGCGCTCGACAAGGCGCTCGATGCCCAGAAAACAGTGACGGCGACGGTCAAGATCTACAGCACCTATTCCGGCGATGCCCTGGCCGCAGCCCGCGCCGATGCGCTCAATTCGTCTTCCGTTGCAATGAGCATCCTCGCAGCCGCCGCGGCTGCCTGCGTGCTTTTCGGCGTCGGCGTCAGTCTCGTCGTTGCCCGCCGCGGCATCGTCGTTCCGGTGCGCGAACTGACCTCGACGATGAGCGAACTTGCCGATGGCAAGCTCGATGGCGACAGCACGGACGTATCGCGAAAGGACGAGATCGGCGAGATGGCCCGCGCCGTTGAAGTCTTCCGCAAGAACGGCATCGCCATGCGGGCGATGAAGGCGCAGGAAGCCGCATTGCATGCCCGAAGCAGCGACCTGCAGTCGAACATCAGCGTCGTGGTTGCCTCGGCCGTTGCCGGCGATTTTACCGGCCGCATCACGAAGGACTATGAGAACGACGACCTCAACCGCTTTGCGTCGAGCGTCAACGAACTCGTCTCGAGCGTCGATCAGACGGTCAACGAAGTTCGCCGCGTGATCGCAGCCCTTGCCGATGCCGACCTGACGCAGACCATGCGCGGGGAGTTCCATGGCGCGTTCGCCGAACTGCAGAAGAACGTCAACCAGACGATGGTGACGCTGCGCTCCACCATGCAGAACGTGCGCACGGCGGCCAGCACCATCAACGACAACTCCGCGGAACTGAGTTCGGCCGCCAACGATCTGTCGAAGCGCACCGAACAGCAGGCGGCAGCGCTCGAAGAAACCGCAGCAGCTCTCGACGAGATCACGTCGACCGTGCGCACCGCGTCCGAGCGGGCGAACGAGGCGCATGAGATGGTGCGTGCCACCAAGGAAAGTGCTGGCCGCTCCGGCGCGATCGTGCGCAGTGCCGTCGATGCGATGGGACGGATCGAAGGGTCCTCGAGCCGCATCAATCAGATCATCTCCGTCATCGACGAGATTGCCTTCCAGACCAACCTTCTGGCGCTGAACGCCGGCGTCGAAGCAGCACGCGCCGGTGAAGCGGGCCGTGGTTTCGCCGTCGTCGCACAGGAAGTGCGCGAGCTCGCACAGCGCTCGGCCAATGCCGCCAAGGAGATCAAGACCCTGATCCACAGCTCGGCATCGGAAGTCGAAAACGGCGTGGCGCTGGTGCGCTCCACCGGCGAGGCGCTGCTGGAGATCGAGACGCTGGTCAACAATGTCAGCGGCCACGTCAACACGATCGCGACGGCCGCCCGCGAACAGGCGACGGCGTTGCAGGAGATCAACACCTCGGTCAACCACATGGACCAGATGACCCAGCAGAACGCGGCGATGGTGGAAGAAACGACGGCCGCCAGCGGCACGCTCGCCGAGGAAAGCCGGCAGCTGCGCACCATGCTGGCGAAGTTCAAGCTGGAAGCTCAAGTCGGCCGCGAGAGTTGGAGCCGCGCGGCCTGACCGCGGGTCGCGCGTTAACGCGTTCAAATGAAGCCATATCTGCGGCGGCGCTGTCGTTCCTGTCCTGCATTTGCGGGGCAGAGCGCGCAGGCCGCCGCAGACTTTTCTGAGAGATGATCGCCTTCGCTCGCCTCGGGGATTCGGACGCCGCTGCGTCTTGCAAATACGCTCCCGTTCCGCCCGCCGACAGCGCCCGCGCCGCTTCGGGTCGGGCTTGGGTTCCACGATCGCGCCCGGTCGACCCTCGGGTTTGCACAAGCGGTGGTCCGATCATTCTTCGTGATCTTCTGGGAAGCATGCCTGTTAGCGGTTATTCTGGGAGACACGCGTGTGAGTCGCTAATTTACGGGACAACCGAATGACGCAGCAGTTCGACCTCTTTGTTTCGAACGAGGCAACTTCCAAAAAGGCCGGCGGCGGATCAGCGGTCAAGCGAGCATCGCTGACCGAGGAAGATATGGTTCGTCACCTTCAGGCGACGGGTCGTTACCGCCTGCTGCAGCGGCTTGTGCCGCGCGCCGTGGTGCCCGTTGCGCGCACCGGCTTTCCGCTGCGGGGCATCATCCTCGATACCGAGACCACCGGGCTCAATCATCGCAAGGACGAGATCATCGAGATCGGCCTGATCGCCTTTACCTTCGATGAGAGCGGGACGCTTGGAGACGTGACGGGCGTTTATGGCGGTTTGCGGCAACCGTCCAATCCGATCCCTGCGGAGATCACGCGCCTGACGGGCATTACCGATGCGATGGTCGCGGGAAAAACGATCGATCTCGCCGAGATCAAGACGCTCATGGACGGAGCGGACCTTGTGATCGCGCACAATGCCGGCTTCGATCGTCCCTTCTGTGAGGCCTTTTCGCCCGTCTTCGAAAAGAAGGCGTGGGCCTGCTCCGTTTCGGAGATCGACTGGTCTTCTCGTGGCTTCGAAGGTACGAAACTTGGGTATCTGATCGGGCAGGCCGGCTATTTCCACGATGGCCACCGGGCGGTCGACGATTGCTTCGCTCTGCTCGAAGTCCTTGCGAAGGATGGCGGCTCCGATAACACGCCCTTTGCCGAGCTTTATCAGGAAAGCCAGCGATCGCGCGTCCGCGTTTTCGCGGAGAACAGCCCGTTCGATATGAAGGATCATCTGAAAGCGCGCGGTTATCGCTGGTCGGACGGAACCGACGGTCGTCCGAAGTCCTGGTGGATCGAGGTCGCCGAGCTCGCGCTTGAGGATGAGCTCCGCTATCTGCGTTCGGAGATCTATCGCTGGAGTGAGGCCGACCCACCGATCAGACGGCTGACCGCATTCGATCGCTTCCGGGCCTGACAGCAGGGCTTGCCGCGCGGGGCCGAGAGGCTCGACCTCGCATGGGTACTGCCGATGTGGATCAAATCATCCCGTTTTCCGTGGGCTTCGCATAAGAAGGCCCGCCAATCGGAGCGCCGGCGTGGGGCTGGTTGTGCTGGGTACCGGCTTATGCCGGCCAAGCCTCGCCTCATCGTGCCGATGCGGGCCAAGCGCGGCCGCGAAGCCTGATTTGCCCATCTTCCCGCCGCTCGTCGATCGTATCCGGTTTACCGTTAACCGCTGAATTCGCGCACAAATTGGGTGGACGCCAAGCCGAATCCGACTATAGGTGCGCAGACTTGAATTGATTACTCAAGTTTTATGATATTGTTATAATTGCCGTTTTAGGGTCGATGATTGCGATGCCAACCAGTTTAGCGATTGTTTTCTCGCGCAGGGCGCTCCGGTACGACCGGCAGCTTTGGCAACGGTTGGTGCGCCAAGCCGAGGCTCATCTTGCAGCGTTTCTTGGGCAGACGGTCCCACCGCTTTGCCGAAGCGAGTTGCTGCGCACAAGGCCCGTCTGTCGGTCGAAATAACCGCAAGCGAACGCGAAGTCCGGAAGCCGCCTTGCGCCGTTGCGCAGAGCGCAGCGTCGGCACGTCGCTGTCGCCGACGCGGTCCAGGCCGGCTGGCAATCATGACGGGCACACAGTTTCACATTTACCGGAATACAGGGGTTAGAGAATGGCGAGGGGTAGGTTCAACTTGGTTTTGCGTCAGCAGGGTTGCGCGGCTCTTGCGGGCGTGTCGCTGCTTGCGATGTCCGCAGTTTCAGCACTCGGCCAGGAGGCGCAAAAGACCAAACGGGTCGAGGTGCAGCCTCAGGCCGAGCGGACGTCTCAGCCCGCCGGAACGACGAAACTGGACGCCATCGTGGCGGTCGGAAAGACCGGCGAGCAACCACCCGAAACGGGCACCATCGGCCAGCCGCCGGCTCCCTATGCGGGTGGTCAGATGGCGACCGGTGCGCGGCTCGGCGCGCTTGGCAACCGTTCCGTGAAGGAGACGCCGTTCAGCCTCACCGGCTATACCGACAAGCTGATCCGCGACCAGCAGGCGCGAACGATCTCCGACATCACGCTCAACGACCCGTCCGTGCGCTCGGATGCGCCCGCGTTCAGCGAGCGCGATTCCTTCTTCATCCGCGGCTTCTCGGTCACCAATCTCGACACCGCCTATGACGGCCTGTTCTACATCACCAATCCGCGGCGCAGCCCGCTTGAGGGCATCGAGCGGGTCGAGGTGCTGAAGGGGCCGAGCACGCTGGTCAACGGCGGCGTCGGTCGCGTCGGCGGCACCATCAATCTGGTGCCCAAGCGCGCCACCGACGAACCACTGACGCGGCTGACGACCACCTATCTCTCGGACTCTCAGCTGTGGACGCATCTCGACGTCGGCCGCCGCTTCGGACCGGAAGGCGAATGGGGCGTCCGCTTCAACGGGTCCTATCGCGGCGGCGACACGGCGCTTGATCACAACGAAAACGAGATCGGCGTGCTGTCGCTCGGGCTCGACTATCGCGGCGAGCGGGTGCGCGCGTCGCTCGATCTCAACCATTCCAAGCAGAATATCAACGCGCCGGCCTCGCTGTTCAATGCGGCAGCCCCGGGTATCAAGATTCCGGAAGCGCCCGATGGTCGGATCAACACGTCCAACCCGTTCGAATACCATGACAGCGAACACAACATGGTCGCTGGCCGCATCGAATTCGACGTTCTGGACAACACCACGATCTATGCCGCCGGCGGCATCAGCCGGTACCGCGAGGACTTCCTGAGCACGTCCTACATAATTCAGAACTCCAACGGCGATGCGCAGGCCGATTTTGGCTACAACCCGCAGGAGATCGAAGGGATGTCGGGCGAAGTCGGCCTTCGCTCGGAGTTCGACACCGGTTCGGTCGGTCATCAGCTCAATGTGTCCGTCAGCCGGGCGCAGAACAAGAACAACCGCGGCTACTTCAATCCGCGGGACTTCACGTTCAGGAGCTATACCACCAACATCTACAACCCGGTTTACGTGCCGAGCTCCTGGGGCGATGCGAGCGGACTTCCGCGCTCGAACGACCTGCACAAGTTTTCGGATCTGGTCGCAACCAGCGTTGCGATCTCGGACACGCTGTCCTTTGCCGAAGACCGATTCCAGTTGACGCTCGGCGGGCGCTATCAGGAAATGCGCGTGCAAGGCTTCAACACGCGTACTCGAATTGCAAGTGCGCCGGTCGGGTTGAGAAATTATAAGTACGATGAATCCCGGTTCAGCCCTGCGGTCGCTGCTCTCTTCAACGTCACCGACAGTTTCTCGGTCTATGCCAACTACGTGGAAGCCCTGACGGAGGGACCGTCGGCGCCGTCCGGCACCACCAACAGCGGTCAGATCTATCCCCCTGTTGTCAACAAGCAGAAGGAAATCGGCGTCAAATACGACCTCGGAGAGGTGATGTTGACCGCAGCGCTGTTTGAGATCCGGCAGCCAAACGGGTTTACGACCGTCGTGCCTAACCCCATTGCCGGTCGCCCTGACCTCCTCGAGTTCTCGGTCAATGGCCTCCAGGTCAACCGTGGTCTTGAACTCTCGGCTTATGGCGAGCCCGTCGATGGCGTTCGCCTGCTCGGCGGCGTCACGTTCATGGATGCAAAGCTTGACAAGGCATCGAACCGCACCGGCGATGTCACGTTCAATGGCAACCGCGTTCCCGGCGTCCCGAACGTGGCGTTCAGCCTCTACGGCGAATACGACACGCCCTGGGTCGAGGACCTGACGCTGACCGGCCGCCTCGTCTATTCCGGCAGCACCTACTACGACCAGGCGAACACGCAGAAGATTTCGGACTGGACTCGGGTCGATCTCGGTGCGCGCTATTCCTTCGAACGCGAAGGCGGCAAGCCGGTGGAAGTCCGGGCGACCGTGCAGAACGTATTCGACGAGAACTACTGGGCTTCATCCGCCCGCGGCTTCCTCGCTGCCGGCGCACCGCGCACGTTCATGGTCTCGACTGCATTCGAATTCTGAGCTTTCGGAACTTCCGTTACAAAAAGGAACGGCCGGCATTTCGCCGGCCGTTTCTCGTTTCAGACGGAGCCTGGTCAGGCTTCCGGCGAATAGCCGAAGACGACGGCCGGATTTTCCGCCGTTTCGACCCACACGCTTTTCGTCTGCGTGTAGGCCATCAGCGCATCACGACCGGAGGAGCGGCCATAGCCGGAGCGGCCAAAGCCGCCGAAGGGCGACATGACGCTGATCGTCTTGTAGCCGTTGATCCAGAAGGTGCCGGCGCGCACCCTGGACGCAACCCGGTGGGCGCGCCCGACGTCGCGGGTCCAGACCGCGCCGGCAAGGCCGTAGGGGTTGTCGTTGGCAAGCGCGATCGCCTCCTCCTCGTCGTCGAAGACGGTGACGCCGACGACCGGGCCGAAGACCTCTTCGCGGGCAATCGTCATGTCCGGCTTGACGTTGTCGAGGATTGTCGGTGCGAAGTAGAAGCCGCCGGACGATTGAAGCGCCGTTGGCTTGGCGCCGCCGGTTGCAAGCGTCGCACCTTCGGCAACGCCCTGGCGCACCATTTCCTCGATCTTTGACCATTGGCGGGCGTTGTTGATCGGCCCGATCTGCGTCGTATCGAGATAGGGGTCGCCGACCGGAATACGCTCGGCGGCTGCGGCGTAGCGCTCGACGAACTGCTGGTGCACCGAACGATGCACGAGCAGGCGCGAGCCGGCAACGCAGCTCTGGCCGGCGCCCGAGAAGATCGCCGACTGGGCGCCGACGATAGCGCGGCCGAGATCGGCATCGGCAAAGACGATATTGCCGGACTTGCCGCCGAGCTCGAGGATGCAGGGCACGGTGTTCCTTGCCGCCGCCGCCGCGATCGCCGAACCGGCGGGCGCCGAACCGACAAAGACGACGAGAGCGGTCTTCGGGTGAGCAACCATCGCTTGGCCTGCCGTCACGCCTTGGCCGGCGATGACGTTGACGAGGCCGCGCGGCGCGCCGCCGGCTTCGCAGAGCGCACCGAGCACCAGCGTGCTGAGCGGTGTCAGCTCCGACGGCTTGATGACGACGCCGTTGCCGGCGCAGATCGCCGGTGCAATCTGCCAGCCGCCGGTAAAGAGCGGCGCGTTCCAGGGCGTGATCTGCGCGACGACGCCGACCGGCTCGTTGCGAGTGTAGTTGAGGTGCGAGGTCGGAACCGGGATGACCTCGCCATGCAGCTTGTCGCACCAGCCGGCGTAATATTCGAACATCTCGGCGACGCGAACGGCTTCGCCACGGATGTCACGGATCGGCCGCCCTGCCGAGCGGCTTTCGAGTTCGGCGATCTCGCCGGCGCGCTCGCGGATTTTGCGGGCGATCTCGTTCATCACCCGGCCGCGGGCGGAGGCGGTCATCGAAATCCACTCGCGCTGGGCGCGTTCAGCCGCCTGCATCGCGGCGTCGACCACGTCTGTGCCGGCATCCCTTAAGGTAGCAAAGACTTCGCCGGTTGCCGGATCGGTCAGCTTCTGTTCGTCGCCGGAACCGGCCACCAGCGCACCGTCGACATAGCTGCCGATTTCTGTGCCAGGGATGATGCCGTGGAACAGCGCGCGGATACGCTCGGCCTTGGCGGGCATGGTCATGTCGTTCATCGTCGTTCCCCTGGTTCTCAGTTATCGTTGGCTTTGATGCTGGTAAGGCGGAAGGCGCCCATGCGGGTGAAGTCCTCGGCATTGTCGAGCGGGCTCTCGGCCCAGAGCTTGGCGACCGCGCTTGAGAGCGGCAGCTCGGCGCCGGTGCGGGCTGCAAGTTCGCTCGCCAGCCGCACGTCCTTGCGCATCAGGCCCATGGTGAAGCCGCTGTCGAAACGGTCGTTCATGACCCAGGTCGGAAAATGCACCTCGCTGATCATCGACTTGCCGGAGGCGGCGTTCAGGACTTTGAGCGCCTCTTCCGCGTCGAGCCCGGCGGCCAGCGCCAGCTTCAGGCCTTCGCCCGTCGTTACCATGTGGGCGGCGGCCAGCAGGTTGTTGACGAGCTTGGCGACGTTACCGGCGCCGCTTTCGCCGACATGCAGCACCTTCGCCGACATGGCGTCGAGAACCGGGCGGGCAAGCGTAACGTCCGCATCAGTGCCGCCGATCATCATCGTCAGCTTGCCAGCTGCCGCACCGGCCGGGCCGCCCGAGACGGGCGCATCGATAAAGCCGTGCCCCAGACCCGCGAGGGCGGCGGCGAGATCACGCGAAACGTCAGGCTCGGACGTCGACGTGTCGATGATCACGACGCGCCGGCCGGCTGCCTTCAACGCCTCGAGATTGGCCTCGACGACGGTTGCAACGTCCTTGGCGGTCGGCAGCGAGAAGACGATGAAATCCGTGTCGAAGAAGACGTCCGAGAGCGCGGCGACGGAGGAAACGCCGCCCAAGGCGGCAAGCCCGCGCCGCGCTTCCGAGAGGTCGAAGCCCTTGACCTCAAAGCCCGTGGCGGCGAGCGTCGTCGCCATGCCGAGCCCCATTGCGCCCATTCCCACCACGCCAACACGTGTTCGTTTCGCCGTCATGATCCGCTGCACCCTCATATGGTTCTGTTGATGGGCGAAGGTGACATGGGGCCTTCTGACCGGGTAGACGGCGCGCCCGGTACAGTGCGTTGCTGGTGTGGCAACGTCTGCGTCGTCGCCTGCGGGATGCTGCCGAGCGCGCGCGTCCGCCGACCGTTATGTCTGGAGGCAATTCGTTGAAGCCACGGAGAGGACGCGAGGAGACCGGCGGCTCAGCCCTTGAAGGACTGCATCTCGTTTGCCAGGTGCTGGCCGAGCTTTTCGACTGAGAGCGGCAGGCGGCGATGGGCCCGCACCATCAAATGGGCGGTCGCCTCGCTCAGCAGCGGATCGGCAAGGTCAATGGCCTTCATGACGCCGCCCGCGATTTCGACCGCGACAGCCGTGCGCGGCAGGAAGGTGACGCCAAGGCCGGCGGCGACGAAGCGGCGGAGCACCTCGATCGAATGGGTTTCGAGCAGCGGCGCCAGCGCCAGCCCGGCATCGGCCGCCACCCGCGCCACAAGCTGCGTCACGCCGTTGCCCTTGCCGAGCAGGGCGCAGGGCGTGGTCAGGCAATCCGCGAGCTTCAGCTCGCGGCGTTCCGACAGCGCATGGCCGGTCGGCACGATGACGCAGAGCGGCTGTCGGGCGATTGCCAGTGCACGGATGCGCGGGTCGGTGAAGGGGGTGTAGGCGATGCCGATATCGGCGTCGCTGTTGGCAATGGCGTCGACCACGTCTTCGGTGCTGCCGAGCTCGACGATGTAGCGGACGTAGGAATGCGCTTCCGAGAACGAGGACAGCCCGTTCTCCACCAGATCCGCCATGAAACCTTCGCCGCAACGAATGCGGATGCGGGTCTGCTGCACGCCGCGGATCTGGTCGAGTTGTTCGGCAAGCAGCCCGTTGTCCTCAAGCACCCGCTTGCCGTGTTCAAGCACCAGCTCGCCGGCATCGGTCAAGACCGTGCCGCGCGCCGTGCGTTCGAACAGGGAAAGGCCGATGTCACGCTCGGTATCGGCGATCTGGCGGCTGACGACCGATGGCGCCAGCCCCATATGCTCGGCCGCGCCCCGGATCGAGCCGATGCGCGCAACCGCCATAAAGATCCTGAGCGCTTTCGCGTCGAGTACGTCCATGGCGGTCATGGATGCGACGGAATCCCCTTGGGGTCAACGACCAAGCGATGTCGCGATCAGCCGTGTCCAGAGGTTTACACCCTGCCCGATGATCGCGTCGTTGAAATCGTAGTGCGGCGAGTGCAGGCCGGGGTTCTTGCCCTCGCGCCTCGCGCCAAGCCAGAGATAGCAGCCGGGGCGCTCGTCGAGCATGAAGGCGAAGTCTTCGGCCGCCATGCTTGGAGCCGCATCGACGACCGACAAGGCGTCATCTTCAGCAGCAACGGAGCGCACAAGGGTCGCAGCCGCAGCGTCGTTGATTGTCGCGGGATAGCGCCGCTGGTAGTCGAGCTCCGCCTTGCAGCCGAGCCCTTCGGCAAGCGCCGTGACGAGCGAGCGCATACGGCTTTCCAGGATGTCACCGACCGATTTGTCGAACCAACGCGTGGTGCCGCGAATAACCGCCTTCTCAGGAATAACGTTCCAGGCGTCGCCGCCGTGGATCTGGGTGACGGAAACGACGGCGGCTTCGAGCGGCGAGACGTTGCGGCTGGCGATGGTCTGCAACGCCGTGACGATCTGGGCGCTAGCGACCAGAGGGTCGGCACCTTCGTGCGGCATGGCGCCGTGGGCGCCGCGGCCGGTGATCGAGATTTCGAAGACACCGAAGGCGGCCATCATCGCGTCGTCGCGCGCGACCACGGAGCCGATGTCGAGCGCCGGCCAGTTGTGCAGCGCATAGACGGCGTCGGCGGGGAAGTCGTGAAAGAGGCCGTCGGCGACCATGGCGCGCGCCCCGCCTTCGGCTTCTTCGGCCGGCTGGAAGATGAAATGAACGGTGCCGTCGAAGTCCATCTCGCTCGCCTGCCGGGCAGCGGCAAGCAGCATCGCCACGTGACCGTCATGGCCGCAGGCATGCATCTTTCCTTGCGTCTTTGACGCATAGTCGACGCCGCTTGTCTCAACAATCGGCAGGGCGTCCATGTCGGCGCGCAGTGCAATGCTGCGCTTCGACGCGCCGCGCGTGAGCGTGCCGACAAGGCCGGTTGTGCCATAGCCGTCCTGAACGGCGATGCCCCATTCGGCAAGCCGGCCGGCAATGAAGGCGGCCGTCTGCCGTTCCTCAAAGGCAAGCTCGGGATAGGCATGCAGGTGATGACGCCAGCGGATCGTTTCCTCGATGCGCTCGGGGCTGATGTCGTGGCGTTTCATGGCTTGCGTCCTGTCAATGGAGGTATGATTGGCCGACCCGTACGGCCGGCCGATCTTTTTTTAAGCAATTACTGTCCGAGGCGCAGGAAAAGATCGGCGACGACGACGGAGCCCATATAGGTACCGACCATCACGCAGATGGCGACGATGACGATCTTCCAGCCGGAGCGGCGGGCGATGGCAAATTCGCTCGCGGTCAGCGCCAGGCCGCCATAGGCAAGCGCCGGCGTCGCCAGCGCGAGGAAGTTCAGGTGCTCGACCTTCTCGCTGACCCAGGCTGCACCGGGAACGCCCGGGATGGTGATGAGGATCGCGATCAGCGAAACCCAGGCGACGCTTGGCAGGTAGAAGGGCACGAAGCGGGCAAGCGCCAAGCCGACGATGCAGGCGACGTAGAGCGCCGCCATGCCCGGCAGTGCCGTCAGCGGCGAGGTGCCGGTGCCGACCCAGTTGGCGACAAGGCCGATGGCGCAGGCAATCAGAAGCAGGCCGGCATGGCCGACGACGTCGAGCTTGCGTTCGTCTTCGGCCGCAAGCGGGAGATCGTCTGCATAATTGGCGGAGGTGTTGGTCTGGTTGGCCATTGTTCTCTCTCCCGATCAGGCTGCGGTGCGACGCTCGGACGGCCGAGCCTTGTTGTAGAGCCACTCGGTCAAGGGCAGCGCGACGAACATGCCGACATAAAGCCCGGTGGCATAGGTCAGGATGTTGCTGGCGGCGGCAAGCGCCAGGATGATGTCCTTCTGGTCCGGCACGGCGGCAACCAGGCCGCCGGTGCAGGCGGCCAGCATCGAGCCCGAACCGACGCCGCAGGACATGGCGAGCGCCCGGACGTCGAAGATGCCAAGACCGTGGATGATTGGCGGCATGATGGCGAAGACGAAGGTGCCGATCAGCGTACCGGTGGCATAGACGCCCATGGCGCCCGCACCCTCCGGCGAGTTGAGGCCATACTTGTCGGCGATCAACGCGAGGTTCGGTTCGCGGTCGATCGAATAGGTGGCGCCCACGGCTTCGCGGCCCATCTTCAAGAGGAAAACCGCGACCGGGAAGGCGACGATGATGGTGCCGAGATTGCCGAGTTCCTGGAGCACCAGCGCCGGGCCGGCCTCGATGATCTTCGAAATCTGCGGGCCGACGGTCGTACCGAATTTGGCGATGAAAGGCATGATGGCAACGGTAATCATCGCGCCGGAAAGCTTGACCGCATCGCGCGACAGGAATTTGGCGCTCGCCTTGAAAATGGCAGGATTGAAGGCAATGCCGAGTGCGAAGGCGTAGAGGATCGGCAGGAAGATGACGGTGCCGATGCCGATCGGAAGGCGTTGAATGCCGATCAGCTCGGAGGCGATGACGATCGCCAGCACAAGGATGTGCAGATAGAGCGCGCCCGAGGCGGCTCCGGTTTTTCCGGTCATGATGTTCTCCTCTGGTTGGGAGCCAGTTGTTGTTCTTTGCCCAGCGTTCACAGTAGGGGGTGAGGGCAAATTGCGGCTAGCCGGCCGGCAAGCAACGAAGTGTTGCGATTTGAGCAACGGGCTTAGCGTTGCTCCGGCGGCAATCGGGATCGAACCCGCGGCGCCTTCAAGTCATGGCTTCATTCCTGCATTTCATTCCAGTTGGTGGCACGACGAATCGATGCCGCCTCTACCCCTGCTGTTGCACACAGGGCAGGGGGAGCCAAGGGATATTGCGCCCTCTCGGCCTAGTACTCGCTGAGCGCAATCGGGTGTCGCCGACGCTGTCTGGAATGCTTGGGAACCGGCGGGGATAGAAATCCTGCAAAAGTCCCTGAAAATCCCCATTGAAATCGATTACATTTTCTGGCTTCATGGTTCTCGCAAGATTTGGGAGGATCTTATGAAGACATTTATCGCCGCAGCGCTTGGCGCTGTCGCTACCATTGCCATTTCCGCATCTTTCGCCAATGCCGAGACGTTCAAGATCGGCCTGTCCAACGGCTGGGTCGGCAGCGAGTGGCGCACGCAGATGATCGACGAGGCCAAGGAGGCGGCTGCGAAGTGGAAGGAAAAAGGTGTCGACGTCGAAGTCTCGGTGCAGAGCGCCAATGTCGACGTGCCCGGCCAGATTGCGCATGTGCGCAACTTCATCGCGGAGGGCGTGAACGCCATCATCATCAACCCCAACAGCCCGACCGCCTTTGATCCGATCTTCGCCCAGGCGAAGGAAGCCGGCATCCTGGTGATCGCGACGGACGCCGAGGTGTCCTCGCCGGACGCAACCTATGTCGGCATCGACCAGACGGCCTGGGGTGCGGCCGGCGCCAAGTGGCTCGCCGATACGCTCGGCGGCAAGGGCAAGGTGGTCGCGATCAACGGCGTCGCCGGCCATCCGGCGAACGAAATGCGCGTCGCCGGCTACAAGAGCGTCTTCAAAGACCTTCCGGATATCCAGGTGGTCAACGAAGTGAACGCCAACTGGGATCAGGCGCAGGGCCAGCAGGCAATGCAGAACATCCTTGCGACCTATCCCGACATCAACGGCGTCGTCGTGCAGGACGGCATGGCGGCCGGCGCCTGGAAGTCGATCATGGATGCCGGCAAGACCGGCCAGATCGCCGCCACGGGCGAAATCCGCAAGGACTTCATCGATCTCTGGATGAAGGACAAGCTCAATTCCGGCGCGACCGTCAACCCGCCTGGTGTCATGGCGAGCGCCCTCAACGTTGCCGTCTTGATGCTGCAGGGCAAGGAACTGAAGGAACCGGCAACGGCCGGCCAGTACAAGAACGCCATGTACCTGCCGATCCCGTTCATCGACAGCAAGAATCTTGCCGATGCCGCCAAGCAGCTCGACGGCAAGCCGGGCTATTATTCCTACACGAGCTCGCTGTCGATCGACGACGCGACGGCGCTGTTCAAGTAAGTTCTCGTTCCACCGGGCGGCTTTGATGGGGCTGCCCGGTGACCGGCGTCGCCAACTGTTGCGGCCGTGCCGGAACCGAAAAATCGCTGCGCCACACCGCGCAAAGTCGCGCCCCCTTGGGCGTGCAGCTGAAACCATGATGACGGACGACACCCGATGTCGAAACTGAGACTGAACGGCGTGAGCAAGGCTTACGGCGCAACGCTGGCGCTACGCCGCGGCGACCTCGAGATTGCCGCCGGCGAGGTGCATGTGCTGATGGGCTCCAACGGTTCGGGCAAGAGCACGCTCTGCAAGATCATTGCCGGCAGCGTGCGCCCCGATGGGGGGCAACTGCTGATCAATGACAAGCCGGTGGCCATATCCGGGCCTCAAGCCGCACGCGCCGCGGGCATCGGCATTTTTTACCAGGAGCTCAGTCTTGCGAGCCACCGCTCCGTCGAGGAGAACATCTGCCTTTCCGCTCTGCCGAGAAAGGCCGGGCTGTTCATCGACCGGGCGGTGCTGAAGGCGCGGGCTCAGCGCTACATCGCCCTTTTCACGGATGTCGCCGGCGAAGGATTTCATGCCGAAGCGCTCGTTGGCAATCTCAGGGCCGACCAGCGGCAACTGGTCGAGATCATGAAGGCGCTCGCGAGCGAAGCGCCGATCCTGATCTTCGACGAGCCGACTTCCGCACTCGATCGCGCCCAGGTCGATCGCTTCTTCGAAATCCTGCGCGGACTGAAGGCACAAGGGCGCGGCATCATCTTCATTTCGCACCGGATGGACGAAATCACTGCGATCGGCGACCGTGTGACGATCATTCGTGACGGCGAAACCATCGACACGCTCAAGCTCTCGGAGACGGATCCGGGCACCGTCATCCGGCTGATGGTCGGCGGGTCAAGCGACATGCCGGCGGCGCGATCTTCCGCGCCTGCAGCTGTCACAGGAGAGGCCGAGGCAGCGATTTCTGTTCGAAATCTCAGCGGCAAGGGCTTTCGCAACGTCAACTTCGACGTGGCGCGTGGCGAAATCCTCGGCCTCGGCGGCCTGCACGGTCAGGGACAGTCGGCGCTGCTGCGGGCGATTTTCGGCGCAAGCCCTGTTGCCTCAGGGGAGCTGACAATCGGCGGCGAGCGCTATGATGCAAAGAGCCCGCGCGACGCCATCCGTCGCGGCTGCGCCTATGTCTCCGGCGACCGCGGCCGCGACGGCGTCATCAGCGGCCGCCCGATCATCGAGAACGTTACGCCGATCCACTATCTGCGCGACCGGCTGATGATTGCCCGCCCGTCGCGCTTGCGCGACAAGGCGATGCCGGCGCTTGAGGCGATGCACACCAAGTTTGCCAGCCTCTTCCACCCGATCAATTCGCTCTCCGGCGGCAACCAGCAGAAGGTGATCATTGCGCGCTGGCTGATCGACCGGCCAGACGTGCTTCTGCTTGACGATCCGACCAAGGGCATCGACCTCCAGGCCAAGTCCGATCTCTTCGCGCTGATCCGTCAACTGGCCGCGGAGGGGCTGGGCATCCTGCTCTATTCGTCCGAGGACGCCGAATTGCTCGGCAATGCCAACCGCATCCTCGTCTTCAACGGTGGCTCGGTGACGCGTGAACTGACTGGCGACGATCGCACCCGCTACAATCTCTACCAGGCTGCATACGAGGCCGCGTGATGACATCGACCACCACAGACATTGGCGCTTCGGGAGCGGGAGGACTGAGGTCCTGGCTGCAGCGTTATCCCTTTCTGCCGGCATTGGTGATCGTGATCGCCCTTTTGGCGCTGAACGGCATCTTCTCGCCTAACAGCCTGAGCTTTCGTTCGATCACCGGGCTCTTCAGCACCTATATGGCGCTGATCATGCTGGCGATCGCCCAGACCTATGTTGTTTCCGCCGGCGACATCGACCTCTCGGCGGGCGCGACGCTGTCGCTGGTCAATGTCGCAATCGTGGTTCTGATGGAACGCTGGGGTGGCGGTGCAGGCGCGGTGCTGCTCGCTCTGGCATTGGGTGTCCTGATCGGCCTTGCCTGTGGCCTCGTCAACGGCATCGTCGTTACTGCCCTTCGGCTGCAGGCGATCGTCGCGACTTTCGCCACCAGCATCTTCTTCACCGGCCTGGCGCTCTATGTCATGCCCGTTGCCGGCACGCCGGCGCCGGCGATCTTCTGGCGCACCTATGGCGGCCGCCTGCTCGGCGTGCCCTTCGTCTTTTACGTGCTTGCAGCACTTGCCTTGCTGCTCTTTCTGCTGTCGCGGACACGCATCGTCACCGAGCTTCTCGCCGTCGGCGACGACCAGCAGGCGGCCTACCAGACGGGGCTGCCGGTTGTTGCCGTGCGCATCAAGGGCTACCTGCTTTGCGGGCTGTTCTCGGCGCTCGCCGCCTTCTGCCTGACCGGCGACACCGCAAGCGGCGATCCGCTCGTCGGCGGCAAGATGACGCTCTATAGTGTCGCTGCCGTCGTGCTCGGGGGCAGTGCCCTTGCCGGCGGCTGGACAACGGTGGTCGGCTCGCTGTTGGGCGCCCTGACCATTGGCCTCGTCAATTCGCTGGTGTTCTTCATCGGCACCCCGTCGGAATGGCAGAACTTCGTCCAGGGCCTTGCCATCCTGTTTGTGCTGATGGCCGGCGTTCTCGCCGGCCGGAGGGCGCGCGCATGAATTTCGTTGCCGCATTTTTCAAGCAGCCGCTGGTCATAGCCCTCGTCCTGATCGTGGCGCTGCTCGCCCTCGGGGAGAGCCTCTCGCCGGGCTTCGCCTCGGCTGACCAGATCCTGCGCCTGCTGATCGTTGCCTCCTTGCTCGGCATTGTCGCTGCCGGCCAGAACGTCGTTATCCTCGGCGGGCGCGAAGGTATCGACCTCTCCGTCGGCGGCGTCGTCTCACTCTCGGCGATCATCGCCGGCAACGTCATGAACGGCGCCGATGGCGGCATCCTGCCGGCTGTGCTTGCGTGCCTCGTCGCCGGTGCGTTCTTCGGCCTGTTGAACGGTCTCGGCGTCACGCTGCTGCGCATTCCGCCGCTGGTGATGACGCTCGGCATGCTCGGCGTGCTGCAGGGCCTGCTCGTCGTTATTCGCAACGGCATTCCCTCGGGCCGTGCCGCCCCCGGTCTTTCTGCTTTCGTCACCCAACCGCTTGTTCTTGGCATTCCCGGGATCATCTGGCTCTGGATCGCCATCGGCCTGTTTATGGCGCTCATGCTCAACCGCACTGTCTTCGGCCATCGCATCTATGCGATCGGCTCGAACGAGCATGCCGCCTACATGGCCGGGGTGCCGGTGCGGTTGATGCGTGTCGGCCTGTTCATGATCTCCGGCATGTTTGCCGCGATTGCCGGGCTCTGCCTGCTTG
This sequence comes from Ensifer sp., assembly GCF_035999185.1. Lineage (GTDB taxonomy): Bacteria > Pseudomonadota > Alphaproteobacteria > Rhizobiales > Rhizobiaceae > Ensifer. The sequence continues at coordinate 15,896 of NZ_DASYHB010000198.1, read as the reverse complement.
GCTATTCCGGCTCTTCCTTTGCCAATGTCGGAGAACAGTACATGCTTTCCTCGATCATCGCCGTCGTCTTCGGCGGTACCTCCCTTGCCGGCGGCAAGGGCGGCTATACCGGCACCATGGCCGGCGCGCTCCTGCTCGTCATCCTCCAGGGCATCCTGACCACGGTCAACATCGACGAATCTGGCCGGCAGATGGTGTTCGGCGCGACACTGCTGTTGCTCATGCTGTTTTATGGCCGGGGAAAGGCGATGCGGGCATGAGCGAACGGCCGAAGATCAAGGACATCGCGGAGAGGGCTGGCGTTTCGGTCGCAACCGTTTCCCGTGCGCTCAGCGGCTCCAGCCTGGTGACCGACGAGACGCGCAAGCGCATCGACGCGCTTGCGCGTGAACTCAACTACCGGCCGAATGTCAGCGCGAGGAACTTGAGAACCCGCCGGTCGATGTCGGTCTTGCTGGTCGTGCGCGACGTCGGCAACCCCTTCTACCTCGAGATCCTCAAGGGCGTGGAGGCAACCGCCCGCGCGGCCGGCTATGCCGTTCTCATGGGCAACACGGAAAATGATCCGGACCGCGAGGTCGAGTATTTCAACATGCTGCGCGATGGCCATGCCGACGGCATGATCCTGATGACCGGCAAGCTGCCCACCACCGAGCCCGGCGACAGTGCGCACGTTTCCCACCTGCCCATCGTCGTCGCGCTGGAAATGATCGAGACGGAAGGTTTTCCGCATGTGCAGATCGACAATGCTGCGGCGGCACGCGAAGCTGTCGAACACCTGATCGGTCTTGGCCACAGGCGCATCGCCCATATCGCCGGTCCGTTGCCGGAGGTAATGGCGAGCCATCGGCGTGAGGGCTACCGGCTGGCGATGAGGCAAGCCGGCCTACCGGTTCCCGAAGGCTTCGAAGTGCGAGGTGATTACCTGCTGGAATCGGGCGAAGCCTGCGCCGCCGCTCTCTTCGACCTGCCGCAACCGCCGACCGCGATCTTCGTCGCCAACGACGAGATGGCCTATGGGGCGATCCATACGCTGCGTCGGCTCGGGCGCGATGTTCCGGGCGATGTTTCGGTCGTCGGCTTCGACGACCTCTATCTCAGCAAGGCCTTCTACCCGCCGTTGACGACAGTCAGCCAGCCGCGCGCAGAGATCGGCCGCACGGCGATGTCCCTGCTTCTTCGCATCCTCTCCGGCGATGACGCCGCCGCCGCGCCGGCGGTGGTTCTGCCGACCACGCTCAACATTCGTGGCAGCACCGCGCCGCCACGTCGATAACCAAAACAATCGGGAGAACAGTATGACACAGCTACCGAAGCAGACGCTGCGCGTGGGTTTCGTCGGATCGGGCTTCATCGCCCACTTCCATCTGAAATCGATGATCGGCGTGCGCAATGTCGAGGTCACCGGCGTCTTCAGCCGCAAGCCGGAAAACCGGGAGAAGTTTGCCAAGGAAGTCGATGCGCTCGGCCTCGGCAATTGCCGCACTCATGAGAGCCTGGAAGCGTTGCTGGCCGCCGATGACGTTGACGCAATCTGGGTCCTTTCGCCGAATTACACCCGCCTCGACGTGATGCGTTCGCTGTACAAGGCGGTGAAGGATGGGCGCAGCAAGGTCTTTGCGGTCGCCTGCGAGAAGCCGCTCGCCCGCACCGTTGCCGAGGCGCGCGAGATGCTGTCGCTTGCACAAGATGCCGGCCTCAACCACGGCTATCTCGAAAACCAGGTGTTCTGCACGCCGGTCCTGCGCGGCAAGGAGATCATCTGGCGGCGCGCGGCCTCCACCACCGGGCGTCCCTACCTGGCCCGCGCCGCGGAAGAACATTCGGGCCCGCACGAGCCCTGGTTCTGGCAGGGCGACAAGCAGGGCGGCGGCGTGCTCTCGGACATGATGTGCCACAGCGTCGAGGTGGCGCGCTACCTCTTGACGGCGCCGGGTGCGCCGCGCAACTCGCTGAAGATCAAGGCGGTCAACGGCACGGTCGCCAATCTCAAATGGACGCGGCCGCACTATGCCGAGCAACTGCGCAAACGCTTTGGCAGCGAGGTCGACTACCGCAATCGTCCTTCGGAGGACTTCGCGCGTGCGACCGTCACGCTTGAAGATCAGGACGGCAACGAACTGATGATCGAGGCCACCACCTCCTGGGCCTATGTGGGGGCCGGATTGCGCATCCAGCTGGAGCTTCTCGGGCCGGAATACGCGCTCGAATACAATTCGCTCTCCACCGGCCTCAAGATCTTCATGTCGCGCGAGGTCACGGGTTCGGAAGGCGAGGATCTCGTCGAAAAGCAGAACGCCGAGCAGGGGCTGATGCCGGTTCTGGAAGACGAGGCGGGCGTCTACGGCTACATTGACGAGAACCGTCACATGGTCGAGTGCTTCCGCAAAGGCGAAAAACCGATCGAAACCTTCGAGGACGGGCTTGCCGTCGTCGAGATGCTGATGGGTCTCTACCGCTCGGCGGAAATCAACGCGACGCTGCAGTTCCCGGCTCCAGAACTGGAGCACTACGTGCCGGTCGTGGCGCGCCGCGGCGCCTGAGCTGATGCCGACATTGAACCGCCGCTGCCGCAAGGAGCGTAGCGTCAGCGGCTCGGTCTTCGCATCATTGCCGAACACCGGGATGATGCCGACCGGTGAAATCAGAAAAAGCGCAGTCTGGCTGGAATAATCTCTCCCACCCTCCGTTTGCCCTCGCACGAAGACAGCCCGAAGGCTCTCGTGCGGCGCGGTTGCCGTGCGCGGGCGCGGTGAAGCATAGGAGAGCAGCCATGACCGCCAGCCCGGCGATCGCCTCGCAAGGAGACTTTGTTGCCGTTGACGCAGGCAGGGCACGACACATCGATGGACAGATGCCGGTCAGAAAGGTGCGCCTGCTGGTCGGCGCACTGCTCGTCGCATTCGCGGCCGTACTGATCTTCCTGGCTGCCGACGGCCTGGCTTTGTCGATGCGCCTGTCGCTTATGGTCTTTGCCACGACGCTCGTCTGCTGGACGATTTTCGACCTGCCGGAAACGCCGGTGGCGCTTGGTGGCGCAGCGGCCCTTGCCACTACCGGTGCCGTCAATGAAGAGGCGGTTTATACGGCACTCGGCAACGATATCGTCTGGCTGATGCTGGCGGCTTCGGTGATTGCTGCGGTGCTGCAGGCATCGGGCCTGGTGGAGCGTCTGGCCTTTCGGCTGCTCGCCCGGTTCCGCGATGTCAACCGGTTGTTTTGGGCGGTGACGCTCGCGATCTTCGCAACGGCGTTCGTTATCCCGTCGACCTCGGCGCGGGCAGCGATCTTCATGCCGGTCTTTCTCGGCCTCGCCTCCACCATCGGCCGCCCCGGTGTTACCCGGGCTCTCGCTCTCCTCTTTCCGTCGGTCATCCTGCTTTCTGCAGCGGCATCGTTGACAGGCGCCGGCGCCCATCTCGTTGCCATCGACTTCATGCGTCGCAGCGGTGGCGACACGCCGGGATTTCTTGGATGGGCGCTGCTTGCCGCTCCCTTTGCACTGTTGACGAGCCTGATTGCCTGCGGCCTGATCCTGCGGTTCTTCCTCGATGACGCCGACCGTAACTGGCGCCTGGATGCTCCAGCCGAACCTACCGAGAAACGGCCGTTGTCCACCCGCGACAAGACGGTCCTCGCCGTAACGGCTGTCATCGTCCTGGCGCTCGCAGCTTCGGATCTTCACGGTGTCGCACTGCCGGTCATCGCCCTTGTCGGCGCGCTGGTGCTTGCGTCGGAGAAGGTCTCGGGCATGCCGTTCCGCAAGGCGCTGAAGGGCGTTGAGTGGAACCTGCTGCTTTTCCTCGCGGGAACCCTCGTCATCGGCGAGGCGTTGCTGTCGACCGGTACGGCGACTTTGCTTGCCGAGCGCCTGATCGGCGCCTTCAGCCTGATCGGCAAGCCGCCGGCATGGGTGGTCGTGCTCGTTGCCATCGGCATCGCCACCTTCGCGCATATCGTCATTGCCTCGCGAACGGCGCGCGCGACCGTGCTCGTTCCGGCGGTCGCGCTGCCGCTCTCCGGCTTCGGCGTCAGCCCCGAAGTGCTGATCATGGCTACAGCCATTGGTAGTGGATTCTGCCAGACGCTGATGGTGTCTGCCAAGCCGGTCGCACTGTTCGGGGGCATGGAACCACCGGCTTTCAGCCCATCCGACCTCCTGCGCCTGGCGCTCATGTTGGCCGCTCCGTTCATCGCGCTTCTGGCCCTGTTTGCCCTCCTCATCTGGCCGGCACTGGGGCTCACCATCCGATGAGAAGATATTGCAAAAACTACATTAATAGAGCCGGTGCGGATATCGCGCTGGCTCTTTGTTTTTCTTTCCCCGAAACGGCGCATGTGTCGTTTTTCGCGGAATAAAGTCCGCGAGCACCCGTTTCTCCCTTGCATCCGCATTGTCACAAAAGTGCAAGGAGACTGTCACATGACACTTACCATTCTGGTTGCACCGTCCGGTTTCAAGGAAAGTCTGTCGGCGGAAGAAGCCGCCGATTGCATCGAGAAGGGCGTGCTGCGCGCTTGCCCGCAGGCAGACGTCATCAAGGTGCCGATGGTCGACGGCGGCGAAGGCTTTACCAAGGCCCTGGTCGCGATCACCGGGGGCACTCTGCACGAGCGGACGGTCACCGGTCCGCTCGGCGAACCCGTCGCCTCACATTTCGGCTTTCTCGGCGGAAAGGGCGAACGCACCGCCGTCATCGAGATGGCGGCCGCAGCCGGCCTGCGCCTGGTGCCGCGTGATCGGCGCAACCCCTGCATCACGACCAGCTACGGCGTGGGCGAACTGATCCGTGCGGCACTCGACGCCGGCGCCCGCCGCATCCTGCTCGGCTGCGGTGACAGCGGCATCAATGACGGCGGCGCCGGCATGGCCGAGGCGCTCGGCGTGAAGCTGCTCGACCGCGACGGCAAGCCGTTGCCTTCTGGTGGGGGAGCACTCGGCGCACTCGCACGCATTGACCTCTCCGGCCGCGATCCGCGTCTTGCCGATGTCCGCATCGATGCGGCCGTCAACTGGCACAATGTGCTGCTTGGCGAGCGCGGTGTCGCCCGTGTCTTTGGGCCCCAGAAGGGCGCGACACCGGAACAGGTCGAGTTGTTGGCCGATGCCATGGAAATCTATGCAGCGGCGATCGCTGAGACCACGGGCATCGCGGTGGGCGAAGCGCCAGGCGCGGGGGCGTCGGGCGGTCTTGGGGCGGCCATCATGGGGCTGCTCGGCGGAGCGCTGCATCCAAGGTACGATATCGTCATGCGCTACCTCGACCTCGACAGCATGATCGCCAAGGCCGATCTTGTGATCACGGCGGAAGGCAGCCTCGACGGCCAGACGCCGTTCGGCAAGGTCCCGGCTGAAGTCGGGCACAGGGCGAAGGAGGCAGGCCGCCCCGTCATCGCGCTCGCCGGCACGATCGGCAAGGGCGTCGCCCTCAATTTTGATCATGGCATCGACGCATTCGCCTCGATCCTCAAGGCGCCATGCACCCTTGACGACGCAATCAGCGCCGCGCCGAAACTGCTGGTGCGCGCTGCGGAAGATGCCGTGCGCATGGTGCGGGTCGGCATGCTCCTCAACGAGCGTGGACTCGCGGCCTGATCATCCGGCCACCGGTCTGGCGGGGCGGCGGCGCAATCGCTGCGTCCCGCCGGAGCGCCGATAGCTGCAGCGACAGCTAGATGAATGAACCTCTCGACAATTCAGCCTTCAGTTCAGGCCTGTGCGTCGATCAGGCCACACAGGATCAGGCCAGGGCGTAGATCAGGATCTGCAAAGCTGGCGCGCATCGAGAACGCCCCAGCCAAAGACCGGATCCTTGCCCGGCTTACCCAAATCCTGGGCCGTATCCGTCACGAGCTTGGCGATCTCGTCGGGCGACATCTGTGGATGGGATGTCCTGAGGATGGCAACCGCGGCGGTGACGAAGGGAGCTGCAAACGAGGTGCCGGTGCGGGGGGCGGCGCCCTCGACCGAAGCAGCCGTCCAGACGCCGGTGCCGAGCGCTGCGACGTCGATGTGATCGCCACGGCCTGCGCGTCGGTAGGGCTTGAAGTTGCGATCAACGGCGGTGACCGCGATCATTTCGGGATAGGCGGCAGGATAGACGGGCTTTGCCCGGGGACCGTCGTTTCCGGCCGCAGCCACCTGGATGATGTTGCGTTCGGATACGAGCGAAACGGTCTTCTCCAGCAGCAGGTTGTGTGGCCCTGAAAGGCTCATGTTGATGACGGTGACTTTGCGCGATGCCAACAGGTCGATCGCTCGTACCAGATTATAGGTCTCGGCAAGGTCTGTTTCCCCCGTCGTACGCTGGAAGGCGTCAATGGCGATCAGGTGTGTGTCGCCAAGGAGGCCTGGCGCCCGGCTGTCCTGGCGGCCGGCGATCAGGGCGGCGACCGCTGTGCCATGCTGACGTCCCGACTCCGGCGCTTGCGTTTCCGCCAGCCTGATGATGTCGAGCTTGACGTCCTTGAGGGAAGGATGTGCGGGGTTGATGGCTGTGTCGATCAGCCCGATCGGGCCTGCGGCCGCGCAGGCCCTCTCCGTGTTCGGCGCCGGCCAGCCAATGGCGTCGCGAACGAGCGCACAGCCCCCTTCGGCGCAGGGCGCGGACGATGCGTCGCCTTGGTTGGGCTCGAAATAGTGGTTGAGGTCCGCGATCGCGCCGGGCGTTGCGCTCGCGACTTGCCGGCGCGCGTCCTCAAGCGACATGCCGCTTGGCACGCCGAGCTTGACGATCCCGGTTGCCGAGATTTCCAGAGGGGCTCGGGCTCTGATCGTGAAGCCATCAGCCGTGAGGCGCTGAAGGCCGGCGTCGTCCAGGCTGAGGGCGATGATCTCGCCCGGCGCACGGCTCGGGCGGCGCGTGGACGCACGGCGCGTTTCGACACGCCTTTCCGGCGACCGTCGGAAGAGATCGAACAGGTTGCCGTTCCCCCGCCAGTTGCCGCTGGAGCCACGATCCTCCGACCCCCGTGACGATCCGCCACCACCACCGCCACCGTCATCGTCGTCGTCGTCCGCATGGGCGGAAGATACGAAGATTAGGCCCGAGCCATCAGGGTTTCGGCTCTCGCCGTACGACAGATCGACGGAGACCGGTGCCAGGCCGCATATCGACAGGGCGGTCAATCGAAGCAGGCGTTTCTTCAAGGCTCTCTCCATGGGCCAGAGGTGCCGTCTGGCGGCAGCTTACCGTGAACGAAGGCAACGTCGGTGGTGACTTTCGCGTGTGCTTCACATATCGCTCAACGGATGAATGGACAAATTATTCCCCCGTGGATGAGGCGGAGCGAAAGAAGGAACGCCCCATGACGGATGATACCATCGCCTTCGGCGAGCGCCTCGTCGCGTTCCTGCCGAACCTGCGGCGCTTTGCCATTTCGCTCTGCCGGTCACGGGACGTTGCCGATGATCTGGTGCAGGCCGCATGCGAAAGGGCGCTTGCCGGCGCGGAACGGTTCGAGGAAGGCACGCGTTTCGACGCCTGGATGTTTCGAATCCTGCGCAACCTCTGGATCGACCAGCTTCGGCGTCAGAAGACGGCGGGGCCGACCGAAGACATCGACGCGCAGGCGGAACTCGCAGTTCCTTCGGGCGAGGCGGGCGCGGAGGCGCGCATGGCGCTGAAGAGCGTGGCTGCCGCGATCGACGACCTCGTGCTCGAGCAGCGCGAGGTGCTATTGCTCACCTGCGTCGAGGAGCTTTCCTACAGGGAGGCGGCCGAAGTGCTGGGTATCCCGATCGGTACTGTCATGAGCAGGCTTGCCCGGGCGCGCAAAAATCTTGCCGAGGCAACGGGAATAGAACCCGCGGCCATGCGTTCACAGGACATGAGAGGCGGGGCGAGATGAACGAGATTGAATTCAGCGACGAAATCCTGATGGCGTTTGCCGATGGCGAGCTTGACGAGGAGACGACGCGCCGCGTCGAAGCGGCGCTTGAGACCGACGACGAACTGATGGCGCGCGTCGCGGTGTTCATGGAAACACGGGCAGCCGCCAGCGATGCCCTGAAACCGGTTCTCGACGAGCCTGTGCCGGAAGAGCTGGTGCGCAAGGTGCGCGCCATGGCCGCAAGCGCGGCCGCGACAAGCGAAGCGCACTGCACAGAAACGCCTGTTCATACGGCTGAAAACGTTGTCGCATTGCGGCGTCCGTCCGACCGGGTCGCCGCGCCAGCGCGCATCGTTTCAAGATCCATGATGGCGATGGCCGCCTCGCTGCTGCTCGTCGTTGGCGGCGCCGGCGGCTATCTTTTGCGGGGCGGCGGGCCGGAGGGTGTCGGCGTCCTGCAGGTTGCCGGCATTGCCGATCCGCGCGTGTCCGCCATTCTCGATCGGGCTGCTTCCGGCGACGAAGTTTCGATTGCCGACGGCCAGGGGACGGTCCGGCTCGTATCGGCGTTCCAGGTCGGCAATGGCCAGCTTTGCCGCGAATACGAGCTGGCGCAAACCGGCCTGCCGGACCTCGTTTCGGTTGCCTGCCGGGAGGCCGAATCCTGGCAGACGCGGCTTGCCGTGGCCAGGTCGAACGGCGGGGCTGGTTATGCCCCGGCATCGTCGCTCGAGACGGTCGACGCCTATCTGACGTCGATTGGTGCCGGTGAGCCGCTTGATGCCGAAGCCGAGCGAAAAGCCCTGGCAGCCAAGAAGTAGATGGATCGCGTTCAACGCGGCTTTTCGATCGGGACCGAAAGGCTAACCTTGACGGGGTCCATCGTCACGAAAGTCCGGAACCGCTTGATGTTCGGGTTGCCGAAGAACATGCGGCGGGTGAACGCTTCGTAGTCGGCCATGCTGGGCACGATGACGACGAGCATGAAGTCGACGTCGCCGGTGACATAGTAGCACTGCTGCACTTCTGGCGCGGCGGTGAAGGCCGCTTTCGCGGCGTCGAGCAAGGCGATCTGCTCGCTCTCGACTTCCACTTCGACGAGGATCGTCAGCGTCTGGTTCACGCTCGGGGGATCGACCACCGCGACGTTGGCGCGAATGACGCCGGTCTCCTCCATGCGCTTGATCCGCCGCTGGACCGCGGGCGCCGAGAGATTGACCGCTTCCCCGATCTGGCGTTGCGGCGTGGTATTGTCCTTCTGCAGGATGGCGAGGATCGCGAGGTCGAATTGATCGAGTTGCGGGGGTGTTTTCGAAACGGCCATCATGCTCTTCGTTGCGGTTTACAAACTTGCATTCTCCACGGCGAATTAGAGCGCATTTCTCGCTTTCGATGAAATAGATTTTCGCGCAGCCACGGAGATTGCGCGCATGTTCCTTTCCAATTCCCATACCGATTTCGGCCGGCCGCTGCTGCCGGAAGACGCAGGCATGCTGTCGCTCGGCGCTGCCGAAAGCGTCGAACGCCATTTCTCCCGGCGCCCAGACCACCGGCCGACGCCGCTGCATGCCCTCCCGGCGCTCGCGGGCGAACTCGGTATTGCAGGCCTCTTCGTCAAGGACGAAGGCCATCGCCTGGGGCTTGGAAGCTTCAAGGCGCTCGGTGGTTCCTATGCGGTGATCCGGCTGGTGCTCGAAGAAGCGGAGGGCCGCCTTGGCCGCAGCCTCGACACGGATGACCTTTCCCGACCCGAGGTGCGCGCGATCGCTGAGGGGATGACCTTCGGCTGCGCCACCGACGGCAACCACGGCCGGTCTGTCGCCATGGGCGCGCGGCTCGTCGGTGCGCGATCCGTGATCTTCGTTCATTCGGGCGTCAGCGAAAAACGCATCGAAGCGATTGCGAGCTACGGCGCCGAGATCGTTCGCGTCGCCGGGACTTATGACGATTCCGTCCATGAGGCGGCGCGGGTCTGCGAGGCGAACGGCTGGACCGTGGTCTCCGATACGTCCTGGCCCGGTTATGAGTACATTCCCGGCCTTGTCATGCAGGGCTATACCGCGATTTTGAGCGAAGCGCTCCGGCAGATGGCAGAGCCGCCGACCCATGTCTTCGTGCAGGCGGGTGTCGGCGGGATCGCTGCCGCGACCGCGGGACACCTGGCGCTTCGCTTCGCAAGCGCCCGCCCGCGTTTCGTCGTCGTCGATCCGGCGCGGGCAGCCTGCCTCTACGAAAGTGCGAAGGCCGGGCACCCCGTCAAGGTCGCGCACGGGGAGCCGACAATCATGGCGATGCTCGAATGCTACGAGCCGTCGCTGGTTGCCTGGCGTATCCTGTCGCGCGCCGCCGATGTCTTCATGACCGTCGACGAAGAGGAGGCCGTTTCGATCATGAACCGTCTGGCGCGACCGACTGGTGACGATCCGGCGATCGTTGCCGGCGAGAGCGGCGGCGTCGGGCTCGCCGGCCTTGTAGTGGTGGCGCGGGACCCGGCCTTGCGCGAAGCGCTGGGCCTGAATGCTCAGTCGCGTGTCTTCGTCATCAACACCGAGGGGGCGACCGACCCCGAGCGCTATGCGGCTCTGGTGGGACTGGCGCCCGAGGCGATCGCGGGCAAATCGAACGAGAAGGTCTAAGCGATGGCTGCAACAATCTCAGACCGACTGATCGCGGATATGACAGCCTGGCGGCGTGACCTGCATGCGCATCCGGAGTTCGGCTTCGAGGAGCAGCGGACCTCTGCCTTCGTCGCGGCCAAGCTCAGGGAGTTCGGGCTCGACGAGGTGGTGGAAGGGGTCGGCGGCACCGGTGTCGTCGGTCGGATGAAGCGCGGCAGCGGCAACCGCGCGATAGCACTTCGCGCCGACATGGACGCCTTGAGGATTCCGGAGCAGGGAGAGATGCCCTATCGCTCGACGCGACCCGGCACCATGCACGCCTGCGGTCATGATGGGCACACGACAATGCTGCTGGGGGCAGCCAGGATGCTCGCCGAGGAAGGCGGCTTTGACGGCACGGTTTGCTTCGTCTTTCAGCCGGCCGAGGAATGGGGCAAGGGCGCGCTTGCCATGCTCAGTGACGGGCTGATGGAGCGCTTTCCGTTCGATGAAATCTATGGCCTGCACAACATGCCGGGGCTTGCGGTCGGACGTTTCGAGACTCGCTCCGGCGCCATCATGTCGGCGGAGGACAATTTCGAGATCGTACTTCGAGGCGTCGGCGGTCACGCGGCGCGGCCGCACTCCGGCAATGAGACGCTGGTTGCCGCCTGCGCCACCGTCGTCAATTTGCAGACGATCGTCTCGCGCCGCCTGTCGCCGGCCGATATATCCGTGGTATCGGTAACCGAACTCTTGACCGATGGCACGCGCAATGCGCTGCCGGGGCTCGCACGCATTCTCGGTGACGCCCGCAGCTTCCGACCGGAGGTCAGTGCCAAGATCGAGGCTGAGATGCGCACGATCGCCAAGGGCACGGCAGACGCCTACGGCTGCGAGGTCGATGTCATCTACACACGCGAATTCGTGCCACTGATCAATGATCCGGTTCTGACCGGCCATGCCTTTGCCGCAGCCGAGGCGGTTTTCGGTGCGCAAAACGTTGCGATCGCCGCCGAGCCGATGACAGGATCTGAAGACTTCGCGCGCTTTCTTGAGCATGTGCCCGGCTGCTTCGTCTTCATCGGCAACGGTGAAACCTCGGCGCCGTTGCACAACCCGCGCTACGACTTCAACGACGACGCCCTGATATTTGGCGCGCGCTTCCATGCGGAAATCGCCCGCCAACGATTGGCGCCGGCCGACCACGCGTGACATGAGGACAGTGACATCCATGCAGACCATCAATGCCGAGCGCCTCATCGCCCGCATCCATGAACTCGGGGACATCGGTCGCGATCCCCAAGCCCAGTTGACGCGCCTTGCCGCTTCCGACAACGACAAGGCGGGGCGCGACCGCCTGGTCGCCTGGCTTCATGCGGCTGGCCTCGAGGTTGCCGTCGACCGTATCGGCAACATCTTCGGCATCTGGCGCGACGAGCGCAACGCCGGCGAGGCGCCACTCATGCTGGGTTCGCATATCGATACGGTCATCAATGCCGGCGTCTATGATGGCTGCTATGGCGTGCTTGCCGCGCTCGAAGTCATCGAGACGCTGAAGGAGCGCGGTGTTGAGCCGGTCCGCCCGGTCGTCGCTGCCGCCTTCACCAACGAGGAAGGCGTGCGCTATGCGCCGGACATGCTGGGTTCGCTCACCTATGTCGGCGGCCTGACCGTCGAGGCGGCACTCGCGACCGTCGGTACCGACGGATCGGTGCTCGGCGAGGAACTCGAACGCATCGGCTATGCCGGCACCGCCGAGCCGGGCTTCGCCAAACCGCACGCCTATCTCGAACTGCATATCGAGCAGGGGCCGGTGTTGGAACGGGAGGGGTTTACGATCGGTGCGGTCGAGAACCTGCAGGGCATCTCCTGGCAGCGCGTCACCATCGATGGCGTCGCCAACCATGCGGGCACCACGCCGATGGCGATGCGCTGTGATGCCGGACTTGCAGCCGCCCGCGTCGGCCTGTTCCTACGCGAGCATATCGCCCGCTCGAACGCCCCGAGTGTCGCGACGGTCGGCACGATGCGATACGAACCGGACGCGATCAACGTCATCCCGTCGCGCGCTGTCTTTACCGTCGATCTTCGCGACCCGGACGAGGCGCGGTTGTCGGCACTGGAGGCGGTGCTTTCAGAATTGCTGGTGCGGATCGGCACTGAAGAAGGCGTGCAGATTTCCTTCGAGCGACTGGCAAGGTTCCAGCCGGTCGACTTTGATCAGGGCATTGTCGAAGCCATCGAGACCTCGACAAAACGCCGCGGCTTCAAGACCCGCCGCATGACCTCAGGCGCCGGCCACGATGCGCAGATGATCGCCCGCATCGCACCGTCGGCGATGATCTTCGTGCCGAGCCGCGACGGCATCAGCCATAATCCGCGGGAGCATACCGAGCCGGATGACCTGGTGGCCGGGGCGAACGTGCTGCTTGACGTCGTCGAGGGGGTGATTGGGCGTGGCTAGAGAGGCGGTTGGGGCGAGAAAGCCCAACGCTCTGTGCGCGTATTTCCGCAGCCACACGCCGGCAGGTCTTGATCGGGAAAGCTTCGACGCCAGTTGAGCTCCTTCTCGCGCGTCAGAACCCGCTCCCACGTGCACATCCGGAGTCCGGTTTCAAGAAAGAGCGCAGGTTGCTCTTCGTTGCGACGAAGTTGACCTCTCTTCAAGGCTCTCAATTCGTGTGAACGGTGTTCTGCCCGGCAGGCGGTTCTGGCTGGCTCTGTTCGCCACGGCTTTGCGGCGTCTGGCGGAAGAGGTTAAGGAAACTGCTGCCGCCGTGCCAAGTGTTGCCGCTTGGGCCGTAATCCCTTGTGTCGCGCAGGGTAGGGCGATCCTCGCTATGGCTAGCGCCGTCGATGGCGGCACCTCCGCCGCCCGCACCGGTACCCCCAGGCTCAAGGCCGGGCTCTGGGCCTGCGCCGCTACCGTCGCCGGTGCCCCAATCGCCGCCGCCCGCGTATCCGCCACCCACCGTGCCGTCGCTTCCGCCGCCCCCGACGTTTTCGCCACCTTGGCCGCCGCCATCGGTGCCATTTTCGCCGGACCCGCCGCCGGCATCGGCATCCTCTGCATGGGCGGTGGAAATCAAGGATGAACCCGCGGCAAAACGGCCGCTGCCGTCGAGGCGTGGCAGGTCTCCCGCCAGTACCGCAAGGCCGCCAATCGACAGGGCGGTCAGTCTCAGCAGGCGTATCCTCACGTCATTTCCTCGTAAACGGCGTTTTGTCGTCCCGCAGATGCGCCACAGAAGGCGGCAGCCTCGCGTGAATGACGGATTTCGCCCATGACGACCTTTGCGTGAACCCTACATACCGTTCAACCGATGAGGGGACAAGCAATTCCCCAGTCAGGCACAAGCATCCGCCCAGCCGCCGGAAGGGGCCGCGACCGGCCCCTTCCTCGCCATGCCGCCTTGCCTATTCGGCTGCGCCGGCCGCACCCTCGACCGGCATGTAGAGGTCGCCACCCTCGCGGTATTTCGCGGCCATCGCCTCCAGCCCCTCCTTCTGCGCCTCGGCGCGGATGTCGTGTGAGATGCGCATCGAGCAGAATTTGGGCCCGCACATCGAGCAGAAATGCGCGACCTTGTGGGCCTCCTTCGGCAATGTCTCGTCATGGAAGTTGCGGGCGGTTTCCGGGTCGAGCGAGAGATTGAACTGGTCCTCCCAGCGGAACTCGAAGCGGGCGCGAGAGAGGGCATCGTCGCGCACCTGGGCTGCCGGATGCCCCTTGGCGAGATCGGCGGCGTGGGCGGCGATCTTGTAGGTAATGACACCCACCTTGACGTCGTTGCGGTCGGGCAGACCGAGGTGCTCCTTCGGGGTGACGTAGCAGAGCATGGCGGTTCCGAACCAGCCGATCATCGCCGCGCCGATGCCGGAGGTGATGTGGTCGTAGCCCGGCGCAATGTCGGTCGTCAGCGGTCCGAGCGTGTAGAACGGCGCTTCGCCGCAGACGGCCAGTTGCTTGTCCATGTTCTCCTTGATCTTGTGCATCGGAACATGGCCGGGACCTTCGATCATCACCTGGCAATCCTTCGCCCAGGCGATCTTTGTGAGTTCGCCAAGCGTTTCGAGTTCGGCAAACTGCGCCGCATCGTTGGCGTCGGCGATTGAGCCGGGGCGCAGGCCGTCGCCGAGCGAGAACGAGACGTCATAGGCGCGGCAGATGTCGCAGATTTCCTCGAAATGCTCGTAGAGGAAGCTCTCGCGGTGGTGATGCAGACACCACTTGGCCATGATCGAGCCGCCGCGCGAGACGATGCCGGTGACACGGTCGACAGTGAGCGGGATGTAGTGCAGCCGCACGCCGGCATGGATGGTGAAGTAATCGACGCCCTGTTCGGCCTGCTCGATCAGCGTGTCGCGGTACACTTCCCAGTTGAGATCCTCGGCAATGCCGTTGACCTTTTCGAGCGCCTGGTAGAGCGGCACGGTGCCGATTGGAACGGGCGAATTGCGGATGATCCATTCGCGGATGTTGTGGATGTTGCGGCCGGTCGACAGGTCCATGACCGTGTCGGCACCCCAGCGCGTTGCCCACACCATCTTCTCGACTTCCTCGGCCATCGACGAGGTCACGGCGGAATTGCCGATGTTAGCGTTGATCTTCACCAGAAAATTCCGGCCGATGATCATCGGCTCGGACTCCGGATGGTTGATGTTGGCCGGCAGGATGGCGCGGCCGCTGGCAATCTCCTGGCGGACGAACTCGGGCGTCACGTGATCGGGGATGTGGGCGCCGAAGCTTTCGCCATCGCGGGCTTTCGCGCGCGCAGCGTCGCGGCCGAGGTTTTCGCGGATCGCCACGAACTCCATCTCCGGCGTGATGATGCCGGCGCGGGCATAGGCAAGCTGGGTCACCGCGCGGCCAGCCGTGGCCTTCAGCGGCACATGCTGAAGGGGGAAGGTCGGCGTCAGCCGGTCGCCGGTCGCAAAGCCGTTGTCTTCCGGTCGGACGATCCGCCCCTCGTAGGTTTCGACGTCGCCGCGACCGATGATCCAGTTGCGGCGCAGCCGCGGCAGGCCGTCCTCGATGCGGATCTCGGCGTCGTCGGCGGTATAGGCGCCGGAGGCGTCGTAGACCGTGACCGGCGGTTCGCCGGAGGTCGGGTGCAGCGCGATCTCGCGCATCGGCACGCGGATATCCGGATGCAGCACGCCTGATTTGTGGACCTTGCGCGAGGCGGGAAGCGGCCCTTGCGTGACAGTGAGGGCTGCGGGTTTGGTGGCAATATTCATGACGAGGCTCCAAGTTGTGGTTGGAGACCCAGTTCTGATGCCGGAAGGATGAAAGACGCGCCGCCAGGAGGAGGCCGCGTACGGAGTCCTGGCTTCGATATCTGCACCGTCCCTACGCCAGTATGAACTGGATCAGGTTCAACGGGTCACTGCGCTACAGCCGGCAAGCCGACCATCCAGCAGTATCTCAGCCCCTTGACGGGACCCCCCTGGTGAATGCCT
>NZ_DASYHB010000039.1:0-13437 GCF_035999185.1 Ensifer sp. | reverse complement strand
GTTTTTCTTTGCTTCTTTTTAAGAGACACCCATGCGCTTCCGCAATGCCTTCCTCTTGTGCAGCCTCGCGGCGACACTCGCTGTTGCCGGCTGCTCGACGACATCGTCCAAACCCGAGACCGCTGCCAACGAACCCGCTCCCGCAACCGCAGTGGTCGCGACCAACCAGATCTTCACGGGCGATTATGGCGCGGTTGAGGATCACGGCTATGCCCTTCCGGCGATCCCGATCAACAAGGTCGACAGCCGCTACCATCGCCAGATCGTCGACTACTCCACCAAGGAGCGTCCGGGCACGATCGTCGTCAACACGCCGAACCGCTTCCTCTATTACGTGCTGCCGGGCGGCAAGGCCGTGCGTTACGGCATCGGCGTCGGCAAGGCCGGCTTTGCATGGGAAGGCGAGGCCTATATCGCCTGGAAGCAGGAATGGCCGATGTGGCATCCGCCGAAGGAAATGGCCGAGCGCAAGCCGGAAGTGGCGAAGTATGTCGAAGAGGGAATGGGCCCCGGCCTCAAGAACCCGCTCGGCGCCCGCGCGCTCTACCTCTTCAACGACCAGGGCAAGGACACACTGTTCCGCCTGCACGGCACGCCGGAATGGTCGTCGATCGGCACGGCCGCCTCTTCGGGCTGCATCCGCCTGATCAACCAGGACATCATTGACCTCTACTCGCGCGTTCGCCCCGGCAAGAGCGCCCGCGTCGTCGTTCAGCAATAATCAAGCCACTTCGAACCTGATCGAGCCGCCGACGCAATCGGCGGCTTTTTTGTTGGCGCCAACCGCCGATTGCTCTTCCCCAGGGGTACACCAGCGCGCGCCGGCGACGCAAAGTTGTCGTCTGGGATGGCACTCAAATCAGGGTCGCGACCGTCTGATGATTCGGGGCAGGAATGTTCGATTTCGACTTAAATTCAAACGCTTATTAAGTAAGCGTTATCTAAATGAAGAAAACAGTGTGCTCAAGAAATTCCGCTTCGGGAGGGACTGGCATGCTGATCAAGACCAAGCTCATCGGCGCTATTGCGCTGCTATCGACAATCGCGATCGGTATCGCTGTTCACAGCCAATCGCTGTTGTCGGAAACCAGCCAAACAATGGACGCGGTCTATGCCGACCGCATCGTGCCCTTGAAGAACCTCAAGGCGACGTCGGACGCTTTTGCCGTCTCGATCGTCGACGCCGCTCACAAGGTGCGCAACGGCAACGAGACGATGGAGGCCGGGCTTGCCTCGGTCAATGCGGCACGGGACGCGATCAAGTCTAACTGGGATGCCTATGCCGCAACCACGATGACCGACGAGGAGCGGCGGCTTGTCGACAGTGCGCGAAGCCAGATGGTCGTTGCCATGGATTCGATCACGGCATTGTCGCAAATCCTCTCGGCCAAGGACCAGAAGGCGCTCGACGGCTTTGTACGGGAAAAGCTCTACGCAACGATCGACCCGCTGACGGAGACGATCTCGAAAATCTCCGATCTGCAGGTCGAGCTTTCCGGCACGACGTTCGAGACGAAGCATCACGAGTTCGAGACGGTACAAAAACTCAATATCGGCATCATCATTCTTGTGATCGCGCTTGCTGCCGGCACCTTCCTCGTCGTGTTGCGGGGCGTCGTCGGACCGCTTGGCCGCCAGATCGCCGCGATGCGCCGGCTGATCGACGGCCACGTCGAAGACAGCGACGGGCCGGTCAACGGCAAGGACGAGATCGCCGAGATGGCACGGGCCATCCAGTCCTTCCGCGAAGCGGCGCGGTCGAACCTCAAACTGCAAGCCGAGGCCGATGAGAGCCGCCGTAACAGCGAGGCTGAACGCGTTCGTGTTCAAAGAGCGGCTGAACAGGCAGCGCAGGAAAAGCTGACGCAGGCGACGGCGGGACTGGCCGGCGGCCTTCAGCGGCTCGCCAACGGCGATCTCGCGGTTCAGCTGCATGAACCGTTCTCCGCCGAGTTCGAACAGCTGCGGCACGACCTCAACAAGGCGGCCGGACAGCTGAACGATGCTCTGCTCGCCGTTGCCGACAGCGCCCAGAACATCGGCATGGGCACGCGCGAGATCAGCCAGAGTGCCGACGATCTGTCCAAGCGCACCGAACAGCAGGCCGCTTCGCTGGAGGAGACGGCAGCAGCACTCGATCAGATCACCGCCAATGTCAGCAATTCGTCGAGGCGTACTGAGGAAGCACGCGATGTCGCCGGAGAGGCGAAAACCAGCGCCGCCCAGTCATCGGTCGTCGTTGCCAATGCCGTGGAGGCGATGCGGCGGATCGAGGAATCGTCGAGCCAAATCTCCAGCATCATCGGCGTGATCGACGAGATCGCCTTCCAGACGAACCTTCTGGCGCTGAATGCGGGCGTCGAGGCGGCACGGGCTGGCGAAGCCGGCAAGGGCTTTGCCGTCGTAGCACAGGAAGTGCGCGAGCTGGCCCAGCGCTCGGCCAAGGCCGCCAAGGAAATCAAGGATCTCATCCGCACCTCCAGCCAGGAGGTCGAGAATGGCGTGCGCCTGGTACGCGACACCGGCGAAGCGCTGCAGACCATCGAAGCGCATGTCATCACCATCAACGAACACATGGCGGCGATCGCCACGTCTGCCCGCGAGCAGTCCGTGGGTCTCAGCGAAGTCAACACCGCCGTCAACCAGATGGACCAGGTGACACAGAGAAATGCCGCGATGGTCGAGGAGGCCAATGCCGCCTCCGCCACGCTGGCGCAGGAAGGCACGAACCTGCGCAACCTGATAGAGCGCTTCACGCTCGCCGGTGCGGCCCAGGCAAGAGGCGGATCGAGGGCACCTGCCCCGGCGGCCGGCCCAACGCCCCGCGATCAGGGGCGCCCCGTCACCCAGGCGATCCGGCGACCGGCTCCCTACGCAACGCAAGGCAATGCCGCACTGGCGACCGACGGCTGGGCCGAGTTTTAGGCCGGGGCGTGACGTGATTTCACCTGGAAGCCCGACCTGGTGCTGAAACGACAAAGCCGTGCGTCCAAGTGAACGCACGGCTTTTTCTCTATTCTCTGGCTCCGGGGGCGAATCAGGCGGCGTTGCGCGCCTTCAGCTCCAACCGGCGACGGTGCAGGACCGGCTCAGTGTAACCATTCGGCTGCTCGCGGCCCTTCAGAACAAGTTCGACAGCCGCCTGGAAGGCGATCGAGACGTCGAAGTTGCCGGCCATGGCGACATAGAGCGGGTCTTCAGCGTTCTGGCCGTCGACGACGGCGGCCATACGCTTCATCGTCTCGACCACCTGAGCCTCGGTGACGACGCCGTGGTGCAGCCAGTTGGCCATGTGCTGGGCGGAAATGCGCAGCGTCGCACGGTCTTCCATCAGGCCGATGTTGTTGATGTCAGGCACCTTCGAGCAGCCGACGCCCTGGTCGACCCAGCGAACGACGTAGCCGAGAATGCCTTGGGCGTTGTTGTCGAGTTCGCGCTGGATTTCCTCCGGCGTCCAGTTCGGACGGACGGCGACCGGCACCGACAGGATATCCGAGAGCTTGGCACGGGCGCGGCTCTTGAGGCTCGCCTGAACGTCGGCGACGTTGACACGATGATAATGGGTCGCGTGCAGCGTCGCAGCCGTCGGCGACGGAACCCAGGCGGTGTTGGCGCCGGCCTTCGGATGAGCGATCTTCTGTTCCAGCATTGCCGCCATCAGGTCGGGCATGGCCCACATGCCCTTGCCGATCTGGGCATGGCCGGAGAGGCCGCATTCAAGCCCGATGTCGACGTTCCAGTTTTCATAGGCACCGATCCACGCCGCCTGCTTCATGTCGCCCTTGCGGATCATCGGGCCAGCTTCCATCGAGGTGTGCATCTCGTCGCCGGTGCGATCGAGGAAACCGGTGTTGATGAAGACGACGCGCTCGCGGGCGGCACGGATGCATTCCTTGAGGTTGACCGTGGTGCGGCGCTCCTCGTCCATGATACCCATCTTCATGGTGTTGGCGGGCATGCCGAGTGCCTTTTCGACACGGGCGAAGATCTCGCTGGCGAAGGCGACTTCCTCGGGGCCGTGCATCTTCGGCTTGACGACATACATGGACCCCTCGCGGGAGTTCATGCGGCGGCCGCCATTGCCAACATCGTGCAGAGCAATCAGCGCCGTGACCATCGCATCCATGATGCCTTCGGGCACTTCGTTGCCGTCCCTATCAAGGATAGCCGGATTCGTCATGAGGTGGCCGACATTGCGAACCAGCATCAGCGAGCGGCCGGGCAGAGACAGAGTGCCACCAGCGGCGGCCGTGTAGGTGCGATCGGGATTGAGACGGCGGGTGAAGGTCTTGCCGCCTTTGGCAACTTCCTCTTCGAGGTTGCCGTTCATCAGGCCGAGCCAGTTGCGGTAGACGACAACCTTGTCCTCGGCGTCGACGGCTGCGACCGAATCCTCGCAGTCCATGATCGTGGTGATCGCCGATTCGAGGATGACGTCGGAAATGCCGGCGGGATCTTCCTTGCCGATCGGCGTCGAAGCGTCGAGAACGACGATCGCATGCAGGTTGTTGTGCCGCAGAGCGATCTCCGAGCGCGCACCTTCCTGACCGGAATAGCCGACGAATTGCGAGGCGTTGCGCAAGGTGGTGTTGGAGCCATCCTTGAGCCCGATGGCAAGCGCGCCGCCGGCCACCTTCAACGATGTGACATCGGCCCAATTCCCCTTCGCCAGCGGTGCGCTGGCATCAAGCAAATCACGCGCCCAGGCGATGACCTTGGCGCCGCGCTTCGGATTGTAGCCACGGCCCTTTTCGGCATCGTCCGCGTCGGAAATCGCGTCCGTGCCATAGAGCGCGTCATAGAGCGAACCCCAGCGCGCATTGGCGGCATTGAGCGCATAGCGCGCATTCATGACGGGAACGACGAGCTGCGGGCCGGCGATCGTCGCGATCTCCGGATCGACATTGGCGGTCGAAACGCTGAACTCGCCGCCTTCCGGCAGCAGGTAACCGATATCGCGCAGGAAGGCCTGATAGGTGTCGATATCGACGGGCGCGCCGTTCTGCTTGTACCAGGCGTCGAGCTTGGCCTGGAGGTCGTCGCGCTTTGCGAGCAACGCCCGGTTCTTCGGCGCGAGATCGTGCACGAGAGCGGAAAGCTCTGCGAAGAAGTGCTCCGCATCGACGCCAGTACCCGGCATCGCCTCGTCCACCAGAAACTGATGGAGACCCGCATCAATCTTCAAACCAAACTTCTCAATGCGGTCCATCTGCCAACTCCTTGAAATAGACAACAGGAGCGCCACCGATCCCTACGGTCCCGGGAAACGCTCCAACATTTTGATCTTGCGCATCGAGCCGGCCGCGGACCGCCCCAAGCGCAATACGCGCGTGAAACGGCGGCAGTTTCTCACCAATTCATTCCCTGTCAATTCTGCAAGGATGCGAAGAATTATTTCCAAAATCGAAAAGATCAGTGATGGGCGATACGCGGACGGCCGCTGGCGGATGCGATGAACCGGGCCTCGATCAGTTTGCGGCTCCCTTCGACTTCGGGCGCGTCGATCTCCTCGCGCAGGAGCGAGGCCGGATCTTCGGCGCCGTTGGTGCGTGCCGCCTCCAGCGCCATGGCTTCGGCCCGGCCGCGCGCCGCGCCGAAAGCCTTTTCCTGATCGAGGAAGCGTTCGCTGACGCCTGCACCGTTGACAATGTAGATGCCTTCTTCCGGCATCGTCACGAAAACGGTGACCGTCGCCCTGACCTGACCGACGACGGCTCCGACGGCATTGGCGACGCCCGCCTCTTCGGGGATAGCGGCTTCCGTTCCGAGCATCTCTGCAATAGCCGGGTAATAAACCGGGGCCGAGGCGCCGAGGCCGACAAGCGGCCGATCGAGCCCCAGCGAGAAACGCACAATGCCCGGCACCCGGGTCAGCGCCCGGTCGACGGCCTGGGAGGCGGCCGGATCGATCGTCGCTCCGTCCTCGCCGAGACAGGCCTGCAGGATGACCTCCGAGGATTGGCGCGTCAGCCGGTCGACGATCATCTCGGCCATCGTTTCGGGCGAAGAAGCGATCGGCTGGCCGGAGCCGTCGCGCGTCCGGGCAGCAAGCTCGATGCCAAGGCGGGCCGCCTCAAGGTTCCATTGCGATTGCCGACCGAGCACATGCATGGCGTCGGACGGCGTGAGCCCGCAGATATGCACGAGCCCGCGCGCCACCAGCCGGTCAAGCGTCGCCTTCTGCGGCGTCGAGACCAGCAGCGTTTCGAGCGCGACGGGAACTGCTCCGACGCGCTCATAAAGCGCCTGTTCCTGCGGCTGAAGCCCGCTTGCAAGATGGTCGGGAAGTCCGGTGCGCACCGCAAGCCGGCCGTCGTGGCGCCCACGGTGCTGCGCGCGTATCTGCTTTTCCAGAACCGAAATCACCGCATCACCATGCAGGGCAGCTGCAAGACTGAGCGGCATCAGCCGGCGCGGCCCGAGATCGAGCTTGGCCTTGAGACCGCGATCGTTGATGCGCACTTCCGAATCGCCGCCGAGGCCATAGGTTCGCATCGCCACCGCCTCGACCATGGTGCGGAAGCCGCCGACAACGGCCCCTTCGGCGTCGAGACGCGGGCGACCACCATCGAGAACCGCCACATCGGTGGTGGTGCCGCCAATGTCGGAGACCACGGCATTGTCGAGACCGGTCAGGTGCCTTGCGCCCACGAGACTCGCCGCCGGGCCGGAGAGAATGGTCTCGATCGGGCGCAGCCGCGCCTCTTCGGCCGAGATCAGCGCACCGTCGCCGCGTACCACCATCATCGGAACATCGATGCCCCGCACCTTCAGGAATCCCTCGCAGGAGCCGATCAGCCGGTCGATCATCGAGACGAGACGGGCGTTGAGCAGCGTCGTCAGCGCGCGGCGCGGCCCACCGAGCTTGGAGGACAGTTCATGGCTGCAGGTAACCGGCAGATGCGAGACTTCGCGAATACGGTCGCGCACCCGCTTTTCGTGATCCGGATTCCGAACGGCGAAATATCCGGCAATCGCAAAGGAGGAGACCTGGTTGGCCAAAGTCGGCAGGGCAGCGTCGAGCTCGCTCATGTCGAGCGGAGTTTCGCCACCATGCACGTTGTGGCCACCCGGCAAAAAGATCACCGGATCGGAGCCGAGCGCTTCCTGCAGGCCATCGCGTTTCAGATCGTCCGGACCAAAGCCGATCATCACGAGACCGGCGCGACCGCCCTGCCCTTCGACAAGGGCATTGGTCGCAAGCGTCGTCGACAGCGACACCATGCTGATCGCCGAGACCGGCACCTTCGCCTGATCAAGCACGGCTTCGACCGCACCGGAAATGCCGACCGCAAGGTCGTGACGGGTCGTCAGCGCCTTGGCCTTGGCGACGACGCCTTGCGTTTCCGAGAAGAGAACGGCGTCGGTGTAGGTGCCGCCGGTGTCGATGCCGAGAAGAAAATGGGAGGTCAATTCGCGCAGTCCGGAATTCGCGCGGGGCGTAAGGCCCCGGGTTCAATGGGGATCGATGCGGTGATATGACATATTTCGACAGAAAACCATCGTGTCGCAGACATCGACGATGAGTTCAGCGACACCAGTGAGAATGGCAGGGGTCCATCGCATGCTCGAACACCGCCGTCCGTTGCTCGTCGTCTCGCTGCTAACAGCGGGTATTCTCTCTCTTTCAGCGGGCGTATCCCACACCCAGGACGCAGACGAAGAGGAATACAAGCCGCAATTGCCCGAAGTCGCCATCTACAAGGCGATGCTCGACGCCAACAAGCAGACCGGCTGGATACAGTTTCGAAACTACGACGACCGCCAGCTGATCTATTTCACCGCATTGCAGACGATGCATTGCCGGCTATCGGAAATCCGCTACTCGATCAATTCGGACGCGCTCGACAAGCGCTTTCCACTGGCCAAGTGCAATCCGCAGCTGCCGTTCAACCTGCCGGGCGACGATACGGCCGAATATGTCTACATATCCCTGCCCGCCAACGAGGCGAAGACGCTGACGATCCAGGCGGTCTGGGACGATGGCGCCGGCAGCGAGATCGTCGTCTACAAGCCCTGCGACAATGCCGGCGACGCCACCTGCGCCCAGATCAAGACGATCAAGAAGCCGTCGAAGCTGCTGCAACAGCCAAAGCCGGCGGACTCTCCGGTGCGTTCCGTTCAGTCACCGATCCCTGGCAAGACCTTCAGCGAACCGACACCCTCATCGGCAACCCGCCCCGCGGTTGAGTAGTCAGACGCTGCACCGGCCAGGGATTGGTTTCGGCCGTCATATCGAAGCGGTAGCGATGCATCATCACTGCAAGCGCAATCACCGCCTCCTGTAGTGCGAAGGTGGCGCCGATGCAGACGCGCGGGCCGGCACCGAACGGCAGATACTGGTAGCGGTGCAGCTTCTCGCGGTTTTCCGGCAGGAACCGCTCGGGCATGAAGGCGCGAGGCTTCTCCCAATAGAGAACGTGTCGATGGAGCGTCCAGGGCATGATCAAGACGGCGATGCCCTTGGGGATGCGCACGCGTTTGCCTGACGGCGAGACCCACTCGTCCTCCTCGATCGCGGCCCGGTTGATCGACGGCGCCGGCGGATAGAGCCGCATCGCCTCCTCGAAGGCGGCCAGCACATGCGGCATCAGAGCCAGCCACTCGACCGGATCGGCACCGCTTGCGATCGCAGCGTCGATCTCGGCCTCCATTGTCTCTCGGTAGACCGGCGTGTTGGCGACGCAGTAGAGCGTCCAGGCGAGCGCACGGGCCGTCGTCTCGTGCCCGGCACCGATGAAGGTCAGGATGTTGTCCTCGATTTCGGCCGTTGAAAGACCCTGGCTGCCCTCGATCTCCAGAAGCAGGGTCAGAAAATCCTGCGGCGTGCCCTTGGGGTTTTCAGCCATCTTGCGGCGGCGGAGCGCCATGGTCTCGGAAACGATCGAGCGGAAGCGGTTCATCACTTTTCTGCCGCCGATCCGGGTCGGGCGCGGCACCCATTCGGGCGCAAGTAGGATGTCCATCGGATCGACCCGCCCCATGCGGTGGAGCAGTTCTTCGACACTCTGGACAAAGCCCTCCCGTTCGACGGCGACCTCGCCGGAAAACAGCGTCTCGGCCAGGATGTCGAAGGTAAGTTCCGTCATGTCGTTGGCGACGTTGGTAGTGAACGGAGCCTTCCTGGCTTCGGCATAGCGCTCGACGAATGCTTCCGAGCTGCGCAACATCTGGCCGGCAAAGCCCTTGGCGTGGCGCGGTGTGAACACCGGAGCCATCGCTTTGCGCGACCGCTTCCACACCTCACCTTCCGCCGTCAACAGGCCGTCGCGCAGGATCGGCCTCAGGATCAGCCGTCGAACCTTCGACATCTCGTAGTTGGCGACGTTGTCGACGAGGATGTGACGGATGAGGCCGGGATCGTTGACGATCAAGGTACGCTGGGTGACGAATTTCGTCTCGATCCAGGGCAGGGTGTAGGACGGTTCGCCCCACAGTTCGAGCGGGTTGCGCAGGACCGTCCTGATGATCTTCAGGTAAGAAGGGATGCCCACACGAGGAATGGGAGCCGGCGGCTCGAACGGCTCCGGACGCATGTCCATGGTGATTGCCTTTCTCGATTGCGCCAATGATTTCAGGTTTTTACGGCGCAATCAAGGAAAGTGCTTCACGTGAATCACAAGAGGCTTTCGAGCTCGGACAGCTTGTCGTTAACGAGCCAGCCGTAATAATTCTCCTCCGGCCACTGCGCCTGGCCGGCCTGCATCTTGGCGGCAAGGGCAGCGGCGCGGCCGTCCGGATTGCCGACGTTATAGAGCGTCGCGGTTACCCCGGGATTGGTCGAAATGTCGACGCCGGCGATCGACTTGTAGGCGTCGATCGAGTGGCGGATCGAGGCGGCCATATAGGCGAGCGAGACGTCCGGATCCATGATCGCCTCATAGACGCCGGCGGCATTGTTCTCGTCGAGCCGGTCATAGCCCGAGGTCTTCGCGACGATGTCGGTCAGCATCAGCGCCGTCAGCGGGTTGATCTGGCCAAGCCCGAAGGTCTGGCCGGCAAAGAACGGCTGGAAGAACACGGCGCTGAAGCGGTTGTTCGGGTAGGACTTGCCGCCGACGGACTGGCCGCGGAAATCGTTGTCCCAGACCCGCTCGCGGCAGCTCCAGAGCGCATAGGCGCCCTTCTTGGCACCGCATTCGGAAAACTGCGGCCGGGCGACGAATTCAGCGACGGTCTCGCCGTCATAGCCGAACTGGAAGCTGTTACCGGCATAGGCGGCCGCCTTGACGTAATAGGACTGCAGCCGGTCATAGGCGTCGACATTGTAGGTATGCTCGCCGACGATGGCGCCGACCATGTGGATCGGGGCGATGCCATAGGCGCGCGACACCGACTTGATCTTGCTGATCAGCTGCTTGTCGGTTGCGAGCAGATCGCGGACCTTTTCGAACTTGGCATCGAAGGAGGTGCGGCCGGCCTTGGTACGGCGCACGGAAGCGCCCGGGATGGCGGGCTGTTCGACGTTGCGGTTGCCCGGCGGGACGTCGGTCGCGGCGAATGCCTGGCTTGCGGTCAGGCAAAACGTGGCGATAGCGAGCATACAGGCGGTAAAACGCACGATCTCTTCTTCCTGTGACTGGTGGAGGCTGCCTCGGTCGGCGGGGCGGCTCCTACGCCAAGATCATGTCGGAAAGATGCCCGGACCACGATCACTCCTCAGCGACCGTGTTAGAAAAATTAAGGCCGCCTGTCGAGAGACAGGCGGCCCGCTGCTTGAGGGTTGCCGGCGCCGAACTGCCCGCACCGACCGAAATGTCACAAAATATAGCGCGACAGATCGGTGTTGGCGGCGATGTCGCCGACATGCTTGCGCACGTATTCGGCATCGATCGTCACTTCATGACCGGCCTTATCCGGGGCGTTGAACGAAATCTCGTCGAGCACCCGCTCCATCACCGTCTGCAGCCGGCGGGCGCCGATGTTCTCGACGCTGGCGTTCAGCTGCACGGCGACATCGGCAAGCGCATCAATCGCGTCATCGGTGAAGTCGAGCTTGACCTCTTCCGTTTCCAGAAGCGCCTTGTACTGGCGGATCAGGCTCGCCTCCGTTTCCGTCAGGATGCGGCGGAAGTCTTCCTTGGTGAGCGCGCGAAGCTCGACGCGGATCGGCAGGCGGCCCTGCAATTCCGGCAGGAGGTCCGAGGGCTTGGCCACATGGAAGGCGCCCGACGCGATGAAGAGGACATGGTCGGTCTTGACCGGTCCATATTTGGTCGCAACCGTCGTGCCTTCGACGAGCGGCAGCAGGTCGCGCTGCACGCCTTCGCGCGACACGCCGGCCCCCATGCCGCCTTCCCGCGAGGCGATCTTGTCGATCTCGTCGAGGAAGACGATGCCGTCGTCTTCGACCGCCTTGACCGCTTCGCGCTGGATCTGCTCGTTGTCGAGCAGCTTGTCGGACTCGTCGTTGATCAGCAGCTCATAGGAGGCCTTGACCGTGGTCTTGACCTTCTTGGTACGGCCCCCCATCGCCTTGCCGAACATTTCGGACAGGTTCAAGACGCCGATGTTGGCGCCGGGCATGCCTGGGATCTCGAACCCGCCGGGTGCGCCAGTTTCGGCAAGATCGACCTCGATCTCCTTGTCGTCGAGCTCGTTGGCACGCAACTTCTTGCGGAAACTGTCGCGCGTCGCAGGCGACGCCGTGGCGCCAACCAGCGCGTCGAGCACCCGTTCTTCGGCGTTCTGGTGCGCCTTGGCCTTGACCTCGACGCGGCGCTTTTCGCGCACGAGACCGATGCCGACCTCGACGAGATCACGAATGATCTGCTCGACATCGCGGCCGACATAGCCGACCTCAGTGAACTTGGTCGCCTCGACCTTGACGAAGGGCGCGCCGGCGAGCTTGGCCAGACGGCGGGAAATCTCGGTCTTGCCGACGCCGGTCGGGCCGATCATCAAAATGTTCTTCGGCATCACCTCGTCGCGCAGCTCGTCACCGAGCTGCTGGCGGCGCCAGCGGTTGCGCAGAGCGATGGCCACGGCGCGCTTGGCGTCGTTCTGGCCGATGATGAAACGGTCGAGTTCCGACACGATTTCTCTGGGTGAAAACGTACTCATGTAGTCCTCTCAAACTCGGTCCGCGTCAGCTCCATCAGGAGCGTGCGGCCGGATGCGTCAATCCATTCTGCATAGGGCACGAAGCCGGCCTTGGTGTAGGCGCGGACGGCGCGGCGATTGCCGGCATCGGGGTCGATCACGATGCGGGGCGCGCCGGCGGCAAACAGCCGTTCGGCAAAGGCCCGGAGCGCCAGTGAGGCGACGCCCCTGCCCGTCAAATCCGCAGGGCCGACGAAGATGTCGATGCCAGGCACATTGGCCGGCAGGTCCTTCGCCCAGGGCTCCTCGTCCGGGTACTGGAACGGTATCCACGACTGGATGTAGCCGGCCGGCTCACCGGCCACGTGGAAGATGAAACCTTCCACTTCTCCGGCCGCACAGCCTTCGCGGATCAGCGCCACTTCCTTGTCGGGCTCACCCCACCATTGCCGCACATGCGGTTCGCTCAGCCAGGCATGCAGCAGCGGCAGATGGTCGTCGACCACCGGCACAAAGCTGACATGCACGGGCTCATTGGGCATCCAGCGTCTCCACGACGATATTGTGGTTGGTATAGACGCAGATGTCGCCGGCAATCTGTAGCGCCCTGCGGGCGATGTCTTCGGCCGACTTGTCGCTGTCCATCAGCGCGCGGGCCGCGGCAAAAGCGTAGTTGCCGCCCGATCCGATGGCGATCGTGCCATGCTCCGGCTCCAGCACGTCGCCATTGCCGGTGATGGCAAGGGTGATCGACTTGTCGGCGACCAGCATCATGGCCTCGAGATTGCGCAGATACTTGTTGGTGCGCCAGTCCTTGGCGAGCTCGACCGCGGCGCGCATCAACTGGTCGGGATATTGCTCGAGCTTGGCCTCAAGCCTTTCGAGCAGCGTGAAGGCATCGGCCGTGGCGCCGGCAAAGCCGGCAATCACGTCGCCCTTGGCAAGGCGCCGCACCTTGCGGGCGTTGCTCTTCATCACCGTCTGGCCGAGACTCACCTGGCCGTCGCCGGCCATGACGACCTTGCCATCCTTGCGTACCGTGATGATGGTCGTCGCATGCATCGTTCCGTAGGGATTGTGTTCACTCATGAAGGTACCTGTCGGCCCCCAATACGCGGGGCGTTGCGGCTCGGATCCGAGCCTGGTTGCTTGAGGCCTATGTAAGTACGGCAGACACATTTGCAATTGGCAACTGGGTCACCGCGCAATCTTCGTTCGGGGCACGTTGCCGGATGATTCGAATCGACGCTCAAGTTCTGGATATTTCAGCTTTTGCCTGATAAGGAGCCGCGTCAGCCACTTGAGGAGAGCCCGATGGCAGAAGCCACGTCCAGCCGCACTGCAGAGGTTTCGCGAAAGACCAACGAAACCGCAGTGTCCGTATCGGTCAACATC
>NZ_DASYHB010000190.1:0-15174 GCF_035999185.1 Ensifer sp. | reverse complement strand
GAGTCTACCACTGATTTCCGGGAAATGTGGGCCTCTATACCGTCCTTGTCGCGAAATTGCAATTCTTCAGTTCCAAATGTCCTTTTGTCTAATTGCGGCGGGCATTTGACCTGCTATGTATGTCCGCGAAACGGGCTGGCCCTGGGAGTGGCGAGCCGCACTAGGAATGCGTAGGGAGGAAAACATGTCCGCCAAAATCTACCCGGTGTCGAAGTCTGCCAAGAGCCGGACGCTGCTCGATAACGCCACCTATCTGAAGTGGTACGACGAGAGCATTTCGGACCCGGCGAAGTTCTGGGGCAAGCACGGAAAGCGGATCGACTGGTTCAAGCCCTACACCAAGGTCAAGAACACCTCCTTCAAGGGCAAGGTCTCGATCAAGTGGTATGAAGACGGCCTTACCAACGTTTCCTACAATTGTATCGACCGCCACCTGAAGACGCATGGCGAAAAGACTGCGATCATCTGGGAAGGCGACAATCCCTATATCGACAAGAAGATCACCTACAACCAGCTCTACGAGCAGGTATGTCGGCTTTCCAACGTGCTCAAGAAGCACGGCGTCAAGAAGGGCGATCGCGTCACCATCTACATGCCGATGATCCCGGAAGCGGCCTATGCGATGCTCGCCTGCGCCCGCATCGGCGCCATCCATTCGGTGGTCTTCGGCGGCTTCTCGCCGGACGCACTCGCCGGCCGCATCGTCGACTGCGAGAGCACCTTCGTCATCACCTGCGACGAGGGCGTTCGTGGCGGCAAGCCGGTTCCGCTCAAGGAAAACACCGACACGGCGATCGACATTGCGGCCAAGCAGCACGTGATCGTCAACAAGGTGCTCGTCGTGCGCCGCACCGGCGGCAAGACTGCCTGGGCGCCGGGACGCGACCTCTGGTATCATCAGGAAATCGCGACCGTGAAGCCGCATTGCGAGCCGGTGAAGATGAAGGCGGAAGACCCGCTGTTCATCCTCTATACCTCTGGCTCGACCGGCAAGCCGAAGGGCGTGCTGCACACCACTGGCGGATACCTCGTCTACGCCTCGATGACGCATGAATACGTCTTCGATTATCGCGACGGCGATATCTACTGGTGCACGGCGGACGTGGGCTGGGTTACCGGCCACTCCTACATCGTCTACGGACCGCTTGCGAATGCGGCAACGACGGTCATGTTCGAAGGCGTGCCGAATTTCCCGGATGCGGGTCGCTTCTGGGAAGTGATCGACAAGCACAAGGTCAATGTCTTCTATACGGCCCCGACCGCGATCCGCTCGCTGATGGGCGCCGGTGACGACTTCGTCAAGCGCTCGTCGCGTTCGTCGCTGCGCCTGCTCGGCTCTGTCGGCGAGCCGATCAACCCTGAAGCCTGGGAATGGTACTACAACGTCGTCGGCGACCAGAAGTCGCCGATCGTCGACACCTGGTGGCAGACCGAGACCGGCGGCATTCTGATCACGCCATTGCCGGGCGCGACCGATCTGAAACCCGGTTCGGCGACCCGTCCGTTCTTCGGCGTCCAGCCGCAGCTGGTCGACAACGAAGGCAACGTGCTCGAAGGCGCTGCCGACGGCAACCTCTGCATCACCGACAGCTGGCCGGGTCAGATGCGCACGATCTACGGCGACCATGCGCGCTTCGGCCAGACCTATTTCGCCACCTACAAGGGCAAGTACTTCACCGGTGATGGCTGCCGTCGCGACGAGGACGGCTATTACTGGATTACTGGTCGCGTCGACGACGTACTCAACGTCTCCGGCCACCGTCTCGGAACGGCCGAAGTCGAATCGGCGCTGGTTTCACACCACCTCGTCTCGGAAGCGGCAGTCGTCGGCTATCCGCATCCGATCAAGGGCCAGGGCATCTATTGCTATGTCTCGTTGATGGCCGGAGAAGTTGGCAATGACGAGCTGCGTCAGGCTCTGGTGAAGCATGTTCGTTCCGAAATCGGTCCGATTGCCACGCCCGACAAGATCCAGTTCGCGCCGGGACTGCCGAAGACCCGCTCGGGCAAGATCATGCGCCGCATCCTGCGCAAGATCGCCGAAGACGATTTTGGCGCGCTCGGCGATACTTCGACACTTGCCGATCCGGCGGTCGTCGAGGATCTGATCGCCAACCGACAGAACAAGGCCTGACGAAAAAAGGCTGCGCGTTCATCGGACGCGCAGCCGCTTCTCTGCTCTCAACATACGAGATCACGAGCTGGCACAATGCGCCGCCAGGGCTCACCACGAAATTCGTGAGCCGGATTCAGACCCTACAAGTACCGCCAACACATGCGGCGGCCTGGTCTGAATTCAGAAATCAATCGCACGACCCTTGATCTCCCAGTCGCCGAAGCGGGCCGGATCCTCTCCGCCTCGACCGCCGATCTCGGGCAGCAATTCCTTCTTCTCCTCGGCCTGGCGCCGCTCCTCGGCTTCTTTCAGCGCGCGCAGCGCTGCAGCTGGCAGTGGCCGTTTTGGACGGTCGGGGGCATTATCATTGTCGTTTTGCATCTGGATGGTATCCGGATTCGTGCATCAATATTGAAGAATGAAGCGTTTGCACCCATCATATAGGGTGCTGTTCCCGTGACGGGAACCCTGATTCACGTGAAACACAGACGACCCGGAGCCCTTTGATGAACCTTGTCCGTACCGCCATGCTGCTTGCCGTCATGACCGCCCTGTTCATGGCCGTCGGCTTTGCCATCGGCGGACGCGGCGGCATGATGATCGCCTTTGTCATGGCGGCCGGCATGAACTTCTTCTCCTATTGGAATTCCGACAAGATGGTGCTGCGCATGTACCGCGCGCAGGAGGTGGATGAGCGCAGCGCGCCGGAATATTACGGCATCGTTCGCGATCTCGCCAAAAACGCCGGCTTGCCGATGCCGCGTGTCTACGTCATCGACAGCCCGCAGCCGAACGCGTTTGCGACCGGCCGCAACCCGGAGAATGCGGCGGTCGCCGCATCCACCGGTCTGCTCCAGGTTCTCAACTATGATGAGGTCGCTGGCGTCATGGCGCACGAACTCGCCCACGTCCAGAACCGCGACACGCTGACGATGACGCTGACGGCGACGCTTGCGGGTGCGATTTCCATGCTCGGCAATTTCGCCTTCTTCTTTAGCGGCAACCGCGAGAACAACAACCCGCTCGGCTTCATCGGCACGTTGGTCGCGATGATCGTCGCGCCGATGGCGGCGATGCTGGTGCAGATGGCCATCAGCCGGACACGCGAGTATTCGGCCGACCGTCGTGGCGCCGAGATTTGCGGCAAGCCACTGGCACTTGCCTCGGCGCTGCAGAAGATTGCCGGCGCTGCCCATCAAATTCACAACGACGATGCCGAGCGCAATCCGGCGACGGCGCATATGTTCATCATCAATCCGCTCTCCGGCGAGCGCATGGACAATCTGTTTTCGACGCATCCGAACACCGAAAACCGAATCGCCGCGCTCATGCAGATGGCGCAGGAGATGTCTTCGCCCTCGACGCCGCCTGTTCGTGCTGATAATCCCGTACGCAAATCGCGCTCTGTGCCTCCTACCGGTTGGGGTCGCGGTGGTTCCGAACCGCCCAAAGGTCCCTGGTCCTGATGTCTGCAGAAAACAAAAACGATTCACGCCCGAAACGATCACCACACAAAGGTGGTGCAAAATCGAGGGCTCCGGCAGCAGCGCCGCGCGGTCCGGAAAAGCCGGGCATGAAGGCTCGGCAGGCAGCCGCAAAGATCCTCGCCGCCGTCATCGACCGCAAGACGTCGCTTGACGGCATGCTCGATCATGAACACGGCAATCCGGCGTATCGGGAACTCAACGAGGCTGACCGCGCCCTGGTGCGCGCGATCCTGAACTCTGCCCTTCGTCACCTTCCGCGCATCCAGACTGCGATCAACTCGCTGTTGCAGACACCGTTGCCGGAAGGCGCGCGCGCGCTTGAGCATGTGCTTGCCGTCGCTGCGGCGCAAATCCTCTATCTCGACGTGCCGGATCACTCCGCGGTCGACATCGCCGTCGAGCAGGCGCAGGCCGATCCGCGTAATCGCCGTTTCGCCAACCTCGTGAACGCGATCCTGCGGCGCCTGTCGCGTGAGAAGGATGCGGTGCTCGAAAGCGTGCACCACGTCCCGGCTATGCCGACCTGGTTCTACGAGCGCCTTGCTGCCCACTACGGTGCGGCGCTGGCCGAACAGATCGCCGAAGCACAGCTGACACCGGCGGCGATCGACCTTTCGGTCAAATCCGATGCGAATGGCTGGGCCGAACGGCTCGGCGGCACGGTGCTGCCGACCGGCTCGGTGCGCCTCGGCGAATTCTCTGGCTCCATCCCTTCCTTAGCCGGATTCGATGACGGCGTCTGGTGGGTTCAGGATGCGGCAGCATCGATACCTGCGCGCCTTTTCGGTGATCTCACGGGCAAGCGGACCGTCGACCTCTGCGCCGCGCCCGGCGGCAAGACCGCCCAGCTCATCCTCGCCGGTGCAGAGGTCACCGCACTCGACCAGTCCGGAAGCCGGCTGCGGCGGTTGAAGGGCAATCTGAAGCGGCTGGGACTGGAGGCCGAGACGAAGGAAGTCAACATGGCCGACTTCCAGCCGGAGACTCTGTTCGATGCGGCCCTGCTCGATGCGCCTTGTTCCTCCACCGGCACGACGCGACGCCATCCGGACGTGCTCTGGACGAAGGGGCCGGAGGATATCGAAAAGCTTGCCGATTTGCAGGAGCGGCTGCTGCGCCATGCGCTGACCGTGGTCAGGCCCGGTGGCACGGTCGTCTTTTCCAACTGCTCGCTGGATCCGCGCGAGGGCGAAGAGGTGGTCGCGCGCGTGCTTGGCTCGGGCGAGGCCTATGAGCGGGTGCCAATTTCGGCAGGGGATTGGCCAGGGCTCGAGCAGGCAATCACGCCGCTTGGCGAAAT
The DNA here is from genome assembly GCF_035999185.1 of Ensifer sp. GTDB lineage: Bacteria > Pseudomonadota > Alphaproteobacteria > Rhizobiales > Rhizobiaceae > Ensifer. The sequence continues at coordinate 10,271 of NZ_DASYHB010000190.1, read as the reverse complement.
GCGCACAACGCCGGCCATGTTGCCGCTGGAAGGACCCTTTGCGAGCGGGCTCGATGGCTTCTACGCCGCGGTGATTCGCCGAAAATAGGGACGAAAACCTGGTTTCGACCATCCACGACAGGGCTCAACGCCCTGTCGTGTCGTGTCATTTGACGCTTTCGAGCCGGAAGCCTATCAAAGATGACAAGATTGATAAAAGTTTAATGGTCTTTCCAGCATCATGTCGTGGCTGCGCGAGGCCATGGCGCGCTCGCCTTGATTGCGATCGTGCCAGAAATGAGGATACCGGCGGCGTTGATGTTTTCCGGCAGGCGAAGGCTTTCTTACCTGTATATGCGTGAAGGCTGGCGCCGCGTGTCGCGCCGTCTGTCGATCGGCCGCGTCTCGGCCCTGCGTTTTGCAGGCTCGACGCCGAACCGCCTGATTGTTGCACCGACCGATCTGAGAGCCGTCGACCCGTTTGTCGCCGAGGAGATTCTCTCCGGGCGCTTCCCGCTTGCTGGGCGCGTTCTCGACACGGAGGGCGAATCGCCGTTCGAGATCGACCTCCCGTCGCGTGAGTTCGCGTATCGCCTGCATTCGTTCGGCTGGCTCAGACATCTGCGGGCGATCCGGGAAGATGCCGGTTTTGTGCGCCTGCGCCAGATCGTCGACGATTGGATCGCCACCCATGGCCGTGACTTCGGCGGCGTTGCGTGGGATGCGGATATCATCGCCCAGCGCATCATTGCCTGGCTGTCGCATTCACCGGTCGTGCTGCGCAATGCCGAGCATGGGTTCTATCGCCGCTTCCTCAAGAGCCTTGCCCTTCAGGTGCGGTATCTTCGCCATATCGCCGAGACGGTGCGTGACGGTGAGGCGCGTCTCAGGGTGCGACTTGCACTCGCCATGGCCTCCGTTGCCATGCCCGCATCGCCGAGCGTCATCCGGAAGGCGGCGCGCCACCTCGACCATGAACTCGACCGCCAGATACTGCCGGATGGCAGCCACTGCTCCCGCAGCCCGCGGGCCGGGCTCGAATTGCTGCTTGATCTGCTGCCGCTCCGGCAGACCTACGTCAATCTCGGTCACGACGTACCGTCGCGGCTGATACCTTGCATCGACCGAATGTACCCTGCCCTGCGCTTCTTCCGGCACCAGGGCGGTGAGTTGGCCCTGTTTAACGGCGCGACTTCGGTTCTGGCGCATGAGTTGGCTTCGGTGCTGCGCTACGATGAGACGGCCGGCGAACCCTTCCGTTCGCTGCCGCACGCGCATTACGAGCGCCTGGCGATGGAAAACACCGTTGTCATCATGGATACAGGCCGGCCACTCTCCGTCGATCTTTCACGCGGCGCCCATGCCGGATGCCTTTCGTTTGAAATGTCCTCGGGCAAGACGCGCTTTGTGGTCAATTCCGGAGCTCCGAAATTCGCCGGGGACCGTTTCCGGCAGCTGTCGCGGATGACGGCGGCGCATTCGACCGTGACCGTCAACGACACCTCGTCGTCGCGCTTCTCCCAGTCGCGCTTTCTTGGGCCGATCATGACGACGGGCGTTTCGAAGGTATCGGTGGCGCGCAAGGATGAGCCGGGTGGGCTCGAATCGGTCACAGCAAGTCACGATGGTTATCTTGCCGCCTTCGGCCTGATGCACGAGCGCGACATCGGTGTCCTGAACGGCGGCCGCATGATCCGCGGTCGCGATCGGCTGATGCGCACCGATGGCAGCGATCCGGAGGAGAGCAACACGGCCACGGCGGTTGCCCGCTTCCACATTCACCCGGCGGTCACCATTCGCCAGAACAACGGGCGCGAAATCTTTCTAACGGCGCCGGATGGGGAGGCCTGGCTGTTTTCGTGCCAGGACGGCGAACTCGCCGTTGAGGAAGATATCTTCTTTGCTGATCCCTCCGGCATTCGGGCCTCGTCGCAGTTGACCGTGACCTTTGCCGTCGCGCGCCAGCCGGAGATCCAGTGGACTTTCTCGCGCGCGAACTGAGGCTGCTTTGCAGCCCTTCGGGTCGTAGGTCCGACGAGCTGGTTGAATTTCGATCGATCCAATCCAAATTCGTCGCGCTCTCGCGGCCTCGTGAGGTTTCTTCGGCGGACAAGCTATGCTAACGGGCAGCCATCCCAATCGCCGGAGCTTCCTCCCCGGGCGTCCGGCGCCGCCAAAGGAGCATGGTGATGGCTGTCGCCTCCAAGAAAATCCCCGCCCCGAACGAGGTTACGGTCCGCACCGCTCTCCTCTCCGTGTCCGACAAGACGGGCGTCGTCGATCTGGCACGCGCGCTTCATGAAAAGGGTGTCCGGCTGGTTTCGACCGGCGGCACGCACAAGGCGCTGTCGGAGGCCGGACTGCCGGTGAGCGATGTGTCCGAACTGACGGGCTTCCCCGAGGTCATGGACGGGCGCGTGAAAACACTGCATCCGGGCGTGCACGGCGGTCTGCTTTCGATCCGTGACGATGCCGACCACGTGGCCGCCATGACGGCGCACGGCATCACCGCGATCGATCTCGCGGTCATCAATCTCTACCCGTTCGAAGAGGTTCGCGCTCAGGGCGGCGACTATCCGACGACGGTCGAAAACATCGACATCGGCGGCCCGGCAATGATCCGCGCCTCGGCGAAGAACCACGCCTACGTGACGATCGTCACCGATCCGGCCGACTATCCGCTGCTGCTGGAAGAGCTTGCTAGCGGCAAGACGACCTACGCCTTCCGCCAGAAGATGGCGGCCAAGGCCTATGCACGCACGGCGGCCTACGATGCGGCCATTTCCAACTGGTTTGCCGAGGCACTCGATACCCCGATGCCGCGGCATCGGGTTATCGGCGGCGTCCTCAAGGAAGAAATGCGCTACGGCGAGAACCCGCACCAGAAGGCGGGCTTCTACCTCACCGGCGAGAACCGTCCGGGTGTGGCGACTGCTGCCCTGCTGCAGGGCAAGCAACTCTCCTACAACAACATCAACGATACGGATGCCGCTTTCGAGCTGGTCGCCGAATTCCTGCCCGAGAAGGCGCCGGCCTGCGCCATCATCAAGCACGCCAACCCCTGCGGCGTCGCCACGGCGCCGACGCTTGTTGAAGCCTATCGCCGGGCGCTTGCCTGCGATTCCACTTCGGCATTCGGCGGCATCATCGCGCTCAACCAGGAGCTCGATGCCGAAACGGCGGAAGAAATCGTCAAGCTCTTCACCGAAGTGATCATCGCGCCTTCGGTCAGCGATGCGGCCAAGGCGGTCATCGCCCGCAAGCCCAACCTGCGCCTGCTTTCGACCGGCGGCCTGCCGGACCCGCGCATTCCGGGCCTTGCCGCCAAGACGGTATCGGGCGGTCTCTTGGTACAGACCCGTGACAACGGCATGGTCGAGGATCTCGAGCTCAAGGTCGTCACCAAGCGCGCGCCGACCGCGCAGGAACTTGAGGACATGAAGTTTGCCTTCAAGGTGGCCAAGCACGTGAAGTCGAACGCCATCGTTTACGCCAAGGACGGCCAGACCGCCGGTATCGGGGCCGGCCAGATGAGCCGCGTCGATTCCGCCCGCATCGCGGCGATCAAGGCTGAGGAAGCCGCCAAGGCGTTGGGTCTTGCAACGCCGCTTACCAAGGGCTCTGCCGTCGCCTCCGAAGCCTTCCTGCCCTTTGCCGACGGTCTGCTGTCGGCGATCGCGGCGGGTGCTACCGCCGTTATCCAGCCGGGCGGCTCGATGCGCGACGAAGAGGTGATTGCGGCAGCCAACGAGCATGGCGTCGCGATGGTCTTCACCGGCATGCGCCACTTCCGCCACTAAGCGTTCGGGACAAGCGCCAAGCGCCTGTCCCCGGACTTTGGGCTACCCGATCAGGAGCCGCCGCGTCCAAAGGATGCGGCGGCTTTTTTGCGGCCGTCATCTGCCGGATAGGGCGTGCGCAGAAGGATCAGCAGGCCGACGACCAGGAAGGCAATGAGCGCCATCATGCCGATACGCGCCGAGCCCGTGGCAAGGGTGATTGTGGCGACCGAGGCAGGGGCAAGGAACGACGTGGCGCGGCCGGACAGCGCATAGAGGCCGAAGTAGCGTCCGGCCTCATCCAGGCTGACGCTACGGGCGAGATAGGAGCGCGACGACGCCTGGACCGGGCCGAAGGCGATGCCCACCAACAGGCCATAGAGGATATAGGCCTTCTCGGCCGCCGTACCGAACAAGCTACCGGAATCTGCTGTCGATAGCGGTACGAGGCCAAACAGGGTGAAGCCCGGGCCCGTCGAGACGATGCCGATCGTCGCCAGCGTCAGGCAGATCAGGCTGGCGGTGACGATCACCTTGGAGCCGAGGCGCGTATCGAGCCTGCTCGCATAGAGACAGCCGCCGATGGCGACGACGTTGAGGATGATGCCGTATATGCCAAGTTCCAGCGTCCGCCAGCCGAACATCGCCGCGGCGAATGTGCCGCCAAGCGCCAGAAGGCCGTTGACACCGTCCTGGAAGATCATCCGGGCGATCAGGAAGCGCAGGATGCCCGTTCTTTGCTTCAGTTCGGCGAGTGTGCCTTTCAGTTCCCGAAGGCCGGTAACCGTTGCCTTTCCGAGCGACATTGTCGCCTTGCTCGCATCAGGCGTGAAAAGGAACATCGGCAGGATGAAGACGAAATACCAGAGCGCCGAGATCGGGCCGGTGATGCGTGCATCCTCCCCCTTGGCAGGATCGAGACCAAACAAGGGATCGATGCCCGCCGCCGTCTTGCCGGTCTCCGGGCTCCCGGCAAGCAGCGCCACGACGGCGATCAGCACGATCATGCCGCCGAGATAGCCGAGCCCCCAGGCGATGTTGGAGATACGTCCGACATCCTTCTCCGGCACGAGGCGCGGCATCATCGAATCGTTGAAGACGATCGAGAACTCGGCCGCAATGGAGGCGAGGATCATGAAAATCGCGGGATAGAGGATCGGCAAGCCGGGTGCGGCGAACCAGAGCATAGCCAGCGATGCGATCTTGATCACCGCAAAGAAAGCGATCCAGGGTTTGCGCGGCCCGGTCGCATCCGCAATCGAACCGAGCACGGGCGAGAGAACCGCGATGATGATACCGGACACGGTGAGCGTATAGCCCCACATCGCCTGTCCCATCGCATGGTCTTCCGTCAGCCGGGCGACGAAATAGGGACCGAAGATGAAGGTGGTTATCACCGTGAAGAAGGGTTGCGCCGCCCAGTCGAACAGCATCCAGCCGGCAATGCCTGCGCGTGACGTGCGCGGTTGTTGCTCGGTCCTGTCGGCTGAAATCTGCAAGGTCCCCTCCCAAAGCGACTGCGCCGCGCGTCCCCTGGAACGCGCGGCGCAGCCTATCTTCAATCGCACTGATTCCAAAAGGTTTAGAGCGGGATGCGGGCGAAATATTCGCCCGCATTTCTGCTCCGCCCGCCGTTCAGTTGCGAAGGGACCGGCTTACTTCGCTCGACCCCGGGCAAGGTCGTTCAGAAGGCCGGCGGCAACCGTGATCTTGGCGAGCGTCGTCTCGCCCTTCTCGGTCAACAGCCTCAGCTGGCCTGTCGCCTGGGCGACGCGCTCGCGCTCGTTCTCCTCCCAGGCGGCAACCGGATTGCGTTCCTTCTTCTGCTCGCGCAGAGCCGCAGCAGTGATATCCCGCCGTGCGGCGGCGATATCGGAGACGGCCCGCGACAGGGCCATCGCCTCGAACTGCTCGGTTGCCGGAACGCGGTCGGAGGCCGCCAGGAGGCGGTTGATCCGCAGCGTGTCGGTGACGGCGAAGTAGCCCTGGGCCGTGCGGCTCAGCGTCTCGCCGGTTTCGGTCGCAATCTGCATGATCTCCGGCACCAGCGTCATCAGCGCCAGTTCCGAGATTTCCTCGGCAAGCTTGGCCGGTACACCGCCCTCGACGAAGGCGGCGGTCTTAAGCCGCGCCTCTTCGGCGCTTTCGCCCGAGACGGCTGTCCTCATGGTGCCGCGCAGCTTCTGCAGGCCGTCGCGCAGCCGCGCTACGGCTTCAGAGACTGAGCCTGTCGCCGCATGGGTGCGCAGCGCCCGCTCGGTGACGAGCGTGAAGATACGGCCCACTTCCTGGTAGAGGACGTTCTGCAGGCCGCCCCCGATCTTGTTGTCGAGCGCGTCGATCTCGTCATAGATCCGCGGCAGGTCGAAGCCGTCGAGCGCCAGCACCGCCGCCTTGACGACGTCGGCCGACAGGAAGCCCGTCGCGTCCGTCAGCGTCGAGACGAAGGCCGGGCCGCCGCGGTTGATGACCTCGTTGGCAAGGATCGTCGAGATGATTTCACGGCGCAGACGATGGCCGTGAATGTCGCCCGCATAGGACTTGCGCATCTTGCCCGGGAAGTAACGCTCAAGCGTTGCCGTGAAGTACGGATCGTCGGGCAGTTCGCTCGCAATCAGCTCATCGAAGAGAACGAGCTTGGAGTAGGAGAGCAGCACGCCAATTTCCGCGCGGGTCAGCGGCTTGCCCGCCTGATAGCGCTCGGTCATCGCCTGGTCGGTCGGCAGCGTCTCGACCTTGCGGTTGAGATGACCGTCGGCCTCGAGCCGGGTCATGAGCCGGCCAAGCGTCGTACGGTTGCCGAGGCCCTGCATGGACGTCAGCGAGATCGCCAGCGACTGTTCGTAGTTGTTGCGCAGCACCAGATGGCCGACTTCCTCGGTCATCGAGGCAAGCAGCGTGTTGCGCTTCGGCCGCGTCAGGCGACCGTCGCGCATGGCAGAGGCCAGCGCGATCTTGATGTTGACCTCGACGTCGGAGGAGTTGACGCCCGCGGAGTTGTCGATGGCGTCTGAGTTGCAGCGGCCGCCATTCAGACCGAAGCCGATACGGCCCTTCTGGGTAACGCCGAGGTTGGCGCCCTCGCCGATGACCCGGGCACGCACCTCTTCGGCCGTCACGCGGATGGCGTCGTTGGCGCGGTCGCCGACTTCGGCATCCGTTTCGGAGCTGCCGCGAATGTACGTGCCGATGCCGCCAAACCACAAAAGATCGACCTGGCTCTTCAGGATCGCGTTCATGATCTCGAAGGGTGTCGCCTTCGGCTTGTCGAGACCGATTGCTGCCATCGCCTGAGGCGTCAGCGTCACTGACTTTTCGGCGCGCGAGATGATCATCGCGCCTTCCGAAAGCGTCTTGCGGTCATAGTCCTGCCAGCTCGAACGCGGCAGCGCAAACATGCGTGTGCGCTCGGCGAAGGAGGCTTCGATATCCGGAGACGGATCGATGATGATGTCGCGGTGGTCGAAGGCGGCGATCAGGCGGATCTTCTCGGACAGCAGCATGCCGTTGCCGAAGACGTCGCCGGACATGTCGCCGACACCGGCAACGGTGAAGGGCGTCGTCTGGATGTCGATGTCCATCTCGCGGAAGTGCCGCTTGACGGTTTCCCAGGCGCCGCGGGCGGTAATGCCCATCTTCTTGTGGTCGTAACCGGCCGAACCACCCGAAGCGAACGCGTCGTCGAGCCAGAAGCCCGCTTCCTGCGCAAGGCCGTTGGCCGTGTCGGAGAAGGTCGCGGTGCCCTTGTCGGCGGCGACGACGAAGTAGGGATCATCGCCGTCATGGCGCAGCGTGTCGGCCGGCGGCACGACGTCCTGGCCGACGATGTTGTCGGTGACCGACAGCAGCGTGCGAATGAAGGTCTTGTAGGCCTCGGTTCCGGCCTTGAAGACCTCGTCGCGGGTCCCGCCGACCGGAAGCAGCTTCGGATAGAAGCCACCCTTGGCGCCGACCGGCACGATGACGGCGTTCTTGACCTGCTGCGCCTTGACGAGGCCAAGCACTTCCGTGCGGTAGTCCTGGGCGCGGTCCGACCAACGAAGGCCACCACGGGCGACCTTGCCGAAGCGCAGGTGCACGCCCTCGACTTCGGTGCCGTAGACGAAGATTTCGCGGAACGGACGCGGCTCCGGCAGGCCGTCGAGCGCCTTCGGGTCGAGCTTGAACGCAAGAACCGCGCGCGGCTTTCCGTCTGCATCGTGCTGGAAGTAGTTGGTGCGCAGCGTCGCTTCGATGGCGTTGACGTAGCGACGGAGAATCCGGTCTTCGTCAAGGCTCGGAACGTTCGAAAGCGCATCCTCGATGGAGGCCAGCAGCGCGTTGCACTTCTTGGCGCGCGGCTTTTCCTCGAGCTTCGGATCCATGCGCGTCACGAACAGCTTGAAGATATCGGCGGCAATCGCCGGATACTTGTTCAGCGTGTCGGCGATGTAGCCTTGCGAATAGGTGATGCCGGCTTGGCGCAGGTAACGCGCATAGGCGCGCAGTACCGTCACTTCACGGGCGTTGAGGCCCGAAAGCAGGATCAGACGGTTGAAGTTGTCGTCCTCGATCGTGCCGTTCCAGGCGGCGAGGAAGGCTTCCTCCAGCGCCGGGCCGCTCTTTTCGAGGTGCAGTGCAAGACCGTCGCGATGGATCAGCTCCATGTCGTGCAGGACGACCTTGCGCTTCTCCTCGCCGTGGGCGTTGACGCCGATATCGTAGGTCTGTTCGCTGATCACCCGGAAGCCGAGGTTTTCGAGCAGCGGCACGCGGCGCGACAGCGACACCGGTTCGCTGGCATGGAAGATCTTTAGCTCAGCCGTATCCGTGCGGGTAACAGCACGCGGATAATTGTAGAACTCGATGCGGATCGGATCCGGCCCCTTGCAGGCGGCGATATCGGCGAGATCCGCATAGGCTTCCGCCGGCGTGAAGAACGACTGGTAGGCGTTGTCGACGTCGAGTTCGATGCCGTCCTTGCGGGCAAGCAGGTCGAACCGGTCGATCCAGCGGGTGACGATGCCACGCACTGCTTCTTCGAGCTTGGCCTGCGGAATGCGCGGCGTCTTGCCGGCCGAGCGGCCGATGATGAAGTGGACGCGGGCGAGCCCGCCCTCGGGGAAGGCCGGGTAGTAGGCGGAGACGCGGCCGTCATAGACCGTCTTCAGGTAGTCGCCGATCTTCTCGCGGACGTCCGAATCGTACTGTTCGCGCGGCACGAAGACGATGACCGAGACGAAGCGGTCGAAATGGTCGATGCGTGGCAGCACGCGGATGCGTGGCCGGTCGCCAAGCTCGTTGATCTGTTCGCAGAAGGCGGCGAGCAGTCCGACATCGATCTGGAAGAGGTCGTCGCGGGGATAGGATTCCAGCGTGTTGTCGAGCATCTTGCCGGAGTGGCTCTGCGGGTCGTAGCCGAAATGGTCGACGATCTTCTCGATCTTGTGGCGCAGAAGCGGAATTTCGGCGGCCTGGCGGGTGTAGGCTGAAGACGTGAACAGGCCGACGATGCGCAGTTCGCCAGCGACGTTGCCGTCCGCATCGAAACGCTTGACGCCGATATAGTCCATATAGGCCCGGCGATGCACGACCGACTTGACGTTGGCCTTGGTGACAATCAGGAAGTCCGGGCTTTCGAGGAAGGCGAGGATCTCCGGCGTGGTCAGCACGGCGTCCTTGCCCTGGCGCAGAACGCGCACATCGGGATTGGAAAGAATGCCGAGGCCCCTGCCCTTGCCGCGCTCGACGGTCGCTTTCCCGCCCTTGCCGGAATAGGTGTACTCGCGCATGCCGAGGAAGGTGAAGTTGTTGTCGCGCAGCCAGCGAAGGAAGGCGAGCGCCTCGTCGCGGTCGCTCTTCTTGCGAGACGCGTTGTAGGCTTCGAGTTCCTGCATCGCCTGGTCGAGCTGCGCCGTCATCGCCGGCCAGTCGTGCACGGTCTGGTGCACCTGTTCCAGCACGTCGCGGATGCGGTTGCTGAGCTGCTCGGCCTCGACAGGTGCGAGCTTGGTCAGGTGGATCTGGATGTGGCTGACGCGGTGTGCCGGATCGCTCGGCTCTTCCGGATCGAAGAGTTTGGCGGCCTTGCCGGGCTCCTGGACCAGGATCGGGTGGATCGCAAGATGAATGTCACGGTGCGTGCTGGTGATCTCACCCATGACCGAATCATAAAGGAACGGCATGTTGTGTTCGGTAACGGCGATGACCGAAACTTCGGCACCGGCAGGCGCGATACCGGCGACGGTCTCGACCGAAACCTGCGGCTTGCCGCCATCCCAGCGGGCGAGTTCGCGATGTGCGTGGGCTGCGGTCAGCGCCAGCATGTCCGCCGAATAGAGATCGAGGTCGTCGTTGCTGGCCCCACCGAAGAGGATCTCCGGCGCCAGTGCGTCGACGCCCAGTTTGATGGCGGCCGCCTTCGCTGCGTCGATGTGTCTGTCCCGCTTCGGATTGTATTTCACGCCCATGAAGTCTCTCCCACTCATGATAGGCCAAACCCTATCAGAACCATGGCTAATGGCGACCGCTTTT
>NZ_DASYHB010000088.1:0-26938 GCF_035999185.1 Ensifer sp. | reverse complement strand
ATACACCTTGCCAGAGGGAATCAGAATTTGTTAACCATTTGCTGGCAGCCTCCAAATCAGGCAACGACTGGATCCGTATCGCGTAAGGGGGCCACGAAAACCTTGGGCGGCGGAAAAGGGGAAGAATATGCGGGTTCTACTAATTGAAGACGACAGCGCAACGGCTCAAAGCATTGAGCTGATGCTCAAGTCCGAGAGTTTCAACGTCTACACCACCGATCTCGGTGAAGAAGGCGTCGATCTCGGCAAACTCTACGACTACGACATCATCCTTCTCGACCTCAACCTGCCGGACATGTCCGGTTACGAGGTCTTGAGAACACTGCGCCTGTCCAAGGTGAAGACTCCGATCCTCATCCTTTCGGGCATGGCCGGTATCGAAGACAAGGTCCGCGGCCTCGGCTTCGGCGCCGACGACTACATGACCAAGCCGTTCCATAAGGACGAGCTGGTGGCGCGTATCCACGCGATCGTGCGCCGCTCCAAGGGTCATGCCCAGTCGGTTATCTCGACCGGCGAACTGATCGTCAATCTCGACGCCAAGACGGTGGAAGTCGGCGGACAGCGCGTCCACCTCACCGGCAAGGAATACCAGATGCTCGAGCTGCTCTCGCTGCGCAAGGGCACGACGCTCACCAAGGAAATGTTCCTCAACCACCTCTACGGCGGCATGGACGAACCGGAACTGAAGATCATCGACGTCTTCATCTGCAAGCTGCGCAAGAAGCTTGCGAACGCTGCCGGCGGCGCCAACTACATCGAAACCGTCTGGGGTCGCGGCTACGTGCTGCGCGAGCCCGATGGTGCGGAATACGCCGAAACCGCCTGATTGCCTGATAGGCCTGCACCGCCCCGCATGATGCGGGCCTATGGTTCACGAAACCCGCCCTTGAGGCGGGTTTTATTTTGTCTGCCCGACTGCGGGTTTCCTTCGATTGCAAGCGATCAAGCGGCAGAACATTCAACATGCGATGCGGCCATTTTTGCCCCTGCCCCGATGCGTTGTTCGTTGTCGGTGCCAACAGTTGCCTGGACCGACCGAGGAGCGAAACAAGCTCGGTAAGCGGCATGCACAAAAAAGCCGCGGCGAGCGCCACGGCCTGATTTCACCGGGTGATATAAGTCGCAGCCGTTCAGGCCGCCATGGACTGGCTGGCGAACACGCTGGTCAGGATCTTGCGGTCGAATGGCTTCAACAGGAAATCGTCGGCTCCGGCCCGTTTTCCGGCCATCATCTTCTTCAGATCCGCCTCGACGACACAGTAGTAAATCCTGACGGCTGCACCGTTCGGCAGGCGGCGAATGTTGCCAATGAGATCAAGCGCGCCTTCGAGGCCGGCGTCGACGACGAGAATATTCGGCAATTCCGCCTCGCAGCGCACCAGCGCCTCCAGGCTGCTCGGCGCCTCGTAAACCAGGAATCCCATGCCGGAAAGGATACGTTTTCCCACTTTCCTGACGACATCCGAGCCGTCGGCAATCATCAAGCGCCGCATGTCAAACTCCCTTCGCTACTTACCTATACGCGTATTCGTAGCCTTGAAACAACTCTATACAAATTTGGCAAAGATTTCGTTACGGAGTTTGCTTAACGACGTTTAATCCATCAAAGCCAAGCTATTGAAATATCTTATCTTATTCAAAGCACACAAAGAAGGACGTGCAACGCGAGACGCGCGTTTTCACCCGGCGCGAAGGCACCGGGCGGTCGCAGAGCGAGAAAAAGCAGGATGATTTCAGCCCGCGGATAAAACCTCAGGCTGCAATGCGGGCCGTGAAGATGATTTCCTCACCCGTCGAGGCAACGGCGATTTCCATGCCCGCTTCCTCGCCGAGAAGCACGGTGTAGTACGGCTGGATCGAATGCGCGTCGACCGCCTCTTCCGGCGTGCCGGACAGCAGCTCGGTGAGCCGTGGAGGCACCCGCATCATGCGGCCCTTTGCAACCAGGGTGAATACGGCATCGAACTCCGGGTTCTCGAGCGTAATGTCGATGGAGCCTCCGCGCGGGATCGCGCCATAGGCGATGAGAAAGAGGTTCAGGAGCAGCTTGACCCTGTTCTTGGCAATGATCGCACGCGGCCCGTGCCAGTTGACCTCGGTCTTCTTCTCGGCGGCGGCAAAGTCCTTGGCCGCCTTCTCCGCTTCGCCGGTATCGATCGACGCACCGACCGAACCCGAGGCACCAAAGGCGAGACGGGCAAACTTCAGACGGACCGACGCGTTGAGGGCGCTGGTGCGAATGAGGTCCATGGCGTCTGCATCGGCGCCGCCTTCGTCGAGAAGCTCCAGGCCGTTGTTGATGGCGCCGACCGGCGAGATGACGTCGTGGCAAACCCGGCTGCACAGAAGCGCGGCCAGATCGGGTCCCGTCAGTGTCAGGTTCGGATTCTTTGCCATCTTAATTCCTTGTTGGGTTCCGCCGGCCATCGCCCGGAGCACGCGCCGTGGTTACGGCGGTAATGCCTCGCGCAGGAAGGCGCAAGTCATGAGCTGCCCGGCGCAGCCGTTCATCAGTGGAACATAATGACACCATACTTGGTAAACCGATTGTTAAGACCATCGGTTCAAATTGCATGGAATTGGTCCAGACCCGAACTGGCCGCCCAGTGATCTGACTGGCGGCCACCGCAAACCCGCAAGCGAGCCATTTTCGCGCCTGACGGAGGATACGATGCATCAGATCATGAAGGCAGCCGCAACGGCTGGCCGTGTTGTCCTGGCCACGATGTTTCTGGTCGCCGCCGCGGTATCGTCCGCGCGCGCCCAGGCCGCCAACAACAACCAATATACCATGCAGGAAATCGTGGATGCCGGTCACGGCTTCTTCGGAGAAACCTCAGGCGGACTGGCGAAGGTCGTTGAACGCGCCTTCGAACGGTACGGCCTGCCGAATGGCTACATCCTCGGACAGGAAGGCTCAGGCGCGTTCATCGCCGGCTTGACCTATGGCGAGGGCGAGCTCAACACCAAGAATGCCGGGCAGCACAACGTCTTCTGGCAGGGTCCGTCGCTCGGCATCGACTGGGGCGGCCAGGGCAGCCGCGCCATGATGCTCGTCTACAATCTGCCAAGTGTGCCGGCGCTCTACAAGCGCTTCGGTGGCGTCTCCGGCTCGGCCTATGTGGTCGCCGGCGTCGGCATGACGGTGCTCACCGACGAGCAAATCGTCGTGGTGCCGATCCGAACCGGTATCGGCGCGCGGCTCGGGATCAATGTCGGCTACCTGAAGATGACCCAGAACCCCACCTGGAACCCCTTCTGAGACTGTTGCCGGATCTGCCCACGCAAAATCCGGCACCATAGACTTGCAGTGCACGGAACGTCATGTTTAGTGCAAGGAAGCGGAAGATGGAGCGCCTGCCGTGCCCATGTGGCTGGCGGGCGGTTCTTTTCCGGTCCAGTTTTGAAACGGCCAGCTCGTGATCCAATTCTCGCTTCTCTTTGCCCTGGGCTTTCTGACGGCGATCATCATCGGTCTCCTGGTCGCGCCGGCGATCCATCGCCGCATCGTGCGCTTCGCCGAGGATCGGCTGAAGGCGACGATGCCGCTCAGCCCCCAGGAGGTGCGCGCGCAGAAGGATGCCGCCCGCGCCGCCTTTGCGGCGGAAAACGCACGCACCCTCCAGGCCCTGAAACGGGAGCGTGACAAGGGCGTGTCGTTGATGCTCGCCAACGAAAAGAGCCTTCACGAGGCCCGCCGGCTGAACGGCGAAAACGCCGATCTCCATGCGCAGCTCGCCGATATGAACGTCGAAGCGGCGGACATGCGTTCCGCCATCAGGCAGTTCGAGCTGCGACTGGAGCGGATGAAGGCGACGCTCGACAATGTCGAGCGGGATAACGCCGGAAAATCGGACGAGATCCAGAGGCGCGACGTTCAGCTCGCCCAGAACCTCGCTGAGACCGACAATCTTCGGGTCAATCTGGCTGCACGCGAAACCGAGGTCGAACATCTCAAGAGCCGGATCGCGGCGCTGCGCGACGAACGCGAAGCCCTGCGCGGCGACCTGAAGACCGAGACCGCGCATGCCAAGGAAATGGAACTTCGCCTGTCGCGCGATGAGACCCGCCTGCACCGCCTGGAAGACAAGCTTGCGCGCGAGATGGCCGCGAGCGCCGACCGCGAGAGCGCGCTTGAAAGGCGCGCTGGTGAAATCGAGCGACTGAAAGCCAAGGTGAAGGACGCCAACCAGGAAATGCGTGATGCCGCAAAGACGATGCGCGCGGCCGGCCTCAGCTTCCCGCTGCGCAAGGACCGCCGTCCCGCATCCGAACACCTGGGTAACGGCGCGACGACCCCGGCCGATCTATCGGCGCAACCGGCAAGCGACGTGCCGGACGCGAACATCGCCGCCGACGATCTGCGCAACCGCGCGACGGCGCTGTCCGAGCGCCTGACCAATTCGAAGACCGCCGCCCATGACGAAGCCCTGCGCGACGAGGTCGCGGCGATCGCAGCCGGCATGGTCGCGGTGACCGCGCAGAACGAAGGCGCCAGCTCGCCCATCCTCAACATTCTGGCGGGAGACAAAGAGGAAGGCCCGGCAAGCCGCAAGAGCCTCGCAAAGCGGGCGAAAGACATCCTGCCGCGCCAATAAGACAGCAGAAAACCCAAGCGGCTCCAGCGACCCCTTGCGCGCCTGATACGACGCGCAACATCGCACGACCAATCGTCCGGACGCTGCCGAATTATGGCGGCAAGCCAGATCAGCTCGGGAATGCCAACGGGGTCAGATCCGGCCATTGATCAACGCCACCTGATGAAGGGCGATGCCGGCGGCCGTCGAAACATTGAGACTGTCCAGCCCCGGGCGCTGGCGAATGCGCGCCGTGCGGATCGAGGCGAGCACCGATGGCAGCAGCCCCTCGCCTTCCGTCCCCATGAGAAGCGCCGTGCGGGGCGCCGGCTGGATCGCACCAAGATCGGTCTTACCGGCGGGTGACAGACCCCAGATCGCAAAATCCGCCAATTGCAGCCGCTCGATCAGCGTTGCCACGCAGCCCTCGCGCGCAAACGGCACCGTCAGCACGGAACCGACGGAGACGCGGATCGCCTTGCGATACATCGGATCGCAGCTCGTCTCGTCCATCAGCACCGCATCGACGCCGAAAGCGGCCGCATTGCGAAAGAGCGCACCCATGTTGTCGTGATTGGAAATGCCGCAGGCAGCCAGAACAAGGCTGGAAGAGGCAAGCGACGCGATCAGTGCATCGCGATCGCGTTCACCGTCACGGCGACCAAGTGCCAGCACGCCACGATGCATGTTGAAGCCGGCGATCGCATCGAACACCGCGGCATTGGCCACATAAACCGGCACATCGGGCGGAAAGCGCCTCAGGATATCCTCGACGCCGCTGACCCGGCTTTCAAGCAGCAGGATCGCCTCGGCGGCAAAACCGCGCCCGGCCTCATGCGCCGCCGCCAGCATGCGCAAGACGACCGTTCCTTCGGCAATGAAGCGGCCCTGCCGTCCCGTAAGGTCACGCTCCTTGATCGACACGAAACCGGCGATCCTCGGATCGGCGGGATCATCGATGCGAAGGACGGACGAAAGGGCGCCTGTCATGCCGTCAGTTTGTCCGAACCGTAATGTCGGCGACGATGCGGCCGGCGCCAATGTCGAAGACGATGGCGCGGGGCTCGGCCCCGGGAAGGTTGCCATAGAAGAGCACCTGGGAGCCGGAAAGCGCCACGTTGGTGACGGTAAAGCCTGCAGGAAGAGCTGCGACCGCGTTGACCGGCGCTTCGCTCGGCACGACGGCGGTTGCGGCCTGGACCGGCGCCTTCTCGTCCGTGCGCGTCAGCTTGTAGACAATCGTGCCAAGGACAGCCATAAGCATGACCAACATGACGCCGGCCGAGACGAGCTGCAGCTTCACCATCTTGCGGCGGACATTTTCCATCGCCGGATCTAGCGGCTTGTCTTCCTGGTCATCGGGCTCAATTGCGGTCATGGCTGGCCTTTTTCGGATTTGGAACGGTATGAACGACCCCTTTAAACAAGCGACGGCCAATAGGAAAGTCCTGAGCGCAGGCGAGGATGCCGCAGGCCGTCTCGATTCCTTCCTGACGGACGCGCTTTCGGGGGAATTTTCCCGCAACCGGATCAAGAGCCTGATCGAGCAGGGTGCCGTGTCGATCAACGGCAAGCCGGTAACCGAGCCGAAAAAGAAGGTCCAACCGGGCGATGTCTTCGAAATCGACCTGCCCGAGCCGGAAGATCCGGAACCGAAGGGCGAGGACATCCCGCTCGACGTGCTTTACGAAGACGACGATCTGATCGTCCTTTGCAAGCCTGCCGGCCTCGTCGTGCACCCGGGTGCCGGCAACTGGACCGGCACGCTGGTCAATGCGCTCATCCACCATTGCGGCAGCAGCCTGTCCGGGATCGGCGGCGTCAAGCGCCCGGGTATCGTCCACCGTCTCGACAAGGAGACGAGCGGCGTCATGGTCGTCGCCAAGAACGACGCTGCGCATCGCCACCTCTCCGAGCAGTTTGCCGACCATGGCCGCACCGGTCCGCTCGAGCGCGCCTATCAGGCCGTCGTCTGGGGACGGCCGCGGCAACTGAAGGGCACGATCGATGCACCGCTTGGCCGCGCCGGCGACCGGACGAAGCGCGCCGTCAAACGCGAAGACAGCGACGACGCCCGCGAGGCGATCACCCATTACGAGGTGGTCGAGCGCTACCTCGAAAAGCCCGACGGCACCTGCCTAGCCTCGACCGTCGAATGCCATCTGGAAACAGGGCGTACCCACCAGATCCGCGTGCACATGGCCCATATCGGCCACCCGTTGATCGGCGACCCGGAATACGGCGCCGCCTTCCGTACCAAGGCAAACCTTTTGCCCGATGCAGCCAGGGCGGTCGTCACCCAGTTCCATCGCCAGGCGCTGCACGCTTTCATGCTGCAGTTCGAACATCCGTCGACCGGCGAAACCATGCATTTCGAAGCGCCGGCACCCAGTGACATGGCGGCGCTCATCGAGGCGCTGCGCGGCGGAGAATGATCGCGCCCCTTGAATTCCGGCGCCAGGATTCCAATCTAAGTTCAAGTCTCTGTTCGTGACATTCCTGTCGCCCGGCCTCACAGATTGGTGAAACCGGACTCCTTGAATCATGCTTTCGCCGTACTTATTTTCTAGGCTCGTGGGGTCTTGACGAGGACCCACATGCCCGGCTTGCCGACCGGAGGCCGGAGACTATAAAGGGGGGTGCTTCATATGGCCCGAAACAATTTGCCGACCATTGCCGCTGGAGAAGGCGGCCTCAACCGTTACCTCGACGAAATTCGCAAGTTCCCGATGCTGGAGCCGCAGGAAGAGTACATGCTCGCCAAGCGGTACCAGGAGCATGACGACCGCAAGGCCGCGCACAAGCTTGTTACCAGCCACCTTCGTCTCGTCGCCAAGATCGCGATGGGTTATCGCGGCTATGGTCTGCCGATCGGCGAAGTCGTGTCCGAGGGTAACGTCGGCCTGATGCAGGCCGTCAAGAAGTTCGAACCCGATCGCGGCTTCCGCCTCGCGACTTACGCGATGTGGTGGATCAAGGCGGCGATCCAGGAATACATCCTGCGCTCGTGGTCGCTCGTGAAGATGGGCACGACTGCCAATCAGAAGCGGCTGTTCTTCAACCTGCGTCGCCTCAAGGGCAAGATTCAGGCGCTCGACGAAGGCGACCTGAAGCCCGAGCACGTCAAGGAGATCGCGACCACGCTCAAGGTGAGCGAGGACGAGGTTATTTCGATGAACCGCCGTCTGTCCGGCGACGCCTCGCTCAACGCGCCGATCAAGGCAAGCGAAGGCGATTCCGGACAATGGCAGGACTGGCTCGTCGACGACCACGACAACCAGGAAGAAATCCTGATCGAGCAGGACGAACTCGAAAACCGCAGGGCATTGCTCGCCAACGCCATGAAGGTGCTCAACGATCGCGAGCGCCGGATTTTCGAGGCGCGACGCCTGACGGAAGAGCCGTTGACGCTCGAAGATCTCTCGGCCGAATTCGACATCAGCCGCGAACGGGTGCGCCAGATCGAGGTTCGCGCCTTCGAAAAGGTTCAGGATGCGGTGCGCAAGGCCGCACTTGAGCGCGCCAACGCGCTACGCGTTGTCGAAGGCGCATAGGGCGCTCAGAGCAGTTTAAGCGGTTTCGCCTGCCTCAATCCGAAAAGCATCGAAAACAAAAACCGGCGGAGCGATCCGCCGGGTTTTTCAGTTTCATCTTTGCCTCGCCAGCTTACTGGCTGTTGGTCGCCGCAGCTGTTCCCGAGGTCGACCAGGCGCGCATGGCCTGATTGAAGGCATCCGTGCCGCTCTGCCCTTTCTCGAGCGTCAGCAAGGCGCGACGTCCGTTGCGATAGGTCAGCGGGATGTCGATCCAGCTGCGGCTGCGCAGCAGTTCGGTGTTGTTGCCGATCGCATCGGTGGCGTCGTTGAGCGCGATCATGTGGAAATCGTCGGTGATCTTGGCCGGAACCGCGATCAACGCATCGCCCCTGTCCTGCTCGGTCCGCTTCATCGAAACGCGCTGCACGCTGTCGATGGCGCCGCCTTCGAAGTTCGGCGGCAACGAGAAGACGAACTCGATGACGTGACTTGCCGGCAGCGATGCGTCCGCATTGCGCTTGATCGTCATCAGGGCCGTCAGTCCACGGTCAGGAATGGTGATCTGCGCCTGGATCGCCGGCTCGGGCTTGGCGTCGCCTCCAGGCGATTCTTCCTTGACCGACCACGCGACTGTGCCGGGGACGGCTGTTGGCGAAGACTGGCCGAGACGCTCCTCATAAAGGAACATCTTCTCGCCACTGGCAATCGCGACTTCAGGCTGGGTCGCTTGGCCAGCCGGCTGCCCGTTGGCCGGCGCAGCTGCCTGCCCGGCAGCCCCGGTTTGAGCCGTCGCAGTTTCCACGGGCTTGCCCGCTTCTGTCTGTGGCGCCACGGACTTGCCTTCCTGGGCAACGTTTTCGCCCGTCACGGAAGCCGGGCCTTCGTCTTTCTCGGATCCATCGGTGAGCAGACGCTGTGTGAACTTCGTCGAACTGTTGTCTGGAACAACGGTGTCGTCGTGTGCTGCCGGTTCCTGTTTCGCCGTCTCGCCCTCAGGCTGGGCCGGCGGTACGTTTTCCGCCGTCGGCGCTCCGCCAATGTTGGAAACAGCCGACGTGATCGACGATGCGATGCTCGAAATCCAGGCATTGCCGGCTTCGCGGTTCTGCCAGTAGGCAAAACCACCGCCGCCAAGCACAAGCAGCGCAATGGCTGCGATCACGAGACGCTTGAGGCTGAAGCGCGACGGCTTCGGCGTGGCGCGATAGGACGTCGGCCGCGGTGCGGACGCTGCTGCATCGCTTGCCCGCTCCGGCTCGCGGGCAGCCGACGATGCCGCCGCTCCGGTTGCCGCAGCGTTGGCGGCATCCTCAAAGCCGAGCAAGTCGTCAATGTGATCCCAGGCGGTGCCGGCGCGCTCCTGCTGGCTCTGCGGCGCGTTTGCCGCGGCCGCTTGAGCGGGCTTTTCGACAGGCCACGACCAATCGCCAATCTCCGGCTCGGCAGCCTTCTCGGCGCGCCGCTCCTCGAATGGGGCGAACGGATCATTGTCGTCGAACGACCAGCTGCGCGCCGGATCGGCCTTGGCCGTCACCTGCGGCGGCTGCGCTTGCGGCTCCTCGACCGGGTGCATGCCCAGAAGTTCGGGGTGGTGCGATGTATCCTGCTGGTCGCTCGGCTGAACGTCGGTTGCAACGGGCGCAGCCGCAGGGGCAACCGCGTCCCACTCCGGCAGGTCCCATTCGGAGGCTGCCGGCTTGTGTTCGACGTTCGCTGCCGGCGCTTCTTCCCATGACGGCTGTTCGGCGTGCCGCGTCTCCGCGTCTACGTGCGGAGAAACATCGCTGACCTGATGCGTCTCGGCCGAGGCCGGCTCGACCGTTTCCGGATAATGCGCGGCCTCATGACCATAGGTCTCCGGCTGCGCTACTTCTACGGCCGGAGCCTCTGCCTCTTCGACAGGCGCGACGACGGTTTCAGTGGGTTCCGCCGCGGGCTGATATTCGGTTTCAGCCGGGTACTCGGCTGCGGCCGGGTACGCCGCGACAGGCTCGTCTTCAACGACTTGTTCGTATTCAGATGCAGGCTCGTAGGCGACCGGCTCTACCGGAGCAGCCTCTGCAGCAGCTTCGACAGTCTCCTCGGCATGCTGTACCGGGCCAGCATGCACCGGTTCCTCGTAGGCCTCAGCGACCTGTTCGGTCTCAGCAACCGGCTCTTCAGCGACGGCGACAGGCTCATGCACGGCGGCCGGCTCGTCCAACACCTCAGGCCGCGCTTCTTCAGCTTCGGCGACGGTCTCCTCGGCAACCGGCGCCTCGGCGGCGACGGTTTCGGTGACCTCTTCCTGCGTGACGGGCTCGTCGAGCGCCGGCAAGGCCTCGGCGTGCTCGCTGTCGACCTCGGTGATCGCGTTTTCGAGCTTCGCCAACTGGCGATTGATCATGTCGTCCGACGGACGCGGGTTCATGTTTTCGAGTTGGCGGCGCACGGCTGCGCGCGCCTTCTCGTAGACCCTATCCCGCATTTCAGGTGTGTTTTCCGACAGGCCGTCAACGGTCCTGCGAATAACTGCAACAAAATCCGCCATTAGTACTTTCTCATACGCGCAGGTATGTCTTTGCGATCACGACGCAACGTCATTTCGCCGACACTAGTCCTCAAAGGGGTCCGTCACAAGTATTGTGTCGTCCCGCTCGGGGCTCGTCGAAAGAAGAGCGACCGGTGCCCCGATCAGTTCTTCGACCTGGCGAACATACTTGATCGCTTGCGCCGGAAGATCTGCCCAGCTGCGTGCGCCGACCGTCGATTCCTTCCAGCCTTCGAGTGTAATATAGACTGGCTTGGCTGAAGCTTGCTGCGCCTGGCTTGCCGGCAGATGGTCGATCTGCTGACCGTCCAGAGTATAGCCGACGCAGATCTTCAGTTCGTCGAGGCCGTCGAGCACGTCAAGCTTGGTGAGCGCGATGCCGGTGATGCCGTTGGCGGCAACCGACTGGCGCACCAGCGCCGCGTCGAACCAGCCGCAACGGCGCTTGCGGCCCGTGACGGTGCCGAATTCATGACCCTTTTCGCCGAGGAACTGACCGATTTCATCGGTGAGTTCGGTCGGGAACGGACCCTCGCCGACGCGCGTCGTATAGGCCTTCGTGATGCCGAGGATGTAGCCGAGCGAGCCCGGGCCCATGCCCGAGCCTGCAGCGGCCTGACCGGCAACGGTGTTCGACGAGGTGACGAACGGGTAGGTGCCGTGGTCGATGTCAAGCAGGGTACCTTGAGCGCCTTCGAACAGGATGCGTGCGCCCTTGCGGCGCGCCTTGTCGAGCAGCACCCAGATGGTTTCCATAAACGGCAGAACCTTGGCCGCAACCGAGGACAGCTCCTGCATGATCGCGTCGTGGCTGATCTCGGTCTCGCCGAGGCCGCGGCGCAGCGCGTTGTGGTGGGTCAGCAGGCGGTCGACCTTGGCCGGCAGCGTATCGAGGTCAGCGAGATCCATGACGCGGATGGCGCGACGGCCGACCTTGTCTTCATAAGCCGGGCCGATGCCGCGCCGCGTCGTGCCGATCTTCGTGCCGCTGTTGGAGGCCGCATCTTCGCGGATGCCGTCGAGTTCGCGGTGCAGCGACAGGATCAGCGTGGCATTGTCTGCAATACGCAGATTGTCCGGCGTGATTGCAATGCCCTGCTTGCCGAGCTTGTCGATTTCAGCGATCAGCGCATGCGGGTCGATGACGACGCCGTTGCCGATGACGGCAAGCTTGCCGGGACGCACGACGCCGGAGGGCAGCAGCGACAGCTTGTAGCTGACGCCGTCGATCACCAGGGTATGGCCGGCATTGTGACCGCCCTGAAAGCGCACGACGATATCCGCGCGCTCGGAGAGCCAATCCACAATTTTGCCTTTGCCTTCGTCACCCCATTGGGAGCCGACCACTACGACATTCGTCATAATTCTCTTCCTGTTCAGGCGCGCAAACGAGGCTGCGCTGTTCTCAAACCCGCGCATCTATACTGTGTTGTCTTCGGGAAAGCGACCCCGTTTTGCCCGGCGTTCCGCCCTTTTTGCATGACAAGGCCGCGATTTAGCGCCTATATCTTCGCCTCTCCCGCCACCGCGGCGACAGGTCGCCCATCTCCACGCAGGTCTAAGCATCGTGAATTCCAAGGCCTATTTCTATCTCTGCATCACCGCGCTTTTCTGGGGTGGCAATTCCGTTGCCGGCAAGATGGCGGTCGGGCACGTGAGCCCGATGATGCTGACGACCTTGCGCTGGGTCTTTGCGCTGATCGTGATCCTGGTGCTGATGACACCGCAGATCCGCCGCGACTGGGACAAGATCCGCAAGCACTGGCTGCAGCTTCTCGCCTATGGCGCCATCGGCTTCACCACCTTCAACGCCCTGCTTTACTCTGCACTGAAGTATACCAGCGCCATCAACGCCGTCATTCTTCAGGCCGGCATCCCGATGCTGATCTTCCTGTTCAATTTCGCGCTGTTTCGGACCAAGGCGTCGATTGCCCAGGTCATCGGCTTCACAGTCACGCTGATCGGGGTACTGGTCACGGCCGCCCATGGCGACGTGACCAGCCTGCTCTCACTCGAGTTCAACTTCGGCGATGCGCTAATGATCGCGGCCTGCGTCGTCTACGCCGGCTACACGGTCGCGCTGCGTTACAAGCCGACGATGCACTGGCAAAGCTTCATCGCAGCGCCCGCCTTCGGCGCGTTGCTGAGCGCCATACCGCTGTTGTTCTGGGAAATCGGAACCGGCACGGCGATCGTGCCCGACACCACGGGTTGGGTCATCGTTCTTTACGCCGCGATCTTCCCGTCGCTGATGTCACAGGTTCTCTACGTCCGGGGCGTCGAGATGATCGGCGCCAACCGGGCAGGCCTTTTCATCAACGCCATCCCGGTTTTCGGCACACTACTGTCGGTGATGCTGATCGGCGAAACCTTCCATACCTTTCACCTCGCCGCTCTGCTTTTGGTGCTCGGGGGCATCGCGATCGCCGAGAAGGGCCGTCCGCGCTGAGCCAGCTTCGCGCCTACCGGGTACGCGTCGAGCGATGCAATCGCTAGAACTCGGGAGGCGACTTAAGGCTTGATTAGCAGATGGCTGCTTCTGTCGCCGCCAGGATATTTTCCCTGGGGCTAAGGCAGTGAAAAACATTAGAATTTCGACACGTATCTATCTTTTGACGGCAATGGCGCTGGTCTTCATGGCGGCCGCGATGGCCTACAAGACGCAAGTTGCCAATTCGGAAGTCAGTGCCGAACGGCGCCAGATGCTGCGCAACGTCACCGAGGCAGCAATCTCCGCGATCGCGAGTTTCGAGGAGCAAGAACGCAACGGCGCTCTCTCGCGCGAAGAAGCGCAAAGCCGCGCCATTGCGGCCGTCATGGCGATGCGCTTCGGCCAGGACGGCTACTTCTTCATCAACGGCTTCGACGGCATGATGATCGCCCATCCCCTCGCCAAGAAGCTGATCGGCACCGACGTGCGCGGCCTCAAGGATACCAACGGCAAGGCCTTCAACGTCGAACTCATCGCACTCGCCCAGAATCCGGGCAGCGGCATCGTCAACTATTACTGGGACAAGCCCGGCCACGACGAGCCGGTCGAGAAGTACTCCTACATCCAAGGCTTCAAGCCCTGGGGCTGGGGCGTGGGCACCGGCGTCTATGCCGACGATCTCGCCGCGAAGTACAATGCCTCGCTGGTCATGACGATTGTCATCACCGCGATCGCGGCCATCGCAACGCTTGCCGCCGCCATGGCGATCGGCCGCTCGATCAGCCGGCCGATCAACCGGCTGAAGGACGTGATGCTCGAAGTGTCGAACAACGACACCCGTTCGGACGTTCCAGACACCGACCGCCGCGACGAAATCGGTCACATGGCGGACGCGCTTGTGGTGCTGCGCGCCTCGGTGATCGAGCGCAACGCGCTTGAGGTCCGCCAGCGTGAGCAGCAGGTGGCGCTCGACAGCGAGCGCAGCGCGAACGAGGAGATGCAACAGGCAACCGCCCGCACACAGGCCCATGTCGTCAGCACCATCGGCGGCGCGCTCGAGAGCCTTGCCAGCGGCGACCTCACGACCCATGTTCCCGATCTTGGCGCCGACTACGAGAAGCTGCGCAAAGACTTCAACACGGCGGTCGCCGCTCTTCGTTCGACGGTGAGCGCGATTGCCGACTCGACGTCGGTCGTCACCGGCAATGCCAACGAGATCAGCAAGGCGGCAAACGACCTGTCGCAGCGCACCGAGCAGCAGGCAGCCTCGCTCGAGGAAACGGCGGCCGCCCTCGATGAAATCACGTCGGCCGTCCAGAACTCGACGAACCGGGCGGACGAAGCCAGCCGCATGGTTGCCGAGGCCCGCAAGGGCGCAGCCGCATCGAGCGAAGTGGTGCGCGACGCCATCCATGCGATGGGACGGATCGAAACCTCGTCGTCGAAAATCGGGGAAATCATCGGCGTGATCGACGACATTGCCTTCCAGACGAACCTGCTCGCGCTCAATGCCGGCGTCGAGGCGGCACGCGCCGGGGATGCCGGCAAGGGCTTTGCCGTAGTCGCTCAGGAAGTGCGCGAACTGGCGCAGCGTTCCGCAACCGCGGCCAAGGAGATCAAGGGGCTGATTACCGCATCAGGCGTTGAGGTTTCGGCCGGCGTGCGTCTCGTCGAGGCGACGGGGTCGGCGCTCGGCGACATCGAGCAGCGGGTCAACGAGATCAACGACCGCATCGTCGCCATTGCGACGGCAGCACGCGAACAGTCGGTCGGGCTGCGGGAGATCAACACCGCCGTCAACCAGATGGACCAGATGACGCAGCAGAACGCGGCGATGGTCGAGCAGACCTCGGCGGCAAGCCAGGCCCTTGCCGGCGAAAGCAACGTGCTCTCCGGCAGGCTCGCACAATTCACCGTCGAGGAAAGCCAGTGGCGTCCAACAGCGCAACGCGCCGCCTGACGCCGGCTTTGGACCGGGAGAAAGAAAATGGCGCCGCTTCGGCGCCATTTTTCATTCAGGCGAAGTGCCGCTCCATGTAGAGCGCTTCTTCACCATAGCTTGCGAGCTTGCGCGCCAGGCGCTCATCCATCCGAACCTCGAAACCCTGCCGTTCCCAGAAACCACGGGATCCGTTGACCGAAACCAGCGACATCGACCGGAAACCTTCTGCCCGGGCGACATCCTCCAGCACCGGCAGAACGCTACCGCCTGCCCCGGAGCCGCGCATTTCGGGCAGGAGTGCGAGATCATGGATGTACCAGGTGTCGGCCGCGTCAGGGATTTCGCCGAGCATGGTGTTCAGCGACGGCGGCGCGCCCTTAAGCCATGGATGGCTCAGCACATAGCCGCGCGACTGCCCTTTCGCATCCAGCATGAAGCAGCCGGTGGGGCTGAGCGCAATGCGATCGGCAATCACGGCATCATCTTCGGGGAAGGCCTGATGGACCACGAGCTGGATCTCCGAGACAGAGGTCAGGTCGGGCAGGCTGGCCTCGCGCCAGCGAAACGTCATTTCAGTCATCCGAGGTCACATGCGGTCTAAACGGGAAAGCGCACCGGCGGTCGCCGGTGCGCTTCCGTTTGCCCCGTGATTGGGTCGACAAAACGGCGGACTGTGCCGCCGCCTGTCCTGTCACGCATCAATCGACGTTGAACACCAGCGGCTTAGCCTGGCGAATGGCGGCGTTGGCACGCAACTGGTCGAGCACATCATCGGAAACCGGGCCATCGACGTAAAGCAGCGCGATGGCGTCGCCCGCTTCCTTCTCGCGGCCGAGCTGGAAGTTGGCGATGTTGACGCCGGCATTGCCGAGCGTCGTGCCGATGAAGCCGATCATGCCGGGAACGTCGGTGTTGGTGATGTAGACCATGTGGTTACCAACGTCGGCGTCAAGGTTGATGCCCTTGATCTGGATGAAGCGCGGCTTGCCGTCCGAGAACACCGTGCCGGCGACCGAGCGCGTCTGGTTGGCGGTCTTCACCGTCAGCTTGATGTAGCCGTCGAAGACGCCGGTCTTGTCGCGCTTGACCTCGGACAGGATGATGCCCTTTTCCTTGATCATGATAGGCGCCGAAACCATGTTGACGTCGGCGACCTGCGGCCGGATGAGGCCGGCAAGCACCGCGCTCGTCAGCGCCTTGGTGTTCATGCCAGCGGTCGCGCCGTCGTAGAGGATCTCGATTTCCTTGATCGCGCTTTCGGTTACTTGGCCGACAAAGGCGCCGAGAACGTCGGCAAGCCGGATGAACGGCTTCAGGATCGGCGCTTCCTCGGCGGTGATCGACGGCATGTTGATGGCGTTGGAAACGGCCCCCTTGACCAGGTAGTCCGACATCTGTTCGGCAACCTGCAGCGCAACGTTTTCCTGCGCTTCCGTGGTCGATGCGCCGAGGTGCGGCGTGCAGACGACGTTCGGCAGGCCGAAGAGCGGGCTTTCGGTGGCGGGTTCGACCTCGAAGACGTCGAAGCCGGCGCCGGCGACATGGCCGGACCGGATCGCGTCAGCCAGTGCCTTCTCATCGACGAGACCGCCGCGGGCGCAGTTGACGATGCGCACGCCCGGCTTGGTCTTGGCCAGCGCCTCGGCATTGAGGATGCTGCGCGTCTTGTCGGTGAGCGGCACATGCAGGGTGATGAAGTCCGCCTGGGCAAGCAGCTCGTCGAGCTCGACCTTGGTCACGCCCATTTCCTCGGCGCGCTCCTTCGAGAGGAACGGGTCATAGGCAAGCACGTGCATCTTCAGGCCGATGGCGCGCGAGCAGACGATCGAGCCGATGTTGCCGGCGCCGATGACGCCAAGCGTCTTGCCGGTGATTTCGACACCCATGAAGCGGGACTTCTCCCACTTGCCGGCCTGGGTCGAGGTATCGGCGGCCGGAAGCTGGCGGGCGACGGCAAAGAGCAGCGCGATCGCGTGTTCGGCTGTTGTGATCGAGTTGCCGAAGGGCGTGTTCATCACGATGATACCGCGGCGCGAAGCGGCCGGGATATCGACGTTGTCGACGCCGATGCCGGCGCGGCCGATGACCTTGAGGTTGGTCGCAGCCGCGATCAGCTTTTCGGTCGCCTTGGTGGCCGAGCGGATCGCCAGGCCGTCATAGTTGCCGATGATTTCGGCGAGCTTGTCCTTGTCCTTGCCGAGCTTCGGCTGGAAGTCGACTTCGACGCCGCGGTCGCGGAAGATCTGGACGGCGGTTTCCGACAGTTCGTCGGATACGAGAACGCGAGGTGCCATGAGAGGCCTCCTTAAAGATCGGGTCTGAATGGGAATGCGGTTAGCCAGGCCTCGCCCCCAAGGGGAGCGAAGCGGATCACTCAAATCAGTGTGAGATGCGGGCGAAGTTCATTGTCCTCACCCTTTGTCTGATCAGGCCGCAGCCTGGGTCAACGTTGCCTTCTGGGTCTCGAAAGCCCAGGTCAGCCACGGCATCAGCGCCTTCATGTCGGCGGTCTCGATGGTGGCACCCGCCCAGATGCGAAGACCTGATGGCGCATCGCGGTAGTGGCCGATGTCGAAGGCAACGCCTTCCTTTTCGAGAAGCGTAACCACGCCCTTGGCAAAGGCAGCCTGTCCGTCGGCGTCGAGCGCCAAGACGTCCTTGTCGACGATCTTCAGGCAGACCGAGGTGTTGGAGCGGGTCTCGTCCTTGACCGCCAGGTTGGCGATCCAGTCGTTGGCGGCGACGAAGTCGAAGATGACTTCAGCATTGGCGTCGGCGCGCGCCATCAGGCCCTTGAGCCCGCCAACCTTCTCCGCCCAGACGAGCGCATCGATGTAGTCCTCGACGCACAGCATCGACGGCGTGTTGATGGTCTCGCCGGTGAAGATGCCCTCGATCAGCTTGCCGCCCGAAGTCATGCGGAAAATCTTCGGCAACGGCCAAGCCGGCACGTAGGTCAAAAGACGTTCGACGGCACGCGGCGACAGGATGATGACGCCGTGTGCACCCTCACCGCCGAGAACCTTCTGCCAGGAGAAGGTGACGACGTCGAGCTTGGCAAAATCGAGGTTCTGCGCGAAAGCGGCCGAGGTCGCGTCGCAGATCGTCAGGCCCTTGCGGTCAGCCGGGATGAAGTCTGCGTTTTCGACGCGCACACCCGAGGTCGTGCCGTTCCAGGTGAAGACGACGTCGCGATCGAAATCGATCTTGGAAAGGTCGGGCAGTTCGCCGTAGCCGGCTTCCAGCTTGCGAACGTCGGCGAGCTTCAGCTGCTTGACCACATCGGTCACCCAGCCGGCGCCAAAGCTTTCCCAGGCGACCATGTCGACGCCGCGCTGACCCAGCAGCGACCAGAGCGCCATTTCGACGGCGCCGGTATCGGAAGCGGGCACGATGCCGATGCGGTAATCGGCCGGCACTTCAAGAATGTCACGGGTAAGATCGATGGCCTGCTTCAGCTTCGTCTTGCCGATCTTGGCGCGGTGCGAACGACCGAGCGGAGCATCGGAGAGAGCATCGAGCGACCAACCGGGGCGCTTCGAGCAAGGGCCAGAAGAAAAATGGGTGTTGTTCGGACGGAGGTCCGGCTGTGCAGGCTTTGCCATGTGCTATCCTTCCAGATAGATAGCCCTTCGTTGGGGAAGGGTGTCCCGCCGCCGGAGATATTGTGAGCGGGACAGGAAGTCAAGCGCTTTGTCGCAATCGAGAAAATTTATGGCGTCACAGGCAAGATCCGCAAAGACGGACGGACGCCGGCGACCATTTGTTGCGGGCAACCGACAGGCGGCATTGTAACGCGAAAACCTTCCCAACGCTGCGTTATGCGGGATTACGGCTGCAATCGGGCGCTTGAACGCTTCAGAAGGAGAAGCGCAGACCCGCGCGGATCTCGTGGCGGGACAACCCGTCGTCAAAACCCTTGTCGCCCCGTGCGCCGGCCAATGCTTCGGCGCCAAAGCCGAACATTTCGCCATCGCCGATGTGAGAATAGCGATAGCCGACGTCGAGCTTCAGCTGCTCGCTGAGATCGTAGGAGACGCCGGCCATCAGCGCATAGGTGAAGCGCCAGCTGTCGCGTCCTTCGTAGGAGTTCGAAGCCGGCGTACCGGCACAAGCGGCACCGACGCAGCTGGCCCTCTCGATCGCCGTGTCCCAGTTGAGACGGGTCGCACCGAGGCCAGCACCAACATAGGGCGTGAAGCCGGCAAGCGTGCCGAAATCGACATAGGCGTTCGCCATCAAGCCAAGGGCTGAGTAATCAGCCCCGGTCGAGAAGGCGCAGGACGTGCCCGCCCCCTGCCCGGCGCAGGGATTGGCAGAGGATGACGAGCCGTTGAACCGGCCCTCGAAGTACTCGGCTGTCAGGTCGGCGCGAAACGTGTCGGTGAACTGGTAGCCGACGCCGAGCGAACCCGAAAACGGCTTGTCGAAACGGGCGTTATCGAAGGGCACGCTGCTGTAGCTGCCCGCATCGAAAGTGCGGTAGTAGGGATCGCCCTCTCCACGCCACGGCGCATAGCCGATATCACCGCGCAGATAGATCGCGCTGGCGCCGGCCGCTTCCTTTTCGATGGTGATTTCCGGGGCGTTCAGAAGATCTTCGTCGGCTGCAAGCGCCGATCCGGAGAGGAGCAGGCCGGCACCAAAAGCGGCCCCGCAGAGCCCGTTTCGCCAATCCATGTCCATGCCCTTTCGCCACTGCCATTGGCGGGACAGCCATGCCGCCACCGCTTCGTTCAGCGTTAACTATTGGCAGCGACTGGTTAACCTGCGGTTAACCATGCCCATTAACAAACGCGCAAAGATTGCCGGCAACGAAAAAGGCCACCCGAAGGTGGCCTTTTGCATGATCATGTCGAGGTCGATCACTTGTAGACGATCGGCTCTGGCTCGTAGGGCACTTCGCAGACGTTGCCGAAGGAGTAGCGCAGACCGGCGCGCGCCTCGTGGATGTAGAAGCCCTTGTCGAAGCCCGGACCGCCGCCGTTGGCATAGCCGAACATGTCGCCGTCATCGACCTGACGGAAGCGGTAGCCGACGTCGGCCTTGAGGTTGCAGGTCAGGTCGATCGCCGTACCGGCCATGAGCGCGTAGGTGAAGCGCCACTTGCTCTCGCCATCGTGGCCCGTTGTCGGGTCGCAGTTACCGGGGTTGCCGATTTCGCAGCTGGTGTTGCGCAGCTTGTCCCACTTGACGTGCGTCGCACCGATACCGGCACCGACATAAGGGGTGAAGGCGCCATAGGTGCCGATGTCGACATAGGCGTTGGCCATCAGGCTCCAGGCGGAAACCGAGGTAACGTCGCGCGACCGGCACGGGCCCGGGAAGCTGCCGCAGTTGCCGAGCGTCGAGCCGTTGAAGTCGGCGCTGCCCCAATAGTCGGCCGTGACGTCGGCACGGAAGTAGTTGTTGAACTGGTAACCGACACCGGCACCAACGACCCAGGAATCGTCGATTTCAGCCGTTTCGAAATTCGCGATCGAGCCGCCCGGCCCCCCTTGGTAGAAATTCGCACCGCGCAGGTTGTTCCAAGCATAGCCGACGTCGCCGCGCAGGTACCAGCCGCTCGTCTGGATGACCTCGACCGGCTGCTCCGGCACCGGTTCCATAGGCGGTTGATAGACGTCCGCAGCAAAGGCTGCAGTGCCGCTGAGCAAGATCGCAACAACGCCACTCAAAATTCTCTTCATGGCCCACTCCAATATAGTCCGTTGCTTGGCTCACCATGAAACCGGTGCCCAAATCCCGTTATTGGTTATGGATAATGAGGAGGAAAGGTTAAGTTCCGATTAACTACAAACGTTTACCGAGATTGTTAAGAACTCAGCGTATTCCTGCGGTTGTCGCATCCCTTTACTTTGGGGCCGTCAGACTTCGTGAGACTCCCCTAAATAATTCGACAGGACAACGCGCTAAACCGCCCTCGGACGGCCAGAAGAGTTCCGCCCAAAGCGGAGGCTGCGGCAAATGACGGCGACAAAAAAGGCCGGTGCATAGCACCGGCCCTGGAGGGAATTCGATCGCTTCAGGTCTCAGGCTGCGTTTCGCGCGCTGCCGATAACGTTGACCAGCTCGTCGACGATGCGCTCCACCTGACCGCGGTCATCACCTTCCGCCATCACGCGGATCAGCGGCTCGGTGCCGGAGGGACGGATCAGCAGGCGGCCGGACTTGGCAAGTTCCGATTCCGCGTCGGCGATTGCCTGACGCACCGTGGCGTCTTCGAGCGGCTTGCCCGCGGAAACACGAACGTTCTTCAGTATCTGCGGCACTGGCTCGAAGCGGTGGCAAACCTCGCTCACCGCCCTGCCCTGGCGCTTGATGACCGCAAGGATCTGCAGCGCCGCCACGAGGCCATCGCCGGTCGTGCCGAAATCGGAGAGCACGATATGACCCGACTGCTCGCCGCCGACATTCAGACCGTCCTGGCGCATCTGCTCGACGACATAGCGGTCGCCGACCTTGGTGCGGCGCAGATCGATGCCGCGGCCCTTGAGGTAGCGTTCGAGGCCAAGGTTGGACATGACGGTGGCGGCAACGGCGCCGCCGCGCAGCATGCCGTCTTCCGCCCAGCTGTCGGCGATGACGGCCATCAGCTGGTCACCGTCGATGACCGTGCCGTTCTCGTCGACGATCAGCACACGATCGGCGTCGCCATCAAGCGCGATGCCGATATCGGCCCGCACTTCGTGCACCTTCTTCGAAAGGGCGCCGGGATGGGTGGAGCCGCAATCGAGATTGATGTTGGTGCCGTTAGGCTCGGTCCCGATGGTGACGACTTCAGCACCCAGTTCCCAAAGCGCTGTCGGCGCGACCTTGTAGGCGGCACCATTGGCGCAGTCGATGGCGATCCTCAGGCCTTGCAGCGTGACATCGCGCGGCAGCGTCCGCTTGGCATGCTCCAGGTAGCGATAGATGTCGCCATCGACGCGCTTGGCCCGGCCGATGTCTTCCGATTTCGCCAGCTGGCCCGAGAAGTCCTGGTCGAGCAGAGCCTCGATCTTTTCCTCGATGTCGTCGGAAAGCTTGTAGCCGTCAGGACCGAACAGCTTGATGCCGTTGTCCTGGAACGGATTGTGCGAGGCGGAGATCATCACGCCGATATCGGCGCGCAGCGAGCGCGTGAGCATGGCGACACCCGGCGTCGGGATCGGGCCAAGCAGGAAGACGTCGAGGCCGGCTGCCGTGAAACCCGCCACCATGGCGTTTTCAAGCATGTAACCCGAAAGACGCGTGTCCTTGCCGATCACCACCCGGTGACGGTGGGCGCCGTTGCGAAAGATCGTGCCCACGGCAATGCCGACCCGCATCGCCAGATCCGGCGTCATCGGAAACATGTTGGACTGGCCGCGGATACCGTCGGTGCCGAAATACTTTCGCTTCATAGGAGCTCCATCGTTCTGCCGGGTCAGCGCTGGCTTTGCCAGCTTCGCCTGTCTGCGGGGTGCGCGACTGGGTTTCATGGACCGGACCTCATTTCATATCGGCGGTTGCCGCAGGCTCTGGATCTTCGGGCCAGGCTTTGGCCTCAGATCGCAAATACATTTGTCTTCTTTGACACAAAAGCGCAGCAAACGGCAGCGAGCCTAGCATCAGAAATCATTACATCCCGTTACCAAATGCCAGCCGACAATCTGCCAACGAAAAACCGCCGCTCCACTCAAGGAACGGCGGCTCTTTTGCATTGCCAGGAGATGTCGCTTACTGCGGCTGCGGCTCGAACCCACCTTCGGATTCTTCGCCCTTGCCGCCAGCCGGACCTTCCTTCTTGGCACCGGCCGAAGGAACGGCCGAGCCACGATGTGGCGGCGTGTCGTCGCCAAGGTCACGCGCCGGCTTTTCACCGCGGATCAGCGCCTTGATCTCTTCGCCCGTCAGGGTCTCGTATTCGAGCAGTCCCTCGGCAAGCGCCACGAACTCGTGGTTCTTCTCGGTCAGGATCTTGCGGGCGGTCTCGTAGGCCTCATCGATCAGACGACGGATTTCGTTGTCGATCTTCTGGGCGGTCGCTTCCGACACGTTCTTCTGCTGCGCCACGGAGTGACCGAGGAACACTTCCTGCTGGTTCTCACCGTAGGATACCTGTCCGAGCTGGTCGGAGAAGCCCCACTGCGTCACCATCGCGCGGGCAAGCTTGGTGGCCTGCTCGATGTCGGACGATGCGCCAGAGGTAATGTTTTCCTTGCCGAAGGTCAGTTCTTCGGCAACGCGTCCGCCCATCATGATGGCAAGCCGCGAGACCATCCACTTGTAGCTCATCGAGTAGCGGTCGCCTTCCGGCAACTGCATGACCATGCCAAGCGCACGACCGCGCGGAATGATCGTCGCCTTGTGCAGCGGGTCGGCCGAAGGAACGTTGAGCGCAAGAATGGCGTGACCGGCTTCGTGGTAGGCGGTCAGCTTCTTCTCAGCCTCGGTCATGGCCGACGAGCGACGCTCCGCGCCCATCATGATCTTGTCCTTGGCATCCTCGAACTCGAGCATGGTGACAAGACGCTTGTTGCGGCGGGCGGCCATCAGGGCGGCCTCGTTGACAAGGTTCATGAGGTCGGCACCGGAAAAGCCGGGCGTACCACGGGCGAGAACCTTGAGGTCGACATTCGGCGCCAGCGGCACGTTGCGGACGTGCACCTTGAGGATGCGTTCGCGGCCGTTGATATCCGGGTTCGGCACGACGACCTGACGGTCGAAACGGCCCGGACGCAGCAGCGCCGGATCGAGAACGTCAGGACGGTTGGTCGCCGCGATCAGGATGATGCCTTCGTTGGCTTCGAAACCGTCCATCTCGACCAGCAACTGGTTGAGCGTCTGTTCGCGTTCGTCGTTACCGCCGCCAAGACCGGCGCCACGATGGCGACCGACGGCGTCGATTTCGTCGATGAAGATGATGCAAGGCGCATTCTTCTTGGCCTGCTCGAACATGTCGCGCACACGGCTGGCACCGACACCGACGAACATTTCGACGAAGTCGGAACCGGAAATGGTGAAGAACGGCACATTGGCTTCGCCGGCAACCGAGCGGGCGAGCAGCGTCTTACCGGTACCGGGAGGACCGACGAGCAGAACGCCGCGCGGAATGCGACCGCCAAGGCGCTGGAACTTCTGCGGATCGCGCAGGAATTCAACGATTTCCTCGAGGTCCTGCTTGGCCTCGTCGACACCTGCAACATCGTCAAACGTCACGCGGCCATGCGCTTCCGTCAGAAGCTTGGCCTTGGATTTGCCAAAGCCCATGGCACCGCGCGAACCGCCCTGCATCTGGCGCATGAAGAACAGCCAGACACCGAGGATCAGAAGCATCGGAAGAAGCGTGCCGATATAGCTGAGGAAGCCGGACGAACCGTCGGTTTCCGGGCGAACCGTGACCGTCACATCCTTGGCTTCGAGGCGCTCGGTGAGCGCCGTATCAACGGATGGCGCGTAGGTCTGGAATGTTGCGCCGCTTTCAGAATAGCTGCCGATCACTTTCGAGCCGGTGATCACGACTTCCTTAACGCGGCTCGCATCCACGTCCTTCAGGAATTGCGAGAACGGAATCTCGCGCGAGCCGGTGCGCTCGGTCGGCTGCTGAAACATGCTGAACAGCGCGATCAGCAAAAGCGCTATGATTGCCCAAAGGGCAAGATTACGAAAATTAGGGTTCATCGAACTCCCCGGAACCTGTCACGACCCGCGCATTTCGCGGGCCGCTGTCTTGCTCCCTAACATAGGGTTCTGGTGACGCATTGCCAAGGCAAACCGCCGGCTACCGTTCCATTTCTGTCAATAGATCGTGAACCGGCGGCGGAAGATATCGCTGTCGTCCGAACAATCCGGCGATCCTGTCGGCCATGATCCTGTCGAAAGCGGGCAAAAAGGTGTCGTAAAGCCCGATCCGCGGCTCGATTGTGACGGATGCGACGTTTTCGCCGTTCTCAGACAGGATAATCGGCGCCGAGAGCGACGCGCGACCGGCAACGCCCGGTGGCAGACCTGCGGCAATAAGTCTCTGCTGTTGTGGCCCTCGCCCGCCCTCGGCCGTGACTGAAATGGACTGATGTCCACCATTGCGCACAACGAACCGACCATCCCACAGGCCGACCTCGCCTGCATTCAACGTCAACTCTTTCAGGCCCCGCGCCTCGCGATAGAGGTAGATACCGGTCGATCGCCGGTCGAAGACGACGCCCCCGGCCGTCAGCCGACCGGGCTCCACCCGTTCCAGGAAATGCACAATCCGCTCCACAGTCTCGGCCGCTGGCAGATGCGAGCGCCCGCCGAGCACGGCAACAAGCGCAAGCAGTGCACGCTGCCAGTCGATGTCCCGCCACTGACCAGCGAGCGGGAACTCCGCGACCAATTTCTCGTGGACCCGGACATCGCGGCCAAGCACGTCTGCCGCATTTGCCGACGATCGGGCCCGGGATCTGGCATCCCAGGCGCCGACGCTGTTTGGCGGTGAACGCGCAAGCTCGGCCCGCGCGCGCACCCGCTCGAAACGGGCATTGGCATTGCTCGGATCGTCGAACCAGTCGACCTGTCGTGCGTCAAGGAAGGCGCGGATGGCCGCGCGATCGAGACCCAGAAATGGGCGCAGCACCCAGAGGCGGCGGTCATAAAGGGTGGCCGTCGCCATGCCGGCAGCGCCGGGCCCTTCCCCTCTCTGCAGCCGCATCAAGATCGTTTCGCGCTGGTCATCGCTGGTATGGCCGGTGACGATGCAGCCGGCGTCGAGCCGCTCAGCGGCGGCGGCAAGCAACCGATACCGCGCTTCGCGCGCCGCGGCCTGGATGCCGGTTTCCGGCTTCGGCCCGTCCCACCGCATCGTCACGTGCGCGACGCCGAGCGTTGTGCAGAACGCTGCGACACTCCGCGCCTCCTCGGCCGATTCCGACCTCAGGGCGTGATCGACGGTGCAGGCGACCAGAGAGAAGTCGTTTGGCCCGGTAGCCTCGATCGCCTCATGCAGGGCGAGAAGCAGTCCCTTCGAGTCGCTTCCGCCGGACACGGCGACAAGGATGCGAGCTGGCCTTTCGAAGGATGAAAGAAATCGTTTTGCCGTGTCGACAACGGCGATCGGCGTTAGAGCCTCAGCAGCCAAAGCGGCTCTGCTCGCTCGTCACCTTTGCCTTCACCGCTGGCGAGGCCTTGGGATAGCGCTTGTTGACCTCGCGCAGCGTCGCGCAAGCCGTTTCCTTGTTGTCGAGGGCTCCCAGCGACATGCCGAGCTTCAACAGCATTTCCGGTGCCTTGGGCGATTTGCCGTGGGCCTGGTGCGCGTTGAGGAACGTCTTGGCGGCATCGCTGTATTTGCCCTGCGAGTACTGGGCTTCGCCGAGCCAGAAGCTCGCATCGGCCGCCTTGTCGCCCTTCGGGAAAGCGGCGAGATAGTCGCCAAACTCCTGTTCAGCCGTGCTGTAGTCGCCCGAAAGGACGTGACCGTAAGCCGACTGGTAGAGATCGCCGGGATTGTCGAGCGACGCCGTCTGGCTGCCGGGATTGCTGTTCAGGCCACCGTTATCAGGCGTCTGGACGCCGGGAAGCGTGGCGTTCGCGCCAGGCTGCGCATCGGTCGTCGCTGCGACCGGATTGCCGTTTTCGTCGAAGACGATCTGGCCAAGCGTCGACGGTGCAGCCGCAGTGCCGGAGCCCGGATTTCCGCCCAGCGTCGTTCCCGAGGACGCCATGTCGTTGCCGCCAGCGGCCGGCGCCATGGTATGGCTATCCGTCACCCCCGGGGTGACGGACGCCTGATCGCTGGTCTTCGGCGTCTGAAGCGCGCCGCTCTTCTTCGGGGAGGCCTTGCCGCTTTCCAGATCCTGGAAGCGGAATTCGTTGTCCTCCTGGAACTTCCGGATCTGTTCCTGCATCTGCAGGAGCTGGAAGCTCATTTCCTCGATACGCCCGTTGAGCGAGCGGATCTGTTCTTCAAGCTGGCCA